>NZ_AKFJ01000001.1 GCF_000272475.1 Novosphingobium sp. Rr 2-17
CTGGCACTCACATGAGGGGAGCAGAGTCAAGTTGGCGTCAAGGCGACATTGTTCTTCCTCGCTGGCATGGATCCATGGTCTGAGCCCGATCACAATACCGGCTCGTTTCCGAACCTGTACAAACTCACATCCGGTCGCCGTTCAAAGCGGCTGCACCATTATCCCGCTTACGACGGGCAAGGGCTCAGGAGAACGGGACCATTCTTAGGGAGCGGCTGTTGAAGCCATAGTGCCAGTCGGTCCGTTCACCCGGATCCGCCAGGACTGATCAGGTCCTGGGGAATAGTAATGTGGGCAGTAGATGTCGTCAGGCGGCCTTCATGATCGCCCCTTCGATGACGACGCCGGCGGTGACATACTTCCAGATTGCAACGAGCAATTTGCGGGCAAGCGCCACGATTGTCGCCCGCCGGAGCCGCCCGCCATTATTCGCGACCCTTTCGTTA
>NZ_AKFJ01000002.1 GCF_000272475.1 Novosphingobium sp. Rr 2-17
AAACGGGTGTTCAACTTGGGCATTACTGTGCGCGATGCCTGGAGGACAAAATGCCACGCTACTTCTTTTCCGCGTCGGATGCCGATGGGGATGAAACAGGAACAGAGTTACGCGATCACGCTGCAGCAAGGCGTTTCGCCATCCAGTTTGCTGGCGAAATCATGAACGATCAGCCTGACGTACTTTGGGATGGTCGAGAGTTCAGCATCTTTGTAACGGATGAACTGAGAAGACTCCTGTTCACCATCAAAATGGTGGCCGTGAATGCGCCTGCGGGCGAAGGTACGGAGTAAATTCAGGTGAATGGCCGAATGGCGGATGAGACAGTGTCAAAACGGAAATTCTGATGCTCACATGCTCAATGCTGACCTGGACATTAACATCATGAGCAATCGAGGTTAGCGACACGCCTGAACCCGCTTCCTACTCTTCTCTTGAAAGAGAGGTGCGTATGTCAGAGCGGCTCAATGGTACTCACGAGGTTGCCGGTAAACCCGCGTTGCGCGATAACATGCCCATGCATGGCACTGCCAATGAAGGCATGGAGCGGCCGCATCATCAACTCGATTGGATGGTCGGGCGGGCGCCGAAGCGCAGGAGGCATGTAAGCGGCTGGAACTGTTGTCAACGCCGGTATAAAAT
>NZ_AKFJ01000003.1 GCF_000272475.1 Novosphingobium sp. Rr 2-17
TCGTGTGGAAACCGCTCTAACCATTTCAGGATGAAGTGACGCATCCATTTCGTCCAGCAGCAACAATGAAGGCCTGCTAATTTTTACGATCTGTTGATCGTAATTGAATGACGAAACCGCAAGGGTAAGAAGAACCTTTTCTCCAGAAGAAATATCAGAAAGATGCACACGTTCACCGGTTGGAATTCGCACCAACATCACAGTGAAATTGTCTAGAGTAGTTGGTGGAGCCGAAAATTTATACGGAAGCCCAAAATCGGAGAGATTCTCGTTCATCTGCTCCCAGGGCGGCCGTCCGTAAATCTCTAAAAATTCACCATCCGAAATCGAGGTGGATGTTCCGTCGACGCGATCGACCGCGGATTTCACGACGTTTTCGTATCTTAGATCGCGATATGCACCGAGCAATATACCTAAATTAACTGAAAACTGATTGTGTTCACGCCAACGACTAAGTTTTGCAAAGTGCTCATAGTCTATAGCAAGCGGAGAAATTCCGAACCGCTTGCAAACTTCTAACGTATATTTTATCGCAGGTTGCAACGCTCGATGTCGTACATCCCGATGGGACAATGAATCTGGTTGCTCAATCAGTGACTTTTCTGATCTAGAAATTATTCTATCTACGATTTCTTGTTGTCATGCGCAGAAAGGAGGGGAGTCCCGTCAGTAGGTATATTGTGATCTTGAAGAAATATACCCTCCGCTATTCCACGAAGAAGCTGGGTTTTTCCGCTACCGTTAACGCCAACAATTATAGACATTGGCGGAAGGCTCACTTCGTCAAGTCGCTTTATGGATCTATATGACTGAGAACACCGGCAATAA
>NZ_AKFJ01000004.1 GCF_000272475.1 Novosphingobium sp. Rr 2-17
GGTCCTGGCGCGTCGCGACCAAAAATGCGCCGTTCGCCGGTCAGGCCTCTAGTGGCAGCTTTTGCCAGAACCTGCCGCTCGGTCGGCCGGTATTTCTCCGAAGCCGCGCGCCCCAACACGATGGTCGGCATCAAAGGGGTAAAGGACGGCGGCTACGCGGGCGCTGACGAGGTGTTCGTGATCCCGGAGGCCTATCGCGCGAAGGACTGATGTGTCGCGTACGTCGCAGTATCACCGGCACCCGCCCCGCCAATCAATCCAATCGGACAGCCCGGATTTCTCGCATGGGCGGTGTACCGAACATCCGACTGTATTCCCGGCTAAATTGCGAAACGCTCTGGTACCCGACCGAAAATGCGGCCGCGCTCGCGTTCATCGGTTCGGTCAGAAGCAAGCGCCGCGCTTCGTAAAGCCGAAGGGTCTTTTGATACTGCAGCGGCGCCATGCCGGTGGCAGCCTTGAACCGCCGGTGAAAGGCGGAGCAACTCATACCAACCGACTGCGCAATCTCATGCACTTTGAACGGGCTGGTATAGCTCTCTCCGATCAAAGCCAGCGCCGTCCTGATCGGCAAGATCTTTGGGTCTACCGCGGCGACCTGCCGCAGAACGGCGCCCTGCGAGCCTCGCAGCAGGCGATAGACAATCTCTCGCTCCAGCAGGGGCGCCATGATCCGCACCTCGTCAGGACGATCGATCAACCGCAGCATCCGGCTCCAGGCGTCGAGCAGTTCACGGTCAGCTGGATGGACTCCGAACCCTTTCGCATCAGCATCGCAGGCAGCATTAGGCATTTCCAGCGTCAAAGCGGCTACGATGTCGGCATCCAGGTCAAGACGTATCGCGAGATAGGGTCGGTCTGGACTCGCTTGGGTGATTTTCCCCAAGACCGGAAGATCGAGCGCGGCGGTAAAGGTATGGCCCGCGCGATACGTCAGGACCTCGTTGCCGACTAGCAACTGCTTTTCGCCCTGCAAGATCAGGCTAACCATCGCTCGGTAGGTTTCAGGGAGAAGATCGATACACTGGCTGACCTTGTACAGCCCCACATTCGGCATCGCGGTCGGCGTCAGGCCTTCTTTCCCTTCGCGGGCAACCATGGAAGCCAGGTCTGCGATCGTCTCGTCCATCATCCGGCCTGTGTCATGTCAGCCACATCCAATCAACGGTTTGATAGAAATAGGCAAAGAACAGGCAGGATCAGGCGCGCGCGGTCGGCGGCGTGCGCCTATCTGTGGTCTCACACACATGGAGGCGACATGAAGCGCGCAAGAAACACGATTTTCATCACCGGCGGGAATTCCGGCATCGGTCGCGCGCTGGCGCATCGCTGGCATGATCTGGGCAATAGGGTGATCGTCGCGGGCCGCCGGCGCAGCGCGCTCGAGGAAACCGTCGCGGGGCACCCAGGCATGACGTTCTACGAACTCGATGTCGCCGACCCCGATGCGATCACCGCCGTTACCCGGCGGCTGGTCGCCGAGCATCCGGATCTCAATGTGCTGGTCAATTGCGCGGGGATTTCGGGTGCCGAAGATCCGACGGTTGCGCGCGATCTTTCGCGCGGGGAACAGATGGTCGAAACCAATTTGCTGGGCCCCATTCGCATGATCGACGCACTCGTCGACCATCTGAAGGGCCGCCCCGCCGCGGCCATCGTCACAGTTTCCTCGGGCACCGGCTTCGTGCCCTATCCCGCAGCGCCGACCTATTCGGCGAGCAAAGCGGCGCTGCATTCGTACACGCTGTCGTTGCGCGCGCTGCTGCGAGACGCCCTGCAGGTGATTGAGATCATCCCGCCGCAAGTCGCGACCGACCTGATGGAAGGCCTGAAGGATTCGCCTTACAGCGTTCCGCTGGAAAAATTCGCCGACGATGTGATGGCGCAGCTCATCTCGCATCCATCCGCGGACGAGATCATCGTCGATGAGGTGAAGCCGTTTCGCTTCGCCGAACGGGACGGCACGGTAAGAGATCTGCTGAAAGCAATGGCCGCGGATGCCGGACAGACCAAGTGACCCTGGTTCGCGGCGTGGAAGCATCGAAAGCAGCCTGGCCAGCGCCTGAAGATTTCCCCTTACCCCCTTCCGCCAATCTCAGGAGCGCACCAGGGACTGGTGCGCTCCGATCCCTGCGAGCACGCCCGATGCCGATGCGACCGTGGCATTGTGCATCGGGCTCGTTGCGTCTCCGGCTGCATAGATGCCGGATACTGATGTCAGACCCCAGGCATCGATTTTGATGAAGAGTCCGGTTGGGCCCTCCTCCAGCGCACAGCCCAGCGCTTCGGCAATGGCACTCGTCTGTTGCGTGCGCGGCGCCGTGAAAACCGCCGCGACCTCGATCGTCCGACCGTCCGCCAGTTCCACCGCTCTCAGGTCCGGTGCCTCTCCCAGCAACGCGATCACCGGCGTTCGCTCGATCGCAACGCCACGCTTCGCGAGCAATTCGGCTTGTTCCAGCTCCGGCTCATACATCCCCTGCGTAAAATAGATCGCCGGTCCCCAGTCGGGGATCAGCGCCGCCTGATGTGCCGACATCGGGTGGTTCGCGATGATCCCGAGCGAATGATCGCGGACTTCGTACCCATGACAATATGGGCAATGCAGGACCGTCTCTCCCCAACGCTCGGCCATGCCGGGGATGTCGGGCAGGATATCGGTAACACCGGTGGCCAGAACCAGCCGCTTCGCCTGGCGCTCAAGTCCACTGGAAAGAGTCAGGACGAAATGATCGTCCACGCGAACCGCATGCAGAACCTCTGCGCTCAGCACCTGCGCCGTCGGATATTTGAGCAACTGGCGCGTCGCTTCGCGCATGATCGCGTGCGGTGCGTTGCCATCCTGCCCTAGAAAGCCATGGGCGGCGTCGGCGAACCGATTGCGCGGTGCGCCAGCGTCGATCAGCACCACGTCCTGTCGCGCGCGCGCAAGCTGGATCGCGGCGGACTGTCCGGCGAAGCTCCCGCCGATGACGATGACATCATGCATTCCGTTATCCTTATGATCGCACATCACGTAACTTCAAGTATTACGTATGAGGCCGGAACGGGTTTTGCAACTCTTTATGTGACATGATATGCTGCCCTTGAGGGAACACGATGCAACTGGACGGCCGTTTGTCGAGAATGCTCCACCTGCTGATCCATATGGATCGAGCGGAAGGTCCGGTTACGTCGGCCGCGGCCGCCGACATGCTGCACACCAATCCCGTCGTAGTAAGGCGGACGATGGCCGGCCTGCGTGACGCCGGCCTGGTACGATCGGATAAAGGGCATGCCGGAGGCTGGACCCTCATCAAGTCGCTTGAGGAGGTAACCATGCTCGACGTCTACAAGGCCGTCGGGGAGCCGCGTATCTTCGCGATCGGTCTCGCCGACGCAGCGCCGCACTGTCTAGTCGAGCAGGCGGTCAACGCCTCGATGACGAACGCTTTGCGCCGGGCAGAGACCATGCTGATCGCCGAGATGGGCGATGTGACGCTTGCGGAGATTGCGAAGGATTTCGAGAGCCGGTTCTCATCCCGACCGACGAACTTGAAGATTTAGCTCTGATCGAATTGGCCGGCAGCGGGCAATCCGTGCAGGGGCAATCTTCCCTCAAACGATGCCCGGGGCCAGCCGACGAACGCTTCGGTGCGCGCCGGCATGAAGCCGAGCGACGGACGCAGGAGATAAATGCCGCCGTCGGTATCGAACCGTCATTTGGGCAAGAGCCGCACGAGAACGCCGGTCGCGAAGTCGCGGGCCATCGCCCATTCCCCGAAGCCGACGACGCCAAGACCCTGGCGTGCCACTTCCAGCAATGCGGCGATGTCGTTGGCTTCAGGCATCGCCATGATCATTCTCCGATGGCCAGAGTGGCCGCCCGAAGAACGCTTTGGCGCCTGATAAGCAGGAATGCCCCGAGGCAGCAGGCGACCCAACTTACGCCGTTCCGATGCGGCTGCAGAAACGTCGCCTTAGGGCGGATCCGGACATTCGCGCGTGCACGTCACTGCGCCGGTTCTTTCGGCGACAAATTTTTCCCTCCTTTCAAGAGGAGACAGCCACCTCCGCAGAGCAACATGGCCACGCCCGCGATCAGGAATGCGTCACTATAAGCGAGCAAGAGCGCCTCATGATGGACCAGCCGCTCCATCAAGCCGAGTGCCCGTTCACGTAAAGATGCTGCCGCCGCGCCATTCAACGCCGTTGCACGATCGATCTGCTCGTGGCTCAACAGCCGCACCATCGCAATCATCCTCTCGCGAAACTCGGCTGAGAAGGGATTGACCGCCTCGCCGATGCGCTGGGCATGCAGCTTCTCTCGTTCGACTACTATCTGGCTCGCGATCGCGATGCCGATCGCGCCGCCGACATTGCGGACTGTCGAGAACAGACCCGACGCTGAGCCGATCTCGGATTTCTCCAGTTCGTCGACCGCCATCACGCCCAGCGCTACAACGATGAAGGACTGGCCGATTCCGCGCACCACCAGCGACGGGACAATCACGTTGGCGGCAGCATCGCTGTCGAGATGGATGTTCATTAGACATCCGGTCGCCATGATGACGAAGCCAAGCATGATGATGACCCGCACGCTCGTCCATTGCATCAGCTTCGGCGCGGCGAAGGACATGACAAGCTGGACCAGTCCATAAGGAATCATGGTCAGACCGATCTGCTTGGCATTGTAGCCATGCCCTTCCGCGAAATAATTGGGGACCAGGAACACGACCCCGAAGACGACCGCGCCGAAGGTGAACTGCATCAGGCTCGCCAGCCCGAAATTATAGCGGCCGAGCAGCCGCAGGTTGATAAACGGCTGCTTGCGCCGGAGCTCAATGACAACGAAGCCAATGAGGCCGAGAACGGCAGCTATCCCGGCGTTGACGATGAAGCTCGATGCGAACCAATCCTTGCGCCCACCTTCTTCCAACATGATCTGGAGCGCCGAGAGACCGACCGCCATAGCGATGATCCCGCCCCAGTCACCCTCCCGGATTCGCGACAGAACAGGCCGAGTGCGCGGCGTCGACCAGCCGATCGCCGCCAGCAGTAGCAGGCCCGGCGGTATCTGGAGATAAAAGATCCAGCGCCAGTTATAGGCCTCGGTCAGCCAGCCCCCAAGCGCGGGGCCGGTCGCCTGGGCGACGTTATTGGCGACCGCGAACAGCGCCATGCCGAACGGATGTTTCGATCGGGGCAATTCCGTAACGATGATCTGGAAGGAAAGCGGAATCAGCACCCCGCCGAATGCCCCCTGCAGCGCTCGGGCCACGATCATGGTGTCGATGTTGGGAGCCATCGAGCAGGCAAGCGAGAACAGGACAAACCCGCTGGTGCCGACCATCAGCACGCGCCGCATCGAGAACACCGAGACCAACCAGCCGGTCATCGGAATCACGACAATCTCGGCGACGAGATAGGCGGTGGTGATCCACGACCCTTCCTCGAAGGAGGCACCGAGCGAACCGCGAACATCGGGCAGCGAAGCATTGGTGACATGAACGTTCATGCCGGCCATGAAACAGCCGACCACGCCCGCGATTACCGCCACCCAGGCGCGGAGCGATACACCATGCTCGTTCGCTGGGCCTGCAGGGGCCGTCATCGCGCGGCTCCCCGCGTATCGATCGTCGTGACGACCGACATGCCGGGCCGCAGTTCCGCTGCGCGGGCCTGTCCCGGGTCAACCCGAATACGGACGGGCATACGCTGGACGATCTTGGTGAAGTTGCCAGTGGCGTTGTCAGGCGGCAGAAGCGCGAACTGCGCACCCGAGGCTGGCGCGAAGCTCTCAACATGCCCGTTGAGAACCAAGCCGCCGAACGCATCGACTTCGATGTCGGCCGGCTGGCCCCGATGTACAGGACCAACCTGCGTTTCTTTGTAGTTGGCGATGACATAGGCGTCGTCCGGCACAATCGCCAAAAGCGGCGTACCGACCTCGGCATACTGACCTACGCGCAGGCTTCGCTGGCCGACTACGCCGGCGGTCGGTGCGCGGAGCACCGTGTAGCCGAGAGCGTTGCGGGCGAGCGTCAACGCGGCTTGCGCCTGGACGAGTGCTGCACGAGCTTTGTCGAGGTCTGCGACAGCGGCCTGTCGTTCGGTCGCCAGCACCGGCAGACGGTCGCGCTGGGCGGCGAGACTAGCTCTTGCAACTGCCAGACCGGCGCTGGCCTTCTTGGCATCCGCCTCCGCCGTCTCCAGATTTTGGGCGCTCGTGACCTCCTGCCGTGTGAGCAGCACCTGGCGGCTATATTCAAGACCAGCGTGGCGGGCGTCGGCCTCGCTTGCCGTGACACCTGCTACATTCCCGGTAATCAGGCTGCGTTGCTGGTGGGACTGCGCACCGAGATTGGCGATGCGTGCCTCTCGTACGGCCACCTCCGCCTGTGCCGCGGCAACTATGCCTTCGGCCTGAACGACCTTTACGCTATAATCGCGATCGTCGATCCGGGCGAGGACATCACCCGCGCGGACGCGCTGATTGTCAGCGACCAGGACCTCGGCGACATAACCGGCGACGCGCGGCGTGATCGTCACGACATCGGCGCGCACATAGGCGTTGTCGGTCCCGACCATATAGCGGCCCACCGTTAACCAGTGCAGGCCGAACATAAGCAGGACGATCAGGGCGAGACCGCCCCCGCCGATGAGAAGCTGCCGGCGGGTTGGCCTGCGCATGGGTGTGGTGAGGGGCAGGGTCTGAACAGCGGTGTCTGTCATCGGATTACTCATGGAAAGGTCTTGCCGTCGCAGCGGCGGAGGAGGCGCGAACAGGCGTAGGCAGCATGATCATGGGCGCATCCTCCCAGCCGCCGCCCAAGGCCTTGAACAGCACCACCTGCGCGGTGGCGATTTCGCTATCAGCGGTCGCAAGTGCTGCCTGCGCCCCGAGATCGGCGCGTTCGGCATCGAGCGCCTCCAGCGCTGTCGCGCTCCCCGCTGCGCGTCCGAGCCGCGAGAGCCGCATCGCTTCGGCACTTCGGTCAGCCGCTACCCGGAGCGCCTCCCGCCGTTGGAGCGCCGCTTCATATTCGTCGCCGGCCTGATTAACTTCCTTGAGGGCCGTCAGAATGGTGGCATCGAAGCGTGCGAGCGCGCCGATTTCCCGGGCGCGGGCCTGGGCAACACGCGCGCGGGCTGCGCTGATGTTCGGGAAGCTCCACGACAGGAGCGGGCCAATGCGCCAAATGATGTTGTTGCGCGCAATCAGGTCTCCGGGCGTATGGGACGAACTGGCGATATTCGCACCGAGGGAAATTCTGGGATAGAGGTCGGCCGTCGCAACGCCGATCTGCGCTGTCATTCCTGCCAGACGCCGTTCCGCTGCACGAACGTCGGGACGACGGCGCAGCAAATCTAGACCGTCGCCGATTGGCGCCGGTGCGGTAATCGTTGGCAAGTGCGTGCATGCCGCTGCGGTGGCAGGAATCTTGGTTGGCGGACGTCCCGTGAGTACAGCCAGTTCCGCGAGAGCTTCAGCCCGTGCCGCTTCCAAGGGCGAGATCGCTGCTTGCGCTTGCGCGACCAAAGTATCGGCCCGCACCACATCCACAGGTAAGCCAGCGCCAGCGGTGCGCAGGTGTTTGGCTATCTCACGTCCCTGTTCCAGCAGCGTGAGCGACCGGCGTGCCACAAAGATGCGATGGCTATAACCACACGCGCCAAGCCAATTACGTGTCACCTCGGCAGCCACCAGTACGCGGACCCCATCTGCTTCGGCACGGGCGACGTCGGCATCGGCGCGGCTCGCTTTCACCGATGCCGCCAGCCGGCCAAACAAGTCGGCTTCCCACGCCACATCGGCGCCAAGCCCAAACCGGGAGCCTGTGCGGATATGATCGCTATTGTCGTAGGCGGCGCCGATTTGGTCCTCCAGCGTGCTGCCCCCGCCCGCATCGGCGGATGTCTTCGTTTGGGGCAGGCGCTGGCCGCGGACTTCGCGGAGAATAGCCCGTGCTTCGAGTAAATGCGCGGCAGCTTCCCGCAGGTCGCGATTGTTGGTCAGGGCCTCTTCGACAAGCGCGTCCAGTGCGGGCTCACGATACAGCCGCCACCACTTGGCCGGGACAGTCGAAGGCGCAAGGCCTTCGCCGGCGAACGATGTTACGGTTGGCATCACGGTCGCCTGCGGCGATGTTGCAGGGCCAGTGGCGCAACCGGCGAGTAACGACAACAGGGAGACAGCTAGAAAGAAGGCAGGCGGCCCTCTGCGAGGTGTAGACATAATTTGATGCTCTCGGGATCGAGGCATGGCTCTAGGCGTTTCAATCTTGTCCTTCTCTTGCGAAACTGCCAACATTCGTCGCGTTATGGACACAGAGCGTACATTCGAGGATTGCCATTACTCGCCAAGACCAGTGGCAGCGCTGGCGAGCGACCATCCGCATGGCGAGCACATCCCCCCACATCGTCACCCGCGCGCTCAGCTTATCCACACTCTAACTGGAGTGATGACCGTCATCAGCGACGGAGGAAGTTGGGTAGTGCCGACTGGCCGCGCAGTATGGATGCCAGCGGGCATCGATCATGCGATCCGAATTGCGGGGGATGTGGCCATGCGTACCCTGTTCGTGGAACCCGCTATACGGCCCAACCAGCCGGGTAATTGTGAGGTGATCGACGTCTCACCTTTCCTGCGCGAGGCGATCGTGGCCGCTACCCGAATCCCGCTCGATTATGCGGTGGGCGGTCGCGATGAGCGTGTGATGGAACTGATCCTCGACGAAATCGAGACGGCGCCGAGGTTGGAACTGCATGTGCCGATGCCACGGGATCCCCGCCTCGCGCGCTTGTGCGAAGAGGTGATTGCCGATCCGTCCCGATCAATGACGCTCGGAGGGCTTGCAGCCGGCATCCACGTCAGTGCTCGCACCCTTGCGCGTATGTTCCATCGCGAACTCGGCATTAGCTTCGGTGAATGGCTGCGCCGAACACGTCTGCTGCTGAGCCTGCCAAGGCTCGCCGCCGGCGCCACAGTGCTCGAAGTGGCGCTGGAACATGGATATGACAGCCCGAGTGCTTTCGCCGCGATGTTTCGACGGACGTTGGGCGTTGCGCCCACCGCTTATCTCGCTCGCGATCGGGCGTGAACGAGATCAGTCCTGCCGCACGTCTGCCGCCAGCCCATCTGTCATCGCGATCAATTTGTCTGCGGTCGTCCGAAAGGCGTGAATAGGAGATCCTGCCGCAGCCCAGAGTGGATCATGCAAAAGCAGATCAGCATCGATGATCGTAGTCACTGGGCAGGTATGGCCGATAGGCGATACGCCACCGACAGCGAAGCCGGTCTTCGCCTCAACCCATGAGGGGTCGGCTGTCTTGACGGTAAGACCGGTCGCGGCCGAAACCTTTTTCCGGTCGATGCGGTTCACGCCCGACGCGATCACCAACACAACATTCTCGCCGGAGCGGAACACGATAGATTTGGCGATCTGGGCGACGGAGCACCCGACTGCGGCCGCCGCGTCTGCGGCGCTGTGCGTGCCGGCCGGAAATTCCGCGATGCTATCCGCGTGATCTGCCGCTTGCAGTGCCTGCCGCACGTTCTCGACTGCATTCATGGTTGTCTCCTTTTCTCTAATGCGGAAGCGGCGAAAGAGGCCGGCGTTTCGTACGAGTACTATTCTGAACGCGGCGCCGAAGGCGTTCACACATGGAGCCTGCTATCAACAAGCGGAGTCGGACGCGCCCTCAACAGGGACATGCATCGTCGCGAAAAGGACAGGATTCACGATCCTGCCTGCTGTCGGCTAACGGCGGACAGACGTTCGAAGGAGGATGCCCCCGTGCCGAGCTGCCCGGAGACCGGTCAGAGGCTCGATCAGGATGGTGCTAAAGCCAACCATGGCGAGAGCCAGCAGTCCGATTATCGGAATTCGCGCGCGCGTCCACCATGCTCGCGCCTTTCGTCAATCTCGTTGTTTCAGTACTCCGCCATGCTCGTGTTGAGCATGTAAGAAATATCTGCATTGAGCGGTTCTGAACGCGTAAACGTAGATAAACTGGTGCGGTTACAATCCCAGCCCCCGCGTCTTGCCAAGCTACCACGACACCGATCCGCCCAGCGCGCGCCGTCCCCTCCTGATGTTTGCGCCTTCCCGCCATGAAGGAGCCGGACTCTACGTCTGATTGGTAACAATCAGGGGTACACGCCACTACTCAGGCGCTTTCTATCAGAATTGCGTTTTCGCGACCGAGGAAGCGATCGCTTCCCTAGCGGCCAGATTTGGCGAAAGCAGTCATACCCAATGCTATCGCCCAGATGGCGGGTTTGTCCAGTTCTTCCCCTTCAGATGTCGACCATTTATTGCCACCAGTGCCGCGAATTTCTTAACTTGCCTACGGCCGGCAGGGCGGGCCCCAGTCCGTCATCGCTTCCTCACCATTCTGCAAGAACGGCCCTTCCTCTGAACCGAAATTCGTCCAGATGACAATTTCTATGACCCCATCGTTATCGATAAAATCTGTGATAAGTGGCGGCTCATCAGGTCGAGGAAAGTCGGACTCGTAGAAGAAATACATTTGTTGCCCCGGTTCCAGCCGGTAGCGATGTGTGGAGAGTTCGAAGTTCACAAATTGCGGCTGACTGCTGCTGTTTTTAATGGTGTGTTTCAGTCGCGCCACTTGCATCTCCATCACACTGTCGCGTCCTATGTAACGTCGGCTTTCAGCGTCGTCTTGCCCAAAACGAGACCTTCCGCTTCCCACCAGACTCGGCCATTCCCGAAACTCGATCCTTCTGAAGAGTGCTGTTTCGGCAAATTCCGCCCCACTTGCGGACATTCATTTGTTGGCGGATTATCCATCCATGCGAAGGTTTTTCCCACTACTGCTTTTGATGCCGGGAGTCGCTTCTGCCGCCGACCATTCGCAAACCTATCTCCTGTCGGTCATTGGCCTGCCGGTCGCAGACACTGGCAGCGTCAAAGCATTCTCATTCGACACTTGGGGTGTCGAGTTCAATTCGGTTTGCCGCATTCCGGGTGGATGGCGGATAACGGCTGGAAGCAGTGCGACGCCAAATGGCGAATTTGCGGGAGAAGGCAGCCAAGGGGCAACATGGTTTAACCAGCGCAACCCCAAAGACTTGCACGCCTTCATATTGATAACGCTTTACGCCCCGGTGCAGCAGTCCGATTTTACAACGGTGGGTGAGAGCGAAGTGATACCGGCTACGTTCAAAGGGTTTGCGACGGTAGAGACCGACGACGGAGACAGGCACATCCCACTTACCTATCGCAACATCACACTGACCCCAGCGGTGACATGTCCGCATCGATAGCAATGACCGCTGCCCACCATCCTTCGTCATTGCGAGGGCCGTAGGTCCGCGGCAATCCAGGGCGTCGTGGCCCGATGCCCTGGATTGCTTCGCTGCGCTCGCAATGACGAAATTGGGATGGCAGCTTCCCACCAGACTCGGCCATTCCCTAAACGCGAGCCTTCTGAAGAGTGTCGTTTCGGCGGATTCCGTCCAGTTGCGGACCCTACCTGTTGTCGCTCACTCTTCGGGGCGCGATGCCAGCATAACCCCGAGCGCGAACGGGACTGCGAAAAAAAGAAGGTAGATCGCCCCGCCATCCACCAGCCTGTCCGGTATCGACAGCTTCAAGACTGGCAGAAATCGAGGCAAAAGTAGCAGAACAAGGATCAACGGCGGTGTAATCCAAAGGTGTACACTGCCCGCTTCCACAAGCTCGCCGATAAGGGCGGCGCGATGCACCACCACAAGAAAAACTTGTTCGAAGTGTCCAGGCCATTCACTCCATCATCCGGACCATGAAGGACCCGCTCCCCACCGTTAGCGAAAATTCAAAATGACGGGTATACCTGATTTCGGATCAGCTTTCGCAGCGATGACGAGTATGTTCAGCCCGTCGCAACCCTGAGCGCAACAGAACGTTCCCCACTGACGATAATTTTTTGGGAGCGACGCCCGATGAAACGCCTTGGCTTACTGGCCGCAACTGCCTTTTCCCTCACGATGCTGACCGCACTGCCCGCCGCCGCGCAGGAAAGCACCATCCCGCCGATCCAGGCCGGGCACACGCTGCTCACCCTGACCGCGCAAGGCTCCACCAATCGCACGCCCGACATGGCGACCTATTCCGCCGGGGTCACCACCCAAGGCGCAAGCGCCAGCGAGGCGATGTCGGCGAACTCTGCCCAGATGAACAAGGTCATCGCCGCGCTCAAACGCGCCGGCATCGCCGATCGGGACATCCAGACCAGCAACCTCAATCTCAACCCGGTCTACGCCCAGCCCAAGCGCTTGCCCGATGGCAGCACCGTGGACGAGCCCCAGCGCATCATCGGCTATCAGGCGACCAACACCGTCAACGTGCGCCAACGCAAGCTGGCCGACATGGGCAAGGCGATCGACGCGCTGGTCAGCGCCGGCGCCAATCAGGTCAACGGCCCCAACTTCGCGCTGTCCCAGCCCGAAGCCGCACAGGACGAGGCGCGGCTCGACGCGATGAAGGCCGTGCGCGCCCGCGCCGACCTTTACGCCAATGCTGCCGGTCTCAAGGTGGCGCGGATCGTCTCGATCAGCGAGGGCGGCGGCTACGCCCCGCGACCGGTTTTCGAGTCCTCCAAACGGGCCATGGATTCGATGGCCGCCACGCCGGTCGCGGCAGGCGAGATGGAAGTTTCGGTGAACGTCACGGTGCAGTTCGAACTCATGCCCTGATCTGCCGAGGCCTATCCGCACCTTATCGACGCCTTATCGACACCTTATTGCATCGCCCCTCTGCCCCTCGAAAGTCGGTGGAGGGGCGGCGCCTCAATTCAGCATCATGTCCTGTGATTGGATATTGTATCCCGACAAGGCCAGTTTTCCATCGCTGCCCTTGTGGTAAACGAACTGCTCAGTGCCGGCGCCGCGCTCGAACTGGGTCTGCATCGTCACCGTAACATACGTGCCGCCCGTGCCGGAATTGGCGTTCCAACCGGTCTGTTTACTGGCGGTGACCTTGCCCAATTTGCGATGGACCGCGTCCAGCAGCTTGCCGAACCGCTCGCGCGTGGTCGCCTGGCGTAGCTCGGAATCGGCGGTTTTCCACACATCTTGCCAGTTTCCGGCATTGAGCGCGGTGTGGAATTGCCCGACTTCGACGTCGGCTTCCTTGAACGATTCCTGCACCCCGCAGCCAGCCAGCATTGCAGCGGCGGCGAATGGCATTAGATAGCGGCCCAAGCGGTTCATACGTCTCCCCATGTGTGGCGTGACCTCAAGCTTAGGCCAGATTACGCATATGCCAACAGCGGCGATCAAGATTTGCGGGATCAGCACCCCCGATACCCTCGAAGCCACGATCCGTGCCCGCGCTGCGCACATCGGTCTTGTTTTCTTTACCAAAAGCCCCCGCGCGGTCACCCCAGCGCAGGCAGCGGCACTGGCCGCACAAGCGCAGGGACGCATCGGACGCGTCGGGCTGTTCGTCGATGCCGATGATGGCGCGATCGCTGACGCAGTCGTTGCGGCAAAGCTCGATGCTCTCCAACTTCATGGGAAGGAAACGCCCGAGCGCACAGGCCAGCTTCGCGCCCGCTTTGGCCTGCCCGTCTGGAAGGCGCTTTCGGTCGCAACCGCTGCCGATGTCGCGCGCGCCGATGCCTACGCGGGCGCCGCCGACCTCATCCTGTTCGACGCCAAGACGCCGCGAGGGGCATTGCCGGGCGGCGTGGGCCTCAGCTTCGACTGGAGCCTGGTGGCGCACTGGAAAGGCCCGATCGCCTGGGGACTGGCCGGAGGGCTCACCGCTGATACCGTAGCCCAAGCCGTAAGGCTGACCGGCGCACCGTTGGTCGATACTTCGTCCGGCGTAGAAAGCGCGCCCGGCGTCAAGGACGAAGGCCGCATCGCCGCCTTCTGCGCCGCCGTGCGTGCGGTTGAGCAAAGCGCTATCTGACCGGGAAAGGGCTGAACGAAAAAAGGCTGAACGAGAAAGGGCGGCCCGTGATCGGACCGCCCTGCTCGATGGCTTGTTGTGTTTTAGCGGTCGATCAAAACTTCAGACCCACACCTGCCAACACTTGATCCGTATCAGGCACGCCATTGTCGATCAGCGAGTGGCGGTATTCCAGCTTGCCGTAGTACTTCTTGCCAAAGTCCTGCTGATAACCGCCGCCCAGGGCAACCGAATCCTCGCAATATGCGCAAGGCTTCGTCTCATAGGCGACCAGGCCATAGGCCTTGCCGCCAGACCCGGTCTTCACGCCCAGGCGGCCACCGAAGCCCCACTCCACGCGGTTGTCGGATGCCAGCACTTTGTCGGCTGATACTTCGGCGCCGATGAACGCCTTGCTGCCCAGATCGAAGTCGTAGCCCGCCGCGACGCCTGCGGTCGCTTCGGTATCCGACCTGTTCCACACCACGCCGGTGCGCGCCTCGACGCGGGCCTCATCGGCCAGCGCGGGGGTCGCAAACGCGGCGCCGGCCAGCACGGCCAACGGCAGGGCGAAGGAAAAGGGGACTTTTTGCATAACTCTACTCCTGAACATTCAACACCCGCCGCGACGGCCCGCTCGTCGATCGAGAGGGGCTTTGGCTTAGCGGGCAGGTCCGGGCTAGGACCTCGCCGCTTGCCCCCAAATGAACCAAAAGGGGCAAACGCGGGCCAATTCGTCACCAATTGTCGCACACCTGAGTGCGGGGCCATAATGATTGAAATACAAAGGAAATTATGCGCGAAGACGGCAAAATTGAGGCAATTCGTTAGTCCGGTGTGTGCCCAATCTCTGGACAAGCGCGAGGCCCTCTGCCAACGCGGCGGGATGACCGTGCAAAGCCCCGTGAACAGCTTACGCGCCCAGCCGGACGCCTCCGGCCACTTCGGCCAGTTCGGCGGTCGCTACGTCGCCGAGACGTTGATGCCGCTGATCCTCGACCTCGATGCCGAGTATCGCAAGGCGAAGGACGACCCGGATTTCTGGGCTGAGTTCGACGCGCTGATGAAGGACTTCGTGGGGCGGCCCAGTCCGCTCTACTACGCGCCGCGGGCGACCGAGCACTTCCGTGCCCTCGCGCCTGCCGGCAAAGGTCCCAAGATCTATTTCAAGCGCGAGGAACTGAACCACACCGGCGCGCACAAGATCAACAACTGCATCGGCCAGATCCTGCTGGCGATACGGATGGGCAAGAAAAAGATCATCGCCGAGACCGGCGCTGGCCAGCACGGTGTCGCCACCGCCACGGTCGCGGCGCGTTTCGGCTTGCCGTGCAAGATCTTCATGGGCGCCAAGGACATCGAGCGACAGAAGCCCAATGTCTTCCGCATGCGCCTGCTCGGCGCCGAAGTCGTGCCTTGCACCAGCGGGTCACAATCGCTCAAAGACGCGATGAACGACGCTCTGCGGTACTGGGTGTCGAACGTCCACGACACGTTCTATATCATCGGCACCGCAGCCGGCCCGCACCCGTACCCGGAACTGGTCCGCGATTTCCAATCGATCATCGGCACCGAAACCCGCGCGCAGATGCTCGAAAAAGAAGGCCGCCTGCCCGATATGCTGGTGGCAGCCGTGGGCGGCGGATCGAACGCGATCGGCCTGTTCCACCCCTTCCTCGACGATCCCGAAGTCGCCATGGTCGGCATCGAGGCGGCAGGCCTGGGCATCGAGAGCGGCAAGCACGCAGCCTCCTTGATGGGCGGCAAGCCGGGCATCCTCCACGGCAACAAGACCTACCTGCTGCAGGACGAAGACGGCCAGATCACCGAGGCTCACTCGATCAGCGCCGGCCTCGACTATCCCGGCCTCGGGCCAGAACATTCCTGGCTTCACGAGAGCGGGCGGGTGAAATACGTGCCGATCACCGACGCGCAGGCACTGGAAGCGTTCCAGCTATGCTGCTCGCTCGAAGGCATCATCCCCGCCCTGGAAAGCGCCCACGCCCTAGCCGCGCTGCCGCAACTGACGGCTGAGATGGACGAGGACAAGCTCCTCGTCGTCAACGTCTCGGGCCGCGGCGACAAAGACATCTTCACCGTCGCCGAGGCACTTGGGTTCGATCTGTGATCGCGTGACTACGCGACCCTGACATGATTTTGGAAGCTACTGCGATGACCCGCTTCGAAACCGCCTTCGCCAAGGGCCCCGCGCTCGTTTGTTTCGTAACCGGGGGTGACGGCGACACCGCCGCCAACCTTGACGCGCTGGTCGCAGGCGGAGCTGACGTGATCGAATTGGGCATGCCCTTCACCGATCCGATGGCCGATGGCGCGGCGATCCAGGAAGCCAACATCCGCAGCCTCGACAAGGGCACCCGCACGGCGGACGTGTTCCGCATGGCTGCGGAGTTCCGGTCGCGGCACCCGCAAGTGCCGCTGGTGCTGATGGGCTATGCCAACCCGATGATCGCGCGCGGGTCCGAATGGTTCGCCGATGAATGCGCCAAGGCCGGTGTCGACGGCGTTATCTGCGTCGATATCCCGCCCGAGGAAGACCCCGAACTCGGCCCGGCGCTGCGAGCAAAGGGCGTTTCGCTGATCCGCCTTGCCACCCCCACCACCGATGCCGCGCGTCTACCGGCGGTGCTGGAGGGGTCGTCCGGCTTCCTCTATTACGTTTCCGTCGCTGGCGTCACTGGCACTCAGCAAGCAGCACAAGGTTCCATCGAAGACGCGGTGGCCCGACTAAAGGCGGCCAGCAGCATTCCCGTAGCGGTCGGTTTCGGCGTTCGCACGCCCGAACAGGCCCGCGTCATCGCCAGAGTGGCGGACGGCGTGGTGGTCGGCTCGGCCTTCGTCGATCTGGTCAAGGAGCATGGCGACAATGCGCCTGGGCCGCTGCGTGAATTGACCGTGGCATTGTCGCAGGCGGTACACTCGGCTCGCTGACGATGCGCGATTTCGCGGTCTCGCAATCGCCTGCGGTCCAGGCTCAGCTCGATCGGCTGGCTGCGCTGTCACTGCCCCATGGCCGCTTCGGGCTGGCAACGATTCATGAATTGTTGAGTCGCCTGGGTGATCCGCATCTGGCGATCCCGCCCGCATTTCACGTCGCCGGGACCAACGGCAAGGGATCGACTTGCGCGTACTTGCGCGCGATGCTGGAAGCGCAAGGCTATCGCGTCCACGCCATCGCCAGCCCGCACCTGGTCCGCTACAACGAGCGCATCCGCATTGCCGGCGAACTCGTCAGCGATGACGAACTGGCATCGCTGCTGGCAGAAGTTCTGGACGCGGCCCGGGGCCTCGACGTCAGCTTCTTCGAGACGACGATCGCCGCCAGCTTCCTCGCCTTCGCGCGCTATCCCGCAGACGTATGCGTGATCGAGGTCGGCCTTGGCGGGCGGTTCGACGCAACCAACGTCCTGCCCAGACCGCTCGCTTGCGGCATCGCCACCCTGGGCATCGACCACGAACGCTTCCTGCTTGCGCCCGAACACAACGTGCCCGCTGCCCCGCTCGCCCGCATCGCGTTCGAGAAGGCAGGCATTCGCCGGGCGGGAGTGCCGCTGGTGACGCAGACGTATCCTGCGGAAGTCAACGGCACCCTGGAAATGCTGGCCTTCGCCGACAGCGTGCCGCTGGCGATGCGTGGAGCAACCTGGGACGTCGATGTGACTGCGAACGGCTTCACCTGGCGCAACGCCACCAGCGCCATCGCCCTGCCCTTGCCAACCATTCTGGGTGCGCACCAAGTCGATAACGCCGCACTCGCCGTCGCGATGCTACGGGCACAGGACGTGCTGCCGATTAGCGCCGAGGCGATGGCACAGGGCATCCCCGCTGCCCGTTGGCCCGCACGGATGCAACGGCTCGGCCAAGGCCCGCTCACTGCGTTGGCGCCCGGCGCGGAAGTCTGGCTGGATGGCGGTCACAATCCCGATGCCGGCCAGGCCCTGCGCCGCCTGCTGGACCAGCGCGACATGCGCCCCCACCTGATCCTGGGCATGATCGCCGGCAAGACCCCTGCCGCCTTGCTGGACCCGCTCCACGCCGTCGTGCGCAGCGTCACTATAGTCCCCGTGCCCGGTCACGAATGCCTGCCGCCCGAAGCCTTCGCAGGGTGGCCGGTGCCCACTACCATTGCCCCCGACGTGATGAGCGCGCTTTCGGCGCTCGATGCGCCCGAGACGGTGCTGATTGCAGGTTCGCTCTATCTGGCGGGCGCGGTACTGCAGGCCAATGGCGAAGTGCCTGACTGATTTGATCGTCAGTCCTCAACGGGCGCTTGCGGACCTTCCTCGCCCGCCGACCCCATCGCTTCGTCCACCAGGCCCGTACGACACATCCACCAAAACAGCACGATGCCAGGCAGCGCCGCGAGCGTGGTGAGAATGTAGAAATTGACGTAGCCCATATCTTCGATCAGCGCCCCAGCCGTGGTGCCGGTCAGGGAACGGCCTACCACGCTCGCACCCGCCGAGATCAGCGCGTATTGAGAAGCCGTAAAGCGCAAGTCGCATAGTGCAGAGAAATACGCGATTACAACGACACCGCCATACCCGCTGGCGATGTTCTCGAAACCAATCGAGCCGGCCATCCCCAGGTTGCTGTGACCCGCAGCCGCCAAAGCCGCGAAGCTGAGGTTGGACACGCCCATCAGCACCAGCGAAATCATCACCGACCGCTTCAGTCCCAGGCGGGAATAAGCGACGCCACCAATGAACACGCCGATGAGATAGGCCCAAAAGCCAAGGCCTACATCGTAAATGGCGATCTCGTCATTCGTGAAACCAAGGTCATCGAACAACAAGCGGAACGTCAGGTTCGCCAGCGTGTCGCCGATCTTGTGGACGAGGATGAACGCCAGCACCATGAAGGCGCCGTGGCGTTGAAAGAACTCGATGAACGGCCCCACGATGGAGGCCCAGACTTCACTGACGCCGCGCTTTTCGACCACGACCTTGCGCCGTTCCGGCTCTCCGAGCGCGAATGCCGTCAGCATCGCGGGCAGCGCGAAGATCGCACAGACTGCATAGCCCGCACTCCATCCCCAGCGTGCCGATACCACCAGAGCCAGCGCGCCAGCACCTGCCGAACCGATCCTCCAGCCGTACTGACTCATGCCCGATCCGGTGCCGAGCTGATAGGGCTTGAGCGTCTCGATCCGGTACGCATCGATGACGATATCGAAGCTTGCCCCAGCAGCGCCAACTAACACGGCGGCCAGGACGGTGGCCCCTAAATTGCTCGCTGGATCTACCATCGCCAGATTGATGACTGCGGCGATTACCGCAATACCGCAGACCAACATCCACGAGACGCGTTGACCCAGGCGGTGCAGCACCGGGAGGCGGACACCATCAATGATCCAGGCCCAGAAGACCTTTAGGTTGTAGACCAGGAAAGCCAGCGTAAAAGCAGTGACGGTTTTCTTATCAACGCCGTCCTGCGCCAATCGCGTGGTCAAAGTGGCGCCGATCATCGCATACGGAAAACCAGACGACAGCCCCAGCAGAAACGCGGCAAGCGACTCCTTTTCGACGTAGGGCTTTAGCGCCCCCCATATGCCCCGGTGCCCACCGCCACGACGCTCAACACTGCTATCGGCGTCCACGCCTATCTCCCGAAGAGGAACCAGCCACCAACTTAACGTCCGCGGAGGCTATGGGAAGGCTGGATGAACCGGCGATCAACAGGTATGGGCGCTCAGATGTCCAAACCTCCCTATAAGTCCGGCGGCTCAAAATCCGGTGGCTTCAAGTCTGGCGGCTCCGGCCGCGGCCGTCCCCCCGGTGGCCCCTCGCGCGGTGGCCCTTCCTCCGGCGGCAGCGACCGACGTGGCCGCGATGAGCGAGCCGGCGACGCTCGGCGCAGCGAACGCGGTCCGGGCGAACGCGGACGCAGCGATCGCGCCGCAAGCCCGCGCAGCGACGCTCCGGCACGCGGCGAGCGCAGCTTCGGTGAGCGTGGACGCAGCGATCGCAACGCCAGCCCGCGTAGCGACGCCCCGGCTCGCGGCGAACGCAGCTTCGGTGAACGCGGACGCAGCGATCGGGCCGCCAGCCCGCGCGGCGAGGCTCCGGCACGCGGTGAGCGCAGCTTTGGCGAACGTGGGCGCAATGACCGCAGCGCAAGCCCGCGCAGCGACGCCCCGGCTCGCGGCGAGCGCAGCTTTGGTGAACGCGGACGCAGCGATCGCTCCGCCAGCCCGCGTAGCGACGCCCCGGCGCGCGGCGAGCGCAGCTTTGGTGAGCGTGGACGCAATGACCGTAGCGCCAGCCCGCGCGGCGACACGCCGGCGCGCGGCGAACGCAGCTTTGGTGAACGCGGGCGCAGTGATCGCACCGCAGGCCCGCGCGGAGACGCCCCGGCACGCGGCGAACGCAGCTTTGGCGAACGGGGTCGGAGCGACCACAGCGCCAGCCCGCGTGGCGAAAGGCCCGACCGCAATACTCGCAACGCCCCTGCTCCCGTCATTCGCAAGGCTACCCATGCGGCCCCACGCGCGGCACCTGCCACGCCCAGGGACGAATCGCTCCCGGCCCGAGAGGGCGAGCGGATTGCCAAGCTGCTGGCGCGCGCCGGCGTCGCCAGCCGCCGCGAGGCGGAGCGTTTGATCGAGGCAGGCCGGGTTAAGCTGGGCGACCAAGTGATCGATACGCCCGCTACCGTCCTTCCCAGCCTTCGTGGGGTCACCGTGGATGGTGAGCCCGTGAAGGACCCGGAAGGCACCCGCCTGTTCCTGTTCCACAAGCCTTCGGGCCTGCTGACTGCCGAGCGCGATCCCGCCGGGCGGCCGACGATTTACGCCGCGCTGCGCAATGCCCTGCCCGAAAACGCGGGCCGGGTCATGCCGGTCGGCCGGCTCGATCTCAACACCGAAGGGCTGCTGCTGCTGACCAACGATGGCGAATTCAAGCGCCAGCTTGAGCTGCCGGCCACCGGCGTACCGCGCACGTATCGCGCGCGTACCTTTGGCGACATCAGCCAGCCCCAGCTTGAGCAATTGATGGAAGGCATCGAGGTCGATGGTGTGATCTACGGCCAGATCAATGCCAACATGGAGCGCCGCACCGGGCGCAACCAGTGGATCGAGATGACGCTGACCGAAGGCAAAAACCGCGAGGTTCGCCGCGTCCTGGAAGCGCTGGGCCTACAAGTCAGCCGCCTGATCCGTGTGGCATACGGTCCATTCCTCCTGGGCGACCTGCCCAAGGGCATGGCGGGCGAGATCAGCCAGAAAGACCTCGACAA
Organism: Novosphingobium sp. Rr 2-17; assembly: GCF_000272475.1. Taxonomy (GTDB): domain Bacteria; phylum Pseudomonadota; class Alphaproteobacteria; order Sphingomonadales; family Sphingomonadaceae; genus Novosphingobium. The sequence continues at coordinate 21,144 of NZ_AKFJ01000004.1, forward strand.
CTTCCGCAACTCGCTTCCGAAATCAACCCGTCCCAAGGGTGCGGAATGAGCGGAAACCTGCGGATCATCGCCGGCGAGTGGCGCGGCCGCAAGCTGGTCGCGCCCGAGGGTGAAACCACGCGCCCTACTGCGGACCGCACGCGTGAGACATTGTTCTCCATGCTCGTCAGTCGGCTGGGCTCGTTCGAGGATTTGACGGTGGCGGATTTGTTCGCAGGGTCAGGCGCGCTCGGCCTCGAAGCCTTATCACGGGGGGCGGCGCATTGCCTGTTCGTCGACCAGGACGCTGCCGCCGTTCGCGTGATTCGCCGTAATATCGCCAGTTTGGACGCCGAAAGCCGCAGCGACGTTCGCGCCGGATCGGTATTGGCGCTGGGGCCGGCAAAGCGGCAGCTTGACCTCGTCATGCTCGACCCGCCCTACGAGAGCGGTGCAGGCCAAGTCGCGATTGATAAATTGACGCGGCTCGGCTGGATCGGCGAAACGAGCTGGGTGAGCCTAGAGACCGGGCGGAGCGAAGTGGTATCGATCAAAGGCTTCGAAATCGACGCCACCCGCGATATCGGAAAAGCGCGACTGCACTTGCTGCTCCGTACCGAAGACTGAAGTCGCCCCGGCTTTCACCGGGACGACGGTCAATTTTCGGACTCACATGCCGCTGGGATTGCGACAAGCATCCTTCACTGTCTTGGTACAGCGTGGGTACGGCTTGTTCATTGATGTTGCTGGCGGCGGTGTTAGGGCGCCCTTGTAGGGCCCACCTTGATAGCTGGGGTCCGCAGGCATTGCCGGGGGTACGGACTGGTCCGCCAGCTTGGGATCAGGCACGCCGTTAGTTGGCATTCCGTCACCTGGAGGGTTTGCTTGTCCTGGCGGGGTCGACGGGGTGGCGCCGGCAATTTGCTGGACCACCGAATTCCAGGCAATCTGCCGCTGTTCCGGCGTCATGCGATAAATTTGGCCGCGCTGATCAGGCGTCAGTGCCCAATAGCCCTTTTGCTGATCGGGGTTGAGCGTCCAGTAATAGACTTTGTAGTCGCCCGGCAAAGCATCGTAATCCACCCGCTGGCTGGAACTCCAGCTATCGTAGGCAGCCTTTTGGTCGGGTGTCAGCATCACCGCGGGCGCGGACGGGCCTGCAGCGGGAGCATCGGGATTTTGGGCGTGAATGGCAGAACCTGAAAGTACTAACAGCGCTGCCGTTCCTGCAAGCAAGAGCTTGCGCATGGGACGATCTCCAACAATCTCGTTGCCAACTCGACGAACCGCGCTGCCGTTTGTTCCGTCGCTGCGACGAACCGTCCTTGCGCCGCGACGCTCCGTTCCCTAGTTGTTCACGGGTGAACGACCTGCAAGCTTCCTCGCCTCAAGCCCCGTCCGGCCCCGATCCACTGCTCGATGGGCTGAATGCGCCGCAGCGCGAAGCGGTGCTGGCTACCGAGGGCCCCGTGCTGATGCTGGCAGGTGCGGGCACCGGCAAGACGGCAGCACTGACCGCGCGCCTTGCCCACCTCGTCCGCAGCCGGCTGGCTTGGCCGAGCGAGATCCTGTGCGTCACCTTCACCAACAAGGCCGCCCGCGAAATGCGCGAGCGGGTGGGCCATCTGATTGGTCCGGCAGTGGAAGGCATGCCTTGGCTGGGCACATTCCACGCGATCGCCGCGCGAATGCTTCGCCGCCATGCCGAGCTCGTCGGCCTGCAACCCAACTACACGATTATCGATACCGACGACCAATTGCGCCTGCTCAAGCAGTTGATCCAGGCGGAAGGACTGGACGAAAAGCGCTGGCCCGCCCGCCAGTTGGCCGGCTGCATCGACCGCTGGAAAAATCGCGGCCTCAACCCGATCGACCTCGGAGCGGCAGAGAGCGAGACTTATGCCAATGGCAAGGGCCAGAAGTTCTACACGCTGTATCAGGAGCGGCTAAAAGCGCTGAATGCCTGCGATTTCGGCGACTTGCTGCTGCACATGGTCAACATCCTGCGCACCGACCGGGGCATCCTGGAACAGTACCAGCAACGCTTTAAATACGTCATGGTGGATGAGTATCAGGACACCAACCAGGTCCAGTATTTATGGCTGCGATTGATCGCCCAGGCGCGCAAGAACATCTGCGTGGTGGGTGACGACGACCAGTCGATCTATTCCTGGCGCGGCGCGGAAGTGGCCAATATCCTGCGTTTCGAGCATGACTTTCCGGGCGCCAAAGTCATCAAGCTGGAGCAGAACTATCGCTCTACCCCCCAGATTCTGGCCGCTGCCTCCGGTCTCATAAACGAGAACAGCCAGCGACTAGGCAAGACGCTGTGGACCCAGCGCCACGCCGGCGACAGAGTGCGCGTGGTCGGCGTTTGGGACGGGCCGGAGGAGGCCCGCCGCATCGGCGACGACATCGAACGGCTGGAGCGCGAAGGCGCACCGTTGGATCAAGTCGCCATTCTGGTACGCGCGCAGTACCAGACGCGTGAGATCGAGGACCGCTTCATCGCCATCGGCATGAAGTACCGCATCGTCGGCGGCTTTCGCTTCTACGAGCGTGTGGAAATCCGCGATGCGCTGGCGTATTTGCGGGTGGTGGCGCAACCGTCGGACGATCTGGCGTTCGAACGCATCTACAATGCGCCCAAGCGGGGCCTGGGTGCGAAGGCGCTGGAGGCGCTTCACCGCCTTGCCCGTCGCCGGAACATCCCGCTTGCTACAGCCGCGATCGAGATTGCCGATACCGACGAATTGCCCGCCCGTGCCCGCAACACGCTGTTGGCCCTGATGCGCGACTTCGCGCGCTGGCGTGACTTGTCCGGCACCGAATCACCCGCAGACCTCATTCGCACGATGCTGGACGAAAGCGGCTACACCGATGCCCTGCAGGCGGAAAAGACCCCCGAGGCAGCCGGCCGCCTCGAAAACCTCGGGGAACTTGCGCGCGCGATGGAAGACTACGACAGCCTTGGTCAGTTCCTCGAACACGTCAGCCTCGTGATGGACAACGACGCGGCGGCGAACGAGGAAAAGGTCACGGTGATGACCATGCACGCCGCGAAAGGGCTGGAATTCGACAACGTGTTCCTGCCTGGCTGGGAAGAAGGCGTGTTTCCCTCGCAGCGCTCAGTCGATGAAGGCGGGTTGGCCTCGCTGGAGGAGGAACGCCGGCTCGCCTACGTCGCCATCACGCGGGCACGGCGGCGGTGCACGATCCTGCATGCCGCGAACCGGCGTATCTATGGGCAGTGGACCAGTTCGATCCCATCGCGCTTCATCGCGGAATTGCCGGACGACCATGTCGAGAGCGAGACGACGCTTTCCGGCGGTGCCTCGTTGTGGCGGGCACAGTGGTCGGAACATGCCGACCCCTTCGCGCATATCGCGACCACCCAGCCCTCGCGGATAACGACGCGTGGCCCTGGCTGGCAGCGCGCTGCGGCTAAGGAATATAACGCTACCCCGCGCAAAGTGGCCGAAAGCACGCGCAGCGCCGCCAGCTTCGCCGCCAAGCCGCGCAGCGACGTTTTGCCCGGATCACGCGTGTTTCACGAAAAGTTCGGATACGGAACCGTCGCCGCGCAAGACGGCAACAAGCTTGAGATCGACTTCGAGCAAGCCGGTCGCAAACGCGTAATCGACACGTTCGTAAAACTGGCCGAATAGCGCCTGCGAGGCGTAGCGATCAAAAACGGCCCGAGCCGAAGCTCGGACAAAATCGCAATTAATTCAGCGCCGAGACGTTGAGGAACCCAGGGATAGGTCCGTTCCAGCCGTCATCCGCCGGTTCGGCCTGACCACGGCGGCCGCCATAGCCACCAGAATTGCGATCGCGGCGGCTGTCATCCCGACGGGGCTCTTCGCGAGCGGGTTGGTCACGGCGCGCATCTTCCCGACGGGGACGAGAACGGCGTGGTTCCTCGCTACGGACTTCTTCGCGGAGTGTTTCCTGGTGAATCGGCGCGGCTTCCTCGACAGGAGCGCTGGCCTCTTCGACGCGTGGCTTGCGCTCACGGCGCGGCTTGTCCTCTCGCGGAGCACGGGCTTGGCGGCGCGGACGCTCTTCGCGCTGCTCGTCCTGCTGGCGAGGGGTTTCCTCGACCGTAGCCGAACATTCGCCACCCAGCGTGTAGATCGGGATAGGTCCGCCCGTCAGCTTCTCGACATTGGCGATCGCCTCGGCGTCCTCAGGAGTGACGAACGTGAAGGCACGGCCCATGGCGCCGCCGCGACCGGTACGACCGATGCGGTGGACGTAATCGTCGGGATGCCAAGGCGTATCGAAGTTGAAGACGTGGCTCACGCCCTTCACGTCAAGGCCGCGCGCGGCGACGTCTGAGGCGCACAGGATGCTGATTTCGCCCGCCTTGAACCGCTCCAACTCGGCATTGCGCGCCGACTGATCCATGTCCCCATGGATTTCGCCGACGGAGAAACCATTGGTCTTCAGGCTCTTGGCCAATTCGCGCACGGTGGTCTTGCGGTTGGCGAAGACGATCGCGGTCGTGACGTTGTCCGTCCTCAGGATCGTGCGCAACGCCTCGCGCTTGTTGCGCGAAGACACGGCGACCTTGTGCTGGACGATGCTCAGGTTGTTCGAAGCCGGGCGTGCGACTTCGATATACTTCGGGTTCGACAAGAAGCGGTCGGCCAGCTTCTTGATGACCGGCGGCATCGTTGCCGAAAACAGCAGCGTCTGGCGGTTGGTCGGCAGTTTCGAGCAGATCGTCTCGATATCGGGGATGAAGCCCATGTCGAGCATGCGATCCGCCTCGTCGATGACGAGCAGTTCACAGCCGCTGAGCATGATCTTGCCGCGCTCAAACAAGTCCATCAAACGGCCCGGCGTGGCGATCAGCACGTCGACGCCGTCCTGCAGCGCCTTCACCTGATCGCCCATCTGCACGCCGCCAATCAGCAGCGCCATCTTGAGATTGTGGTTCTTGCCATACTTCTCGAAGTTTTCGGCCACTTGCGCCGCGAGTTCGCGGGTTGGCTCCAAGATCAGCGAGCGCGGCATCAGTGCGCGACGGCGACCATGTGCAAGCACGTCGATCATTGGCAGCACGAAACTGGCGGTCTTGCCTGTGCCGGTCTGGGCGATGCCAATGAGGTCCTTCATCATGAGGACGGGCGGGATCGCCTGGGCCTGGATCGGAGTCGGCTCGGTATAACCCGCAGCCTCTACCGCTTGCAGCAATTTGTCAGACAGGCCGAGATCGGCAAAATTCATAAGGGTTTGGATTTCCGGAAAAAATGGAGCGTGGGTGCTGTCGGCACCGGCGGGGAACTGCCGACATACCGAAGCCCCGCAAGACGCCGCCTGCGCGACTGAGCGCGCCCTAAGCGGGAATGGGCATGAAAGTCAAGGATTTCTGCCCCGCGACATGTGACAACTAACGAGAAAACGACGATCTTCGGCCTCAACCGGCAGATGGCTCAATGATCGGGGTCTTCGATCAGTTCACGCAGGCGCGTGAGCTTGCAGTTCGCACCGCTGCGCGAAAGCAACGTATCCCGATCAACGCACAGCAGCCCATCCTTGGTGCGCGAGAGATAGAAGCCTGAATAAAAGTCGCGCGCACGGCACGAACGCTCCAGTTCCGCGCTCAGCAGGCGGTGGTCTCGCATCATCAGCAGAAGTGTATTTGCGCGGTCTGGATCGACCCCGACAATTCCGGCGATCGGCAGACATTTGCCGATCTTGCGTTCCATCAGTCGGCGCGGGCCGGGCTGGCGCGGCGCCCCTTCCAACATGTTCGGCGGCATCGGCATGGCAGCGCGTGGGGCGATGCGGATCTGGACCCGCTGCTCGATACGGATCTGCCAAGTCGGCTGCGGGCGTGCGGCCTGGGGCAATGTGCGTGCCCCCCGCGGTGGCTGATTGGTAACTGGGCCTGGGGTGTCCGACCAGTCCCGCCCTGCCCAATCGGGGCCGGTCCACGCCGCCACTGGCCTGAAACCAACAGAAATCGCGCGGGAGTCAGGCCCGTTACCCTCTCTAGTGACTGCCTGCTCGATAGCCGCAGGAAGCAGCAGAGCGAGCGGCGCAAGCAGGGCGGACGCGATGTTCATTAAAGATGCTGGATGTCCCTGTACGCACGATCTCTAGGTCGCAATATTTCGATACATATCGCAACAGCTTGAACCGCCGCTTAACTTGCTAAGCGACTGCGGCCAAATCGTAGTTACGCGATGGATGAAACCCTTCTTGAGCTGTGCCATAGGAGCCACATGAGCACCTTTTATGAAGAGGCGCTGGCCCTGCTGGGCGCGCGCGGGATTACCCAAGACCCGGACCTGGTATCGCCGTGGCTGACCGACTGGCGCGGTCGCTTCACCGGGCGGGCCTGCGCGCTGGCCTCGCCGGCGGACACCGCCGAACTGGCGGCTTTGGTCAAGTTGTGCGCACACCATAGCGTGCCGATCGTGCCCCAAGGCGGGAACAGCGGCATGTCGGGCGGCGCCACGCCGGACGAGAGCGGCACATCCCTCGTCGTGTCGCTGCGCCGAATGAACGCCATCCGCGAGATCGCTGTCGAGGCACGGCAGATCACCTGCGAGGCCGGCGTAGTTCTCCAGACTCTGCACGAGGCGGCGGAGGCAAAGGACTTGCGCTTTCCGCTGACGCTGGGCGGCAAGGGTTCGGCGACCGTGGGCGGGCTGATCTCCACCAACGCCGGTGGATCGCAAGTGCTGCGCCACGGCTCGATGCGCGCGCTGGTGCTGGGGCTGGAGGCAGTGCTGGCCGATGGCCAGGTCTATTCCGCCCTGACCCCGCTCAAGAAGGATAATCGCGGCTTCGATCTCAAGCAGTTGCTGATCGGTTCGGAAGGGACGATGGGCATCGTCACCGCCGCGACACTACGGCTCCTTCCCGCCGTTGCCGAACGCGTGGTGATCTGGGCCGGCCTTCCCTCTCTTGCTGCCGCACGGACACTCTTGCTGTTCCTGGCGGACGCAGCCGAGAACGCGCTGGAAGGCTTCGAGGTCATGCCTCAGGCCAGCATCGATGCGGTAGTCGAACATATGCCCAGCGCTCGCCCGCCACTGGAAGGTCGCCATCCCTGGCATGTGCTGATCGAAATCGTCGCCGACGGCTCAGGCGCAAGCGTTCTGCGTGAGCGGTGCGAGGCGATCATGGCCGAAGCTTTCGAGAACGACTTGCTCGACGACGCAGTGCTATCCGCCAACGAAGCACAAGCCGAATCGTTCTGGCTGATCCGCGAAACCGTGCCGTCCGCCGAGCGCGCACGGGGCCCGGCAGTCCAACACGACATTTCAGTCCCGGTCGAAAAGATGCCCGAATTCATCGACATCACCGCGCCGATGATCGAAGCTGAGTGGCCCGGCACCGAAGCGATCGCCTTTGGCCACTTGGGCGACGGCAATGTCCATTACCACATCATAGCTCCCTCTGTGACCGACAACGCGGCCTGGCAGAAGAACGAAGGTAAGGCGATCAGCCGCCGGGTCCACGATCTCGTCGCGCAATGGGGCGGGTCGATCTCTGCTGAGCATGGCATCGGCCAACTCAAGCGCGACGAGTTGGAGCGGCTGGGCGACCCGGTGGCGCTGTCGGTCATGCGGGCGGTCAAACAGGCGCTCGATCCGAAGGGCTTGTTGAACCCTGGTAAGCTGATCTAGCCACTGCTGCGCTGTCGGGCACAAGTTCCTGTGCCTGTCGGAGCGCGACTTGCGCCCGGTTAGGCGTCCATCTAAAGCAACCGCTTCGTCCAATGAGCGCCTTTGCCGGCCTGTTTTGTGCAAACCCATTTTTTCTTCGGAGAGTATCGCCATGGCCAGCGCGCCGCAGAATTCCGGACTGCCCCTGTTCTACAAAGACTTGATCCCTCTTAACTCGCAGCAGCATGCGAATTGGAAGACCCGCCAGACCGACAAGGCGACGTGGCTGATCGACGTCAACACGGTGCCGTTGACGGTGGAGGAGTTTCCCCAGGCGCAGCGCTTCACGCCGATCATCTTCACCACTGGCGAGAACCCGATCCCATTGGCGCTGTTCGGCATGAACGAAGGCATCAACGTCTTCGTCGACGAAGACGGTACCGTGAACGCGCCCGTCTACATACCGGCCTATGCCCGCCGCTACCCGTTCATGCTCGCCAAGCTGCGCCCGGACACCGAAGAGTTGTCGCTCTGCGTCGATCCGACGACTGACCTCGTCGGCGAGATCGAGGAAGGCGACGCCTTGTTCAACGGCAACGAGCCAAGCGAAGCCACCCGCAACATGCTGCAGTTCTGCGAAAATTTTGAAATTGCCGGCACCAAGACCGCCAACTTCATGGCCGAGCTGGCCAAGCACAAGCTGCTGATGGACGGCGAGCTCAACATCGATCAGGGCAACGGCGAGCCGCCGTTCACGTATCGTGGCTTCCAGATGGTGGACGAAAGCAAACTGCGCGAGGTTCGCGGCGACGTTCTGCGCGGATGGAACCAAAGCGGGCTACTTCCGCTGATCCATGCCCACTTGTTCTCGCTGGAACTGGTCCGCGAAATCTTCGGCAAGCAAGTTTCGCAGGGCAAAGTTCCGGCGCGGATTCCCGCCCCCGTTTGAGCTGCCCCGCTGGACTGACCGATTGCGGGCGCAAGTGATTATTGCACTTTTGTCACACTTGCGCCCAATTCGGAACGCCATCGCACAGCCACGCTAGACAATTCGTTACACTTCTATACGCCGAATCGCTTGAACTTCGCCGCCACCTGGCCTAACTAGGCTTCACTTGGTCGGCGCTACCCTCATGGCCCGGTCAAGCTGGTGCACTTTGTGCACCTCCTCCCTGAACCTTGGCCACCCTGCGCAAATTGCGCGGGGTGGTTTTTTATGGGGATCAGAGTGCTGACCGCACGGTGAGCGAATTTCTGGCAGTAACGGGGCGTTACTCCGCTGCTTGCGGCCAGGCCCCGGCTTTATCGCCCAAATCGGACACCCGCTCCGCCAGGCAACGCACCAGGCCGGCAAGGTCTTTCACCATCGCATCGACGCCCGCACCAAGTTCGATGAGCGCCGCATCAAGATAGCGGCTGCGATCGATCTCAAGTTGCAGTGCGTGGATTGCCTGGCGCGGCTGAGCATGGCGTTCCAGCACGTAACCGCCCGCATAAGGCCGGTTGTGCGCAGCCTCGCGCCCGCAGCCCGCCAAATGCGCGAACGCCGCCACAACGAGGCTGCCGTGACAGCTTGCGCCGAATCGATCGCCGATGACGATTTGCGTCCCGCCCCGCCCGTCCGGAGCGGGCAGCGGAGGCATCGAGTGAAGGTCGATCAATAGCGCCGCCCCCCAGCGATCGCGCAAGTCCGCCAGCGTGGCGCCCAGCGTTGCGTGATAAGGCTCGTGGACGCCATCAAGGCGCTCGGCGAGGTCTTCGCTTCCCAACCGCCGCCGCCACAGCTCCCCCATTCCAGGCAAGCGACGCGGGATCAGCCCCAGACCACTACGAGCACGGCGGCTAGGGGTGGCCGAGCCGGAAGCGGGCCTGGCCTCGCGCACGAACATTTCCCAATCGACGTCCTCCGGCCCCCGGTTGAGGTCTATCATCGCCCGCGGCGCCTGAGCGACCAACAGCGCTGCTCCCGTTGCGCGCGCCACACCTTGCGCCACCAGATCGATCAACCGATCTTCCAGCCGCAGCACCATTGATGGAGGGTAGCGCAAGTCCCGCAGCAAAGCCGGCGGATAAGTCCGACCACCATGCGGCACCGCGATCAGGACAGGGATAGCCAACGGCTGAGCCGCGTACTGCGTAAAGGCATGCTCGTTCGGAGCGCCGGGAATTTGCCCGCCCTTGCACCCTCCCGAATCAAGTGTCTCGCTGGTTGCGATCATACTGAGACGCTGTCGATTTCAGTCCGCAATGTCAAAGCGTCCCGTAACCGGTCAGTGCGAAATCGACGCGAGATTATTAATTGCTCCACGCCTATGGAGGCCGGGCTATTCTACGCATAACGTTGCACATCAAACAAACTGGATAACCAGAAAAATGCTCCGCATTCTGCTTGCCGAAGACGATTCTGCCATGCGCACCTACCTTCAGCGCGCGCTGCAGAATGCGGGCTACGGCGTGGTTGCGGTCGATCGCGGCACCGAGGCGTTGCCCTATCTGGAAAACGAGCACTTCGACTTGCTGCTGTCCGATATCGTCATGCCCGAAATGGACGGGATCGAACTGGCGCAGCGTTGCGCGGAAATTTCGCCGTTGACGAAAGTCATGTTCATCACCGGCTTCGCCGCCGTCAGCTTGCGCGCCAGCCGCGAAGCCCCCCAGGCCAAGATCCTGTCCAAACCTTTCCACTTGCGCGACATCGTGATGGAAGTCCGCCGCATTTTCGGCCTGGCGGAACACGCACGGGTCTGATGCTGACTTTTCTGGGGGTGTCGTAAAAGCGCGAGGCAAAAACCCTCTTGCGCGGATCAAAGCCCGCCGCTAATGGGCCAGTCCTCCGGCGGGGACACCTGCCGGAACGCTCGTATGGAATGGGCGTATAGCTCAGTGGTAGAGCACTATGTTGACATCGTAGGGGTCGCAAGTTCAATCCTTGCTACGCCCACCATTCCTAGAAGACCCGTCGCATAAGCGGCGGGTTTTCTGCTTTTGGGCCTGCCGTTTCCTCATCGGTGGGGTCCTGACCGCTTCGCTTCCTCCGCTTAATCACCTCACCCCGGCCCAGGCGGACCAAAACCCGCCCCCAAAGCCGAATACGCGCCTTGCCATGCGGCCCGGCTCTGCCTAGAGACGCAGCCAATTTCTTACCCTAGGGGAGTGTTTCACGCATGGCGAAAATCAAGGTAGCGAACCCCATCGTCGAGATCGACGGTGACGAGATGACGCGGATCATCTGGCAGTGGATCCGCGAACGTCTGATCCTCCCCTACCTCGACATCGACCTCAAGTATTTCGACCTTTCTGTCGAGAAGCGCGACGAAACCGACGACCAGATCACCGTCGATGCCGCCAACGCCACCAAGATCCACGGCGTCGCAGTCAAGTGCGCGACGATCACGCCTGACGAACAGCGCGTCGAGGAATTCAGCCTCAAGCAGATGTGGAAGTCGCCCAACGGCACCATCCGCAACATCCTGGGCGGCGTCGTGTTCCGCGAACCCATCGTGATTTCAAACGTACCTCGCCTGGTTCCGGGCTGGACCGACCCGATCGTGGTTGGCCGTCACGCTTTCGGCGACCAATACCGCGCCACCGATTTCCTCGTCCCCGGCCCCGGCAAGCTGCGCTTGATCTGGGAAGGCGACAACGGCGAAGTGATCGATCGTGAAGTCTTCAAGTACCCCAGCGCCGGCGTCGCCATGGCGATGTACAACCTTGATGATTCGATCCGTGATTTCGCCCGCGCCTCGTTCAACTATGGCCTCGCGCTGGGCTGGCCGGTGTACTTGTCGACCAAGAACACCATCCTCAAGGCTTACGACGGTCGCTTCAAGGACTTGTTCCAGGAAGTCTTCGACACCGAAGGCTTCTCTGAAAAGTTCAAGGCTGCCGGCATCGGTTACGAGCATCGCCTAATCGACGACATGGTCGCCTCGGCGCTCAAGTGGTCGGGCAAGTTCGTCTGGGCTTGCAAGAACTACGATGGCGACGTGCAGTCGGACATCGTCGCACAGGGCTTCGGCTCGCTGGGCCTGATGACCTCGGTGCTGATGGCGCCCGACGGCAAGACGGTTGAAGCTGAGGCTGCCCACGGCACCGTCACGCGCCACTATCGCCAGCACCAGCAGGGCAAGTCGACGTCGACCAACCCGATCGCCTCGATCTTCGCCTGGACGCGTGGCCTGCTGTACCGCGGCCGCTTCGACAACACCCCCGAAGTCGTCAAGTTCGCCGAGACCCTTGAACGCGTCTGCATCGAGACCGTCGAGAGCGGCGCGATGACCAAGGATCTGGCGCTGCTGATCGGCCCCGACCAGAACTGGATGACCACCGAGCAGTTCTTCGAGGAAATCGTTAAGAACCTCGAAACTGAGATGGCCAACTGGGCCTGATCGGGCTTCGCTCCGTCGCCTGAGGTTGCGGAGCGATCGAATGAAATCGCCCGCCGGTTCGCAAGAACCGGCGGGCTTTTTCGTGCCGATTGATCGAATTCAGCTCGACAGAAGGTCTTCTCAAAGGGTCTGGAACATCACCAGCGCGTCCACGAACCCCTTTGTCGGATGCTCGAAGGCCCCCGGCAGCCGACCCACGACATCGAAACCCATCCGCAGCCAGAGGCGGATCGCGCGATCGTTGGTGCTGACGACGAAATTGAACTGCATGGCTCGGTACTGCCGCTGCCGAGCGTGATCGAGCGAATGCTGGCACATGCGACTAGCAATTCCGCGGCCTAATGCTGTCGGACTTGTCATGTAACCGCAGTTGCACACGTGCCCTCCACCACCACCCTGGTTGGGGCGGATGAAATACGTGCCGACCACTTCGCCCCCCTCCTGCGCGACAAACGTCTCCTTGTCGTCGCCCAGCCAGTAAGCGAGCGCGGCATCTTCGCTGAGGCTCGGGTCCAGCGCATAAGTCGCGCCTTCCCGGATCGCCGGCATGATGACGGCCAATATGGACCGTGCGTCCGCTGCTTCGGCTTTTCGTATCAGCATACCAGGCATCATAACCAACCCAGGTCACCCCCGCCATTCGGCGCGGCATCGGACGACAAAATCCTGGATAATTATTTTGTTCTTGTTATGTTCGATATATGGACGCGATCAAAGGCAGAGGTGCGACAACCAGTCAGGCGAGCCGTCGGTTCAACCTCCCTCAAAATGAGGCTGACAGTGATTGGATGGATGCGCGAGAGCAGATCGATGGTCCTGCACTCTCTCCGCGCACCACTGTCATAGACCTTCACCCCAAGACCATCCTTTCATTCAACAAGTCCCCAGACGTGCCCTTCGATCGCTCCGTGAACGCCTACGGTGGTTGCGAGCATGGGTGCATCTACTGCTTCGCGCGGCCGACCCACGCCTATCACGACTTGTCACCGGGGCTGGATTTCGAGACCAAGCTGTTCGCCAAGCCGACGGCGGCGAAGCTTCTGCGTGAGACGCTGGCGAAACCTGGCTACAATCCCGCGCCGATCGCAATGGGCACCAACACCGATCCCTACCAGCCGATCGAGACGCGCTATCGCATCACGCGTGCGGTGCTGGAGCTATGCCTGGAAGTACGCCATCCGGTGACGATCACCACCAAGTCGGACCGCGTGCTGCGCGACCTCGATCTGCTGGCGGAAATGGCGCGGGCGAACCTGGTTCATGTCGGCATTTCGGTGACTAGCCTCGACCCCCACCTGTCGCAGCTTTTGGAACCCCGCGCTGCGTCTCCGGCGAAGCGGTTGGCGGCACTTGGCAAACTGGCGGCGGCAGGCGTGCCGGCGCACGTTTCGGTGGCGCCGGTCATCCCCTCGATCACCGATCAGTTTATCGAGGGGATCTTGGAGGCCGCCGCAGCACAAGGTATTTCCTCGGCTACGTGGATCATCGTACGCCTGCCGCACGAAGTTGCGCCTCTGTTTCGTGAGTGGCTGGAAACGCACTTCCCCGACCGCGCAAGCAAAGTCATGGCGACGATCCGCTCCTTACGCGGTGGGCGCGACAACGATCCCGCCTTTTTCACTCGCATGCGCGCTGAAGGCGTCTGGGCGGAACTGTTCCGCCAGCGCTTCCGCATCGCTGCCGCGCGCCATGGCATCACCAGGCCGAACGTAACCCTGGATTGCTCCCAATTTCGCCGGCCCACCCTCGATGGCCAATTGTCCCTGCTCTGACCGAGGCGCCCCAAGACGGAACCGCGCGCTGATCACACGCGTTGTGCTGAGCAGTATTTGCGCTGAACAGGAGTCAAAAAATGTCCGAAGAACGCGTAACGAGCCATCCGACGGAAACCACCGGCGCTACCCACACCACGATCATCCGCGAAAAATCCGGCAGCGGCGTCGGCATTGTTCTGGCAGCAGCACTGCTGATCGCAGTCGTCGCCGGTGTTTACTTGTTCAGCCAGAACACCGCTAGCGAAGCTGCCAAGAACAGCGCCGTGGCCGAAGCTGCAAATGATGTCGGCAATGCCGCCAACAAAGTAGCAGGTGCCGCAGAAAACGCCGCCAAGCCGGCTTCCCAATAATCCTAAGGATCGGGTTAGGCGAGGATTGCAACCTTAGCACCCCCGCCTACCCGGAGCCTTCAGGCCGCGATTGCCATTCGCTCCGGCCCACGCTTGGCGGTTAGCGAGACGTTAGAGATACCCTGGATGCTCTCCAGGTGCTCGGCGAACTCACCATCGAGCGCAAAGTCGCGGCCCAGCCGAACCTTTTGCGTCCGACCTTCGCCTAGCTGCAACGTGGCGATCACTTCACCCCCGCCGCGAAGGCCAGTTCGCATCAGCAACGCCAATTCGTTCACCGCTTCAACCCGATCGATTTCCAGCGTCAAGACCATGCGCGCGTCAGCTTTGACGTCGCTCAGTGGCCTTCCGCTGCGGACGGTCACGCGAGGGGGTTCGTCCGCGCTGGGGGAATCGAGTTCCACCTGAAGCAGCACGCACGCACCTTCCTTGGCCCACTTCACGAAGTTATCGACCATGCTCTCCTCGAAGCAAGACGCCGAAAAGTTGCCCGATTGGTCGGAGAAGTCAGCCAGAACGAAGTCCTTGCCGCGCTTGGTCTTGCGGCGCTGCACGTTCTCCACCATCGCCGCCATCACCGCGCCGGTACGCCCGGCGCTGCCCGATGCGGTCATCAAGCTGGAATACGTACGCGCCCCGTTAGCGCTGGCGACCGCGCGGTATTGCTCCACCGGATGCGCGGCGAAGTAGAAGCCGAAGTTCTCGCGCTCCTTCGCCATCTGGTCCATCCGGCTCCACGGCTCGGCATCGACAAGGCGCAAGCCCTGCTCGACATGATCTTCACCGCCGAACAGCCCGTGCTGACTGGAATTGCGCTCGCGCGAGGAGCGGTCGGCCTCGGCCAGCAGCGTGTCGGCGTTGGCCAGCACTTTGGCGCGGTTCGGCTCCAGCGAATCGAAAGCGCCGGCCGCCCCCAGGCTTTCAAGCTGGCGCCGGTTCATCGAGCCGGCGGGCGCGCGGCGGAATATGTCATCCAGGCTTTCAAACGGGCCATTGGCCTCGCGCTCGGCGACGATCGCATCCATCGCCTTTTCGCCGACGTTTCGAATGCCGGCCAGAGCGTAACGCACCGCGTAGCTTTCCTCGGTTTCCTCGACGATGAACTCCGCCTCGGAGCGATTGATGTCGGGCGCGGCCAGTTCGATGCCGTTGCGCCGCGCGTCGTCCACGAAGATCGCCAGCTTTTCCGACTGGTGCATGTCAAAGCACATTGCAGCGGCATAGAACTCGTGTGGGTAGTGCGCCTTGAACCACGCGGTGTGATAGGCCAGCAATGCGTAGGCCGCGGCGTGGCTCTTGTTGAAGCCATAGCCGGCGAACTTGTCGATCAAATCGAACAGTTCGTTCGCCTTCGCTGCCTCGATACCCGAGACGGTCTTGCAGCCATCGACGAAACGCTGACGTTGCATGTCCATTTCGGCCTGGACTTTCTTGCCCATTGCCCGGCGTAGCAAGTCGGCATCGCCCAGCGAGTAGCCGGCCAGGATCTGCGCGGCCTGCATGACCTGCTCCTGGTAGACGAAGATGCCGTACGTCTCGCCCAGGATGCCCGCCAGCTTTTCGTGCGGGTACTCGATCGCGGCCAAGCCGTTCTTGCGCTGGCCGAACAGCGGGATGTTGTCCATCGGACCGGGGCGATAAAGCGAGACGAGCGCGATGATGTCTCCGAAGTTGGTCGGTTTCACCGCCGCCAGGGTGCGGCGCATACCTTCCGATTCAAGCTGGAACACGCCTACGGTGTCACCGCGCTTGAGCAGATCGTAGACGGCGGGATCGTCCCAGCCCAGCGTCGAGAGGTCGATGGTGATGCCGCGCCGTTCGAGCAAGTCACCCGCCTTGCGCAGCACCGACAAGGTCTTGAGGCCTAGGAAGTCGAATTTGACCAGGCCGGTATCCTCGACATACTTCATGTCGAACTGGGTAACCGGCATGTCCGAACGCGGGTCGCGATAGAGCGGAACGAGCTGCGCCAACGGACGATCGCCGATCACCACGCCCGCCGCGTGAGTGGACGAGTTTCGGGGCAGACCTTCCAGTTGGACGGCCAGATCGACGAGCCGTCGCACTTCGGCGTCGCTGTCGTATTCGCGGCGGAACTCCGCAACCGGCGGGTCTTTGGTTACGCCTTGGAACTTGCGACCGCTGATGGTCTCGGTCAGGGTCCAGGGATCGGTGGGATGGTTGGGCACCATCTTGCACAGCGAATCGACGCGGCCATAGCTCATCTGCAGGATGCGGCCGCAATCGCGCAGCACGGCGCGGGCCTTCATCTTACCAAAGGTGATGATCTGAGCGACGTGATCGTGCCCGTACTTCTTCTGGACGTAGCGGATCACCTCGCCGCGCCGGGTTTCGCAAAAATCGATGTCGAAGTCCGGCATCGAGACGCGCTCGGGATTGAGGAAGCGTTCGAACAGCAGGCCGAGTTTGAGTGGGTCGAGACCCGTGATCGTCAGAGCCCAGGCGACCACCGAGCCAGCCCCGGAACCACGCCCCGGGCCCACGGGAATGCCGTTGTCGTTGGCCCACTTGATGAAGTCGGCCACGATCAGGAAGTAGCCGGGAAAGCCCATGCCGACGATGATCTGAACCTCGAAATCGAGGCGGTCGGCATATTCCAGGAAATCTTCCGTGACGCCCTTTTCGTGCAAAATTTCGTAGGCAGCGCGGCGTTCCTCGCCTTTAAGCGCCATTGCCTCGGCCAATTCCTGCTCAGTGGTGCCAGGCCAGTAATGCATGAGGCGCTTGGCAAGACCCAGGCGCGAATCGTCGGCCAACATCCGCGCCTCACCCTCACGGTCGCCGGCAAGGCTGGGCAGTAGCGGCTTGCGACGCGGCGGCGCGTAGGCACAACGCTGCGCGACGACGAGCGTATTGGCGAGCGCCTCGGGCAAGTCCGCGAACAGTTCGGCCATCATGTCCGCAGGCTTCACCCATCGTTCCGATGACGAGCGCGGACGCTCGGCAGCATCGACGTGGGTGGAGTTGGCGATGCACAGCATCGCATCGTGCGCGGCGTGGAATTGCTTCTCGGCAAACTGCGCGGGATTGGTGGCAACCAGGGGAATATCGCGCTGGTAGGCAAGCGCGATCAGGTCTTCTTCGCTCTCGTCCTCTTCCGGCTCGCCGGTGCGCGTGATCTCGATGTAAAGGCGGTCACCGAACAATGCCTGCAACTGATCGCTATAGCGCTCAGCCTCCTCCGGCCGGCCATCGGCAAAGAGCCGTGCCAGCGCGCCTTCATTGCCACCGGTGAGGCAGATCAGACCATCGGTGTACCCGCGCAGGGACTCCAACTCGACATTGGGCTCCATTTCGATCGGGCGGTCGAGGTGAGCGCGGCTGACGTGGTGACAAAGATTCATCCACCCGGCATCGTTCTGCGCGAACAAGGCGATCCAGTCGATCACCCGATCCTGCCCTTGCGCTGCGGCGCCGGGGCGACCGACGCCGAGGAACGTGCCGATGATCGGCTGAACGCCAGACCCCTTACAAGCTCCGGCGAACGTGGGAGCCGCGTAGAGGCCGTTACGATCACACAGCGCCGCTGCGGGAAACTTGCGCTCCTTCGCTAATTTGGCGATCGCCTTCGGGTCTATCGCGCCGTCCAGCATGGTGAAGCTGGAGAAGATTCGAAGCGGTACGAAGGGGGCGTGAGACATACGTTGATTTTGGTGCCGCAGCTCCGCCCGATCAAGGCCAGCCTGCGGATAACTCGGGGGATTAGCGCATCAATGTACGCCGCCGAAGGGCGCCGAGGCGCTAACTACAGCAGCGCCTCGATATCCGCCTTCAGGCTCTCTGGCTTGTCGGTGGGGGCGTAGCGGCGCACGACGTGGCCTTCGCGGTCGATCAGGAACTTGGTGAAGTTCCACTTGATCGACTTCGAACCGAGTAGCCCAGGGGCCTGCGCCTTGAGCCAATCGAACAGCGGCGCGGCGCTGTCTCCGTTGACGTCCACTTTGCCCATCAGCGGGAACGAGAGGCCGAAGTTCACTTCACAGAACTGCGCGATCTCGTCAGCCTCGCCCGGCTCCTGCCCGCCGAACTGGTTGCAGGGGAAGGCAATCACTTCGAAGCCGCGCGTGCCGTACTCGCCCCATAGTGCCTCAAGCCCCGCATATTGACCGGTAAAGCCACACTTGCTGGCCGTGTTGACCACCAGCACGACTTTGCCGACCCGGTCAGCCAGACTGACAGGCTCGCCGTTCGGCAGTGTCGCCGTAAAATCGGCGATTGTGCGTGGATCTTTGCTCATGAGCGGGGAAAATCGGCGCGGCGGTAGAGGCGGCGGATTTCACCAATGCGGAAGGTATGGTCTCCCGCCTTCTCGATGGCGTAGTCGTCCTGCTTGCTTTCAGGCATTTCCATTACGAACTCGACCAGTTCTGCCACGGTGCCGCTACGAATGGTCTTGAGGTTATGGAACAACCCACCGCCGTCCTGGCACTTGTGAAGTTCGGCAAAGTCCTCCCACCCGAATCCATGATGGGCGGGGGTTCCGGCCTCTGTGCCGGCACCAATGGTGGACGGTGTGTCACTCATCGGCAATGTCCTTTTCTGTTCAACTCTGCACATTTGATGTGGGAGTAAAAAGCTCAAACGCAATTCCGGTTGCGTCGGTCGCCTATCTTAGCACCCCGTCATGCAGCCGCACGACCCGGTCCATCGCCAGGGCCAACCGCTCGTTATGGGTAGCGACCAGCGCTGCGCTGCCCTGCCCGCGCACCAGTTCGAGGAACTGGGCAAAGACCTTGTCGGCGGTCGCCTCGTCGAGATTGCCGGTCGGCTCATCCGCCAGCACCAGATGCGGTCGGTTGGCGAGCGCGCGGGCCACGGCGACGCGCTGTTGTTCGCCACCGGAAAGCTTGCTCGGTCGATGGTCCAGGCGTTCACCCAAGCCAAGCGATCCCAGCAATTCGGTCGCTCGCTGCTCGCACTCAGCGCGGGGTTTACCCGTGATGAGCTGAGGCAGGACCACGTTTTCCAGGGCGTTGAAGTCGGGCAGCAAGTGGTGGAACTGATAGACGAAGCCGATATGATCGCGGCGTACAGCGGCGCGGCTGTCCTTGCCCAGCTTGCTGGCGTCGATCCCGGCGATCTCGATCCGGCCTCCGAAGCCACCTTCCAGCAAGCCGATCGCTTGCAGCATCGTCGACTTGCCCGAACCGGAGGGGCCGAGCAGCCCGACGATCTCGCCGGGGCGGACGTCCAAGTTGACGCCGCGCAGCACGTCGATGCGCACGCCGCCTTGCTCGAAGCTGCGGGTTACGTCGGTCAGGCGGACGACGGGTTTGTTGGCGACAAGATCACTCATAACGCAGCACCTGTACAGGATCGGTGCTCGCCGCCTTGTAGGCCGGGTAGAGCGTGGCGAGGAAACTGAAAATCAGCGCCATGACGCTGATCGTGACGATTTCCACTGGGTCGGAGCGGGACGGAAGCTCGGTCAGGAAGCGGATAGAGGGATCCCACAAGTTCTGGCCGGTCACGATTTCCACTGCATGAACAATCGGTTGGCGGAAATAGAGGAATACGAAGCCCAGGATCAGCCCGGCGACCGTGCCTGCAGCGCCGATGCAGAAGCCTGCAGTAACGAACACCTTGAGCAACGATCGCCGGGTCGCGCCCATCGTGCGAAGGATCGCGATGTCACGGGTTTTGGCGCGCACCAGCATGATCAGCGAGGAAAGGATGTTGAAGACCGCCACCAGCACGATGATCGACAGGACCACGAACATCGCCACGCGCTCCACCGCCAGCGCTTCGAAAAGTGAAGCATTTACAGTCTTCCAGTCGGTGACGACGGCGCGGCCTTGCAACTGGCGGGTCAACGGGGCGAGGATTTCGCCCACGCGGTCCGGATCGGTGGTGGTGACCTCAATAGTGCCGACGGTGTCGCCGGTAAGCAACAGAGTTTGCGCGTTTTTCATGGGCATGACGACATAGGCCTGGTCATAGTCGTAGATGCCGATCTCGAAGATCGCGGAAACCCGGTAGGCCACTTGGCGCGGGACCGTGCCGAAAGGCGTGGAGCGGCCTGCCGGGTTGATGACGGTGATGACATCGCCCACTTGCGCGCCCAGGTTTTGCGCTAGCTGGCTGCCGATGGCTACATCATCAACGTCGGCCCTCAAGGTACTGAGGTTGCCCGCTTTTACTTTGCTGGCAAGGCGGTTGATGTCGGCCTGGGTGTTGCCGCGCACCAGGATCGCCTCAACCCGGCCATTGAACGTCGCCAGCAACGGCTGCTCGATCAGCGGCGAGGCGCGGGTGACGCCGGGGGTGGCGCGGACGTCTTTTAGGACGCCTTCCCAGTTATCTAGCCGGCCGCCGTAGGCCTGGATGAAGGCGTGTCCGTTGAGGCCGACGATCTTGTCGAACATCTCGCCGCGAAAGCCGTTCATCACGCTCATGACGATGACGAGGGCCGCAACCCCCAGCATTACCGCCACTAAACTGATGCCCGCGACCAGCGCGATGAAGCGCTCGCCTTTGCCGGGCAGCATGTAGCGCTTGGCGATGGTCCATTCAAAAGGAGAGAGGATCAAACGACGGGTCCGCCTGTGATCGTGCAATAAGGTGTCATTAGCGCGGCATTAAGCCGAGGTTAGCGCACTGGCAAGCGCACGAGGGTGCCCTCGCAACGGGAGAAATCGGCCAATCTCATGCCGCCGCCTTTTCCACCCGTCCCGCATCCGCCCCTTCTTACTTGCTTTTCGACGCAATCGCAGCCAAAGGCGCGACGCGTTTTGACGCGCCAGCGGTCTGGACCAACTCATGAACATGACACACCCCTTTCGTGATGCCGACGGGGACAAGCTGCGCGAAGAGTGCGGCATATTCGGCGTGATCGGCTCTCGTGAAGCCGCCGCCATCGCTGCGGCCGGGCTGCATTCGCTGCAGCATCGCGGGCAGGAGGCGGTGGGCATCACCAGCTTCTCCGGCTCCGAGTTCCACTCGCACCGCGGCCTGGGCCATGTGGCGCAAGTGTTCTCCGCGCGTGAGCTGGCGACGTTGCCGGGCACGATGGCGTCGGGGCACGTTCGCTATTCGACCACCGGCGGATCGGGCCTGCGCAACGTGCAGCCCTTGTTCGCGGACCTGGCCGACGGCGGTTTTGCGATCGCCCACAACGGCAACATCTCCAACGCGATGACGCTCAAGCACGATCTGGTGTCGAAAGGTTCGATCTTCCAATCGACCTCGGACACCGAGGTCATCATCCACCTCGTCGCCACCAGCCGCTATCCCACCCTGCTCGATCGCTTCGTCGATGCGCTGCGGATGGTCGAGGGTGCTTATTCGCTGATCTGCATGACGCCCGAAGGCATGATCGCCTGCCGTGATCCGCTGGGCATCCGCCCCTTGGTAATGGGCCGCATCGGCGATGCCACCGTGTTCGCATCCGAAACCGTGGCGTTCGACGTGATCGGCGCCGAGTTCATCCGCTCGATCGAGCCGGGCGAACTGGTTCAGGTGGATCACAAGGGCACGATTTCCAGCCACCGCCCATTCGGCAGCCCTTCGCCGCGCCCCTGCATCTTCGAGCACGTCTATTTCAGCCGCCCCGATTCGGTGATGGATGGCTTGTCGGTCTATCAAGTGCGCAAGCAGATCGGCGTCGAACTGGCCAAGGAAGCCTTCGCTGACGCCGACGTGGTGATCCCGGTGCCCGACAGCGGCGTGCCGGCGGCGATTGGTTATGCCCAGCAATCGGGCATCCCGTTCGAACTGGGCATCATCCGCTCGCACTATGTGGGCCGCACCTTCATCCAGCCGGGTGACGCGGCGCGCCATGCCGACGTGAAGCGCAAGCACAATGCCAACCGCGCCGTCGTGGAAGGCAAGCGGATCGTCCTGATCGACGATTCGATCGTGCGGGGCACCACGTCCAAAAAGATCGTCGAGATGATGCGCGATGCCGGCGCTTCGGAAGTCCACATGCGGATCGCCAGCCCGCCGACCGAGCATTCGTGCTTCTACGGCGTCGATACGCCCGAGCGCTCCAAGCTGCTGGCCGCCACCATGGACACCCAGGCGATGGCCGACTTCATCCAGGCCGACAGCCTCGCCTTCGTGTCGATCGACGGCCTCTATCGCGCCGTGGGTGAGGAAAAGCGCGAGAAGAAGTGCCCGCAGTTCTGCGATGCCTGCTTCAGCGGCGAATATCCCACCAAGCTGACCGACTTCACCGAGCGCTTCGCCGCCTCCACCGCAGCCGCTGCCACGACCGCCGCCGAGCTGGATGCTGCGTGAGCGATCGCAGCTTTGAAGGCCAGGTCGCGCTCGTCACCGGCGCGAGTCGCGGGATTGGTGCGGCCACCGCAACGGCGCTGGCGGCCAAGGGCGCGCATGTCGTACTGACCGGGCGTGATACCAAGGCGCTCGAAGTGGTCGAGGATGCGATCTTCGCAAATGGCGGTTCGTCCACCATCGCGCCGGTCGATCTGGTCGAGCCCGACGGCATCGCCCGTCTGGCAAGCGCGATCCAGCAGCGCTGGGGCAAGCTCGACGTGCTGGTAATCAACGCCGCGATCCTGCCCGAATTGACCAGCGTGGCCGACATCGACCAGAAGGTGTTCAACAAGGCGCTGACCACCAACGTGCTGGCGACGCAGGCGCTGATCGCCAATTTCGATCCGCTGCTGCGCAAGAGCGACAACGGGCGGGTGATCGGCATGACGTCCACCGTGGCCCAATCGCCCCGCGCCTTCTGGGGCGCCTATGCCGCCACCAAGGCCGCGTTCGAAGTGCTGCTGGACTGCTACGCGCAGGAAACCGCGAACATCTCCAAGGTCCGCGTCGCCATCGTCGATCCGCGCGCCACCCGCACCGCGATGCGCGCGCGTGCTTATCCGGGAGAGGCCCCGGCATCGGTGAAACCACCCGAAGTCGTAGCCGATCGCCTGGTCGCGCTATTGGCCGAACCGTTCTCTAGCGGACATC
This sequence comes from Novosphingobium sp. Rr 2-17, assembly GCF_000272475.1. Classification (GTDB taxonomy): domain Bacteria; phylum Pseudomonadota; class Alphaproteobacteria; order Sphingomonadales; family Sphingomonadaceae; genus Novosphingobium. The sequence continues at coordinate 44,213 of NZ_AKFJ01000004.1, forward strand.
GCGAAGGCGTTAACCAGTCGGCTTAACCTGACGGTAATCGCCTTAGGCCAGCTTTGCCGATTGGATGGCGCCCCACTCCCATTTTTCCTGGGGCCGCCGATAGTGCAAGGCCGGTTTAACGATGGTTTCTACCGGGAAAGAACGCTACGCCACCGCCGCGCAGGAAGATCGTAGTGCCCTGCGTCGCCGAATTTCCATCCCTGCCAATTTGCGCCCCGCCGGCGCCGAAAGCTACCAGACCGCATTATGCGATTTGTCGATCGCGGGCTTCTGCGCCACCGCAATCAACCCCGTCCATCCCGGCACGATTTGCTGGCTAACCCTTCCCGGCCTCGAATCGCTACGCGCGAAAGCAGTATGGTGGGACAACAGCCTGATCGGCTGCGCCTTCGAGCAATTGCTGACCTCGGCTGAACTGGCAAATGTGCTGGCAAAGTGGGACGCCCGTAGCGGGGAGGCCTGAAGGCCAGCGCCACAACGCGTTGATTTGAAAATTCTATCCCGTCGTCATTGCCCGCCGCCGGGGGCGGTGCGGCTACTGAGGCTGTTCAACCCGCCCTGGATTGCTTCGCCCTTCGGGCTCGCAACGACGAAGGGAGGGAAAGGTATGGATGGTGCAAGGCACCCAGCACCTCTTGCATCTCCGCCTTATCTCGTCCCCACCCCCTTTTTTCGTCATTGCGAGCGCAGCGAAGCAATCCAGGGCGGTTTGCACGACCCTTGGGTCATTTCGCCAATATCCGCGTTGACGACGAGAGGCAGTTCAGCGCTCGCGGCCTACCGCTTGACCAGGGTGACTTGCGCCACGTCGATGCCGCCGCCCAGGAAGCCGCCCTCGCAGTACATCAGATAGTAGCGCCATAGCCGCACGAACCGGTCATCGAAACCGGCGGGTAAGCGGCCTTGCGCCAGTGCGGCGTCGAAATTTTCGCGCCACAGCCTCAGGGTTCGGGCGTAGTCGCGCGCGAAGCCGTTGCGGTCTTGCCAGGTCAGTCCGCGTTCTTCGGCAAGACGGCGAAATTCCGGCTCGTGGATCAGCATACCACCGGGGAAGACGTAAGCCTGGATGAAGTCCGCGCCGGCGGCATAGCTTTCGAACAAATCGTCGCGGATCGAGATATACTGGATCGCCGCACGTCCGCCCGGCTTCAGGTTTCGCGCCACGCAGTCGAGGAAATCGGGCCAATAGGCGCGACCGACCGCCTCCACCATCTCGATCGAAGCGATCGCATCGTAGCTGCCGTGGTTATCCCCGCCGACATCGCGCCCGACATCGCGGTAATCCTGCTTGCGGAACTGGACCAGCCCAGGCTCTGGCGCCCAGCGCTCGCGGGCGAATTCCAGTTGCTCATCGCTGAGGCTGATCGCATCGACCCGCACTTGTTCGCGCGAGGCGAGCGTGGACGCCAGGGTGCCCCAGCCGCAGCCGATTTCCAGCACCCGCTTACCCGGAGACAGCGCCAGCCGCTGCAGGATCGCACCGACCTTGGCGGTCTGGCCCAAGTCCAATTCGTCAAAGAACTGGCTGTAGGGATTGGGGCCGCCCTTCCCCTCGTCGAACAATGCGCTGGAATAGAACATCGATCCACCCAGCCACGCCTCGTAAAAGTCGTTACCCAGATCATAGTGGACGTGGATGTTGCGCAGCGATCCGCTGCGGGTGTTGCGGTTGAAGGCGTGCAGTGCCCGCGTAAAAAGCCGCCAGGGACCGCGCGCACGGGCTGCGTCACCCAAGGTGGCGGCATTATCCATGAACAGTGCGAACAGCGGCACCGGGTCCGGGCTATCCCACTCGCCCGCTTCCCAGGCTTGATACCAACCGACCGAGCCGGTCGTCGCCAGTCGCAGCAGTGCGCGCCAGCTTTTAAGGTGAACTTCGCAGCCGAAACCCTCACTGCGCCCACCGAGCATCCGGGTGCTGCCATCGGGGAGCGTCGCCAGGATCGAACCGCGCGCCAGACCGGCGTCGATCCGATCGAGCACGCGGGCTACGCCGCCCGACCACAACCGCGCCAGCCAAGCCGGGCCGACGCCGATCGCACGGCCGCCCTCGACCAGGTTCCCACCTCTGCCCGTATGCGCGTTCATGATGCTAGGTATGAACCCGAACGCGGATCGCGGCAATCGCCTGACGACAGTGTTTCAACCACCCTTTGCGGTCCTCCAGGCAGCCAAGGCCCGCTCCCGCGCCTCGCGATGATCGATCAGCTTTGGGGGGTAGTTCTTGGGCCGGAACATGTCGGACGGATCGTGGATTTCCGCGTCCGAAAGCTTGGCCAGCTCAGGCACCCATTCGCGGATGTAACCGGCAGCATCGAACTTTTCGGACTGAGACAGCGGCGCCATGATCCGGGGGAACATGTTCGCATCGATGCCCGATCCCGTCACCCACTGCCAGTTGACCGCGTTGCTGCCATAGTCCGCATCGACCAGGGTATCCCAGAACCAGCGCTCGCCCTCGCGCCAGTCGATCAGCAAGTGCTTGATGAGGAAACTGGCCGCGATCATCCGCACCCGGTTGTGCATCCATCCGGTGGCCCACAACTGGCGCATCCCGGCATCGACGATCGGGTAGCCGGTGCGGCCCTGCTGCCATGCCTGCAGATCGGCATCGGCGGCCTGGCCAGTGCGCCATGGGAATGCACCGAAGGGATCGCGGGCAGAACGGGTGGCGTAGTCCGGGAACTGGAGGATCACGTTTTGCGCATAATCGCGCCAGGCCACTTCGCCGAGGAAGGTGTTCACCGAGCCTCCTTCATCCGCCACGGCATGCCACACTTGCGCCGGCGAAATCTCGCCGAAATGGAGATGGGGCGAAAGCATCGAACTGCCATCGACCGAGGGCAGATTGCGCTGTGCCTCATACCGCGACGCTTCCTCAACGAAGGCGTCGAGGTGCTTGGCGGCGCCGGCCTCCCCGGGCTGCCAGGTCTTTTTCATGCCGCCGGCCCAGTCTGGCTTGCTGGGCAGCAGCTTCCAGTCGTCCAGTGTGTCGGACTTGGGCCAGTGGGCGGGCGCATCGAGCTTGGCGGGCGGATCGTGCGGTTGTGGCGGCGGCATATGCTCACGCATGGCGCGCCAGAACGGAGTGTAGATCTTGAACGGCGTGCCCGCGCCGGTGGTGATAGAGCCGGGCGGGGCGAGGTAGTTGCCATGGTGCAAGCGCAGGGTCACGGCCTTCGCCACCGCCTTTTCGGCGTTGCGCCACCAGGGTTCGTAGTGATGGACGGCGTGGATTTCGCGCGCGCCGGTTTCCTCGGCGAGGCTCGCCAGCACCGTTTCGCTGCGCCCCTTGCGCAAGATCAGCCGCGATCCCTTTGCGCGCAGGGCCTTGTCCAGGCTGTCGAGCGAATGGTGCAGCCACCACCGCGAGGCCCCGCCCATCGCGTGGTGCCGCGCCGCTTCGTCGTCCAGCACATAGACCGGGATGACCGGGCCCTTGCCAGCCGCTTCGGCAAAGGCTGGCTGATTGCACAAGCGCAAGTCGCGGCGTAGCCACACGATGGTGGGATGGGAAGACGGGGCGGGGGAAGCAGGCATGGCGCTCAAAACGTCCGTACTGGGTTGCCGTTCCCGTGCCTCAGCGCGCGCAAGGCGTCGGCACGGTGGCGGCGACATCGAAGCTGGTGATCGTCCTCATGCCGAAGAACCGCCCATCCCCGAACGTCACCTTGGCACTGCAGCGCTGCCGCTCGATCCGGGCGGCGGGGAGCTGCGACCAGGCCATGAACTTGATGGTTTCGGGCGTCGCCACGGCGGCGCGGGCGACGAGCGGATCGCTCATGTTGTCCGCCACCGGTGCGCCGCGTTCGATCAGGTGGCCCAAGTTCACCAGCGGATCGTAAGTCCCTTGCGTGATGCTGCCACGCTCACGCCAGACCACGTCGCGCCGCCAGAACCGGATCGGTCCCGGCGAGGCGAAGACGCGATCGGCGTGGATGCCGTCGTTGACCAGCGCCTGGCGCGCCAGTCCTGAAATGCCGATGTTGGCGAGGATGAACGCCACCAAGCCCGCCAGCGCCAGCACTGCCGGCCCCCCGGTACGCCGCTTCCGGCTCTGCCACACGCCCAGCCCCAGCATCGCCAGCACCCACGGCGTCATGATGAACAGCCCATCGGTGTGGAACCATTGCGTGCTTGCCAGCGAGAGCAGTTGCACCGCGTAGGTGTTCTGCAAATCGAGCAGCGGATGCGTCAACGCGCCGAGGTAGCACAGCGTCACCAGCCAGCCGAACCGCATCGGCAGCCCGCTTTTGAACACGTCCCCGCGTTTGACCTGCCAGCGGTCGAGCAGCCACAGCAGCCCTGCCAGCAGCGGCGGCATCAGCAGCACTCCGCCGACCAGTCCATGGGTGAAGCCCCGGTGCATCGCCAGCGGCGCCCACGGCGACCAGCCGAAGAACACGTCGATATCGGGCATGTTCGCCGCCAGCACGCAGGCCGCCAGCCCTTTGCGGCTGCGCTTTTTGAGGCCGGTTTCAGCCAGCGCCCAGCCGACGAGGCTGTGGGTGATGTTATCCATGCGTTTGAGTGCGTTGCATGACGCGTTCATGCAGGCGGCAAAGCGCCGTGGCAAGTACGCCCCCAGAAAGCCCTCACCACTCGCCGATCGCTGCTATACAGGACGCTTGGCGACTCTGCCGTCACGCCTTTTCTGCATTCACAGGACCGACCACCACCCATGACCGAATTCGTCAATCTGCCCTACCGCCCGTGTGTCGGCGTGATGCTCGTCAATGCCGATGGAAAGGTCTTCGTGGGCAAGCGCATCGATAATCGCGAGGGCGATTGGTGGCAGATGCCCCAGGGCGGTGTCGATGACGGGGAAGACCTGGAAGCCGCCGCCTTTCGCGAGCTGGAAGAGGAAACCGGCCTGCCCGCCAGCACCGTCCAGATAATCTCCCACACGCGCGAGGAACTGCTGTATGATCTGCCGGCGGACCTGATCGGCAAGCTGTGGAAGGGCAAGTACCGTGGCCAGCGCCAGACGTGGTATCTCGCCCGCTTCGAAGGGACGGACGCCGACATCAACTTGTCCGCGCACGATCCGGCGGAGTTCTGCGAATGGCGCTGGATCGAGCCGGAACTGCTGCCCGAGCTGATCGTCCCGTTCAAGAAGCGCGTCTATCGCACGGTTCTGGAAGAATTCCGCGCCCTGATCTGAGGCGGCCCTGAGACGGTTTGATCTGAGGCGGCGGGGACGCGGCCTCAGTTCTCCGAGACAACCGGGTTAGGCTTCACAGCATCGGCGCTGACCATCCGCTGCGCCGGGGGCTTGGCCATCGCGGCAGCGAGTTCGCGGGTCTCGGCGCAGTCCTTGCCGCACAGGGTCTGCAGGCGCGCGAGGTTCTTGGCGGCTTTCTCCGCCGCGCCCTTTTCGGCCAGGGCCATGCCTTCGCCGGCGATGGCAGTCACATTGCGCGGATCGGCTGAAAGAGCTTCGCGGTAGTAATGCAGCGCCTTGCCCTGCATTCCCTGCCGGCGGGTCGCGTCGGCAAGGCCGAGGACCACTGCCACCGAACCCGGCTCCACCGTCAGCGCCGATTCGTAAGCGTCGATCGCGCCATCAAGGTTGCCGGCAGCAGCAGCGGCGCGGCCTTCCGAGAGCAGAGCGGCAGCGCGCGGATCGAGCGGGCGAGGCGTTTCGGAATAGGAAATGCTGGATGTAACGGCGACAAGCAAAGAAAGAGCAACAGCGACGGGCGTGTAACGCATCAACAGGTCCTTTGCCGAGGGCTTCGTCCTCATCATCCGATCAGGACTATCATAACCGAATAAAGCGCGCGACGTAAAAGCCATCGGTCCCATCGTTGTGGGGACTGAGCCGAATGCCGGGGCCATGCTCGCGGCCTGCCGGCAACATCGGCGGATCAGCACGCCAGCCGGGGTAGCGCGCCAGAAAGCGGCGGGCTTGGTCCGCACCCTCAAAATCGAGCAACGAGCACGTCACGAACACCAGGCGCCCGCCGGGCCGCACCAGCCCCGCCGCGATGTCGAGCAAGCGGCTTTGGGTCTGCGCATAGCGAGCAAGCTGCGTTTCGGTCAGCCGCCAGCGCGCTTCGGGGTTGCGCCGCCAGGTGCCAGTGCCCGAACACGGCGCATCGACCAACACCGCGTCCGCCGCACCGGCGAAGCGGGAAAGCGCCTCAGTCTCGCGGTTGGGGTTCAGCAGCACGGTTTCGATGATCGTCGCCCCGGCCCGTTCCGCGCGAGGCGGCAGGCGTTGCAGCCGGGTGCGATCGGTATCCGCAGCGATCAGCGTACCGCGATTGTCCATCGCGGCGGCCAGTGCCAGGGTCTTGCCCCCTGCCCCCGCGCACAAATCGATCACCGTCTCGCCGGGTTGGGCCGCGACGGCCTCGCATGTAAGCTGAGAGCCGGTGTCCTGCACCTCGATCGCGCCTTCCAGGTACGCGGGCGATTGTTCGATACGCGTCTCTGGCGGATAGCGCAGGCCGTTGGCAGCCACGGTGCGTTCGGAACCTTCGGGAAGGTCCAGCCGCCCGGCCTTGAGCGTGTTGACCCGAACATCCAGCGGCGCGCGGTCCATCAGGTGCGCCGCCTCTGCCGCCTCCACGCCGCTCGCTTGCAAGCGTTCCAGCAGCCAGGCTGGCGCGATGCCGGGGTCTGCCGCCACTTCATCGGCAGCAATCGGAACGGGCGCATGGCGCGAACCATCGAACAACGGGGGCAACGCCGAATCGTCCGCCGCAACCCGCAGCATCGCTGCGCGGCCACTATCAGGCACTTCGCCACACAGGCGGATGGCGCGATAGACCAGTTCGCGCACGGCCCGCCGATCGCCGCTGCCCGCAAAGCGGCGGGTGCGGAACCAGTCCCCGATCAAGCGATCCGCCGGGGCGCCATTGGCCCGGGCCGCAGCGATCACTTCGTCGAGAACCTCGATCGCGGCCTGGACGCGGGCGGCGGGGGTCATTTCCCTCCCTTACCGCGTCGGATAGTTCGGCGCCTCGCGCGTGATGGTAACATCGTGGACGTGGCTTTCGCGAAGGCCGGCATTGGTGATGCGCACGAACTGGCTGTTGTTGCGCAGATCCTCGATCGTCGCGGCGCCGGTATAGCCCATCGCTGCCTTGATCCCGCCCACGAGCTGGTGGATCACGTCCTTGGCCGGGCCCTTGTAAGGCACCTGGCCTTCGATGCCTTCGGGCACCAGCTTCATCTGGTCCTTGATGTCACCTTGGAAATAGCGATCGGCAGAACCACGGCCCATCGCGCCGACCGAGCCCATGCCGCGATACGACTTGTAGGCGCGGCCCTGGTACAGGAACGTCTCGCCCGGTGCTTCCTCGGTTCCGGCCAGCATCGAGCCGACCATGATCGTCGAGGCCCCGGCGGCCAGCGCCTTGGCGGCATCGCCCGAAGTGCGCAGGCCGCCATCGGCGATCACCGGCACCCCGGATTGCTTCGCCGCGCTCACCGCGTCCATGATCGCGGTCAGTTGCGGCACGCCCACGCCGGCGATGATGCGGGTGGTGCAGATCGAGCCAGGGCCGATACCGACCTTGAGGCAATCCGCCCCCGCATCGATCAGCGCCTTGGCCGCTTCGCCAGTGGCGATATTGCCGGCGATGACTTGGGCCGAGTTCGACATGCGCTTCACGCGCTCTACCGCCAGCGCCACGTCCTTGTTGTGGCCATGCGCGGTATCGATCACGACCACGTCGCAACCGGCCTCCAGCAGCGCCTCGGTACGCTCGAAGCCCTTGTCGCCCACGGTGGTGGCGGCAGCGACGCGCAGGCGGCCCGCCTCGTCCTTGGTGGCTTCGGGGAACAGAACGGCCTTTTCGATGTCTTTGACGGTGATGAGGCCGACGCACCGGAAGCTGTCGTCCACCACCAGCAGCTTTTCGATGCGGCGTTGGTGCAGCAGGCGGCGCGCTTCTTCCTTGCCGACGCTCACGTCCACGGTCGCGAGGTTCTCGTGCGTCATCAGTTCGCGCACCGGCTGCGCCGGGTTGTCCGCAAAGCGCACGTCGCGGTTGGTGAGGATGCCCACCAGCTTGCCGCTCGCCTCGACTACGGGAATGCCGCTGATCTTGTTGAACAGCATGATCGCGCGTGCATCGCCCAGGGTGGCGTCGGGCGTGATGGTGATGGGATTGACCACCATGCCGCTTTCATAGCGCTTCACCTGGCGCACGGCGGCGACTTGTTCCTCGATCGTGAGGTTACGGTGAAGGACACCGATGCCGCCCATCTGCGCCATGACGATCGCCATGTCCGCTTCGGTCACGGTATCCATGGCCGACGAGATGACAGGAATGTTCAGGGCGATGTCGCGCGTCAGGCGCGTGCGGGTATCGGCCTGGGTCGGAACGATGTCGGACTTGGCAGGACGCAGCAGGACGTCGTCGAAAGTGAGTCCGAGCGGGATTTCCATGTACGCCACCGTAACCTTTACCGGGAGAATCGTGGCGGCCCATGTAATCAAAGGGGGCGTCCAGGGCCAGAGGCATTCTGGCCCTTTTCTGCGGCGCAGCAATGGAGCCCGCAATTGGACGCAGCGCGCGCTACTTTCGCGGCGGCTGTGCCTTAGTGGTGGCGGCTGCGGATGGGACGACGAGTTTGCCTGCCGGCACGCGCCGAACATCGCCGAACCAGCGACCCAGCGCGCTCAGCATGTTCACGTCGTCCACCGCGCCGCCCAGCTCCAGCGGATGCGATAGATCGTCGCTCGGCCGGTGATAGTCGCCATCGAAAAAGGCGCGCATCCGCTCGATGTCGCCGTAAGCGGTGGTGACCATGACGGCGGGGATATCGTGCTGCAGCAGCGCCCAGCCGTCCTGCCGCTTGACGTATTCGTTGGCGGCATCGTCGTCACGCAGCTTGAAACGCCCAGCCTTGGCGGCCTTGACGATCTCTGCGTCGAGCCCCGTCATCCCCCGCCCAACGATAGCAAACGGCGTGCCCTTGGGCGCGATCGCTACCGAATCGATGTTGAAGGCGGCCACGATCTGGCCCAGTGGCAACGGCGGGTTTTCGGTGAAGGCGTGTGCCCCCAGCAGGCCCAGTTCCTCGCTGGTGGTCGCCAGGAAGTACATGTCGCGGTCCATCTGCGGCGCCTGGGACAGTCGGCGGGCTACTTCGGTGAGCACTGCGACGCCGCTGGCGTTGTCTATCGCGCCGTTGCAGATCGTGTCTTCCGCCGGGGGTACGCCGCATTCGCCGAACCCGTCCCAGTGCGCCACGAACAGCACCGCGCCCAGATCGGGCCTGCGCCCTGGGATCTTGCCGATCAGATTGTGGGTATGGATCGTCGTCTCGCGGCTGCTGGCCTCCAGCGTGGCCGACAGATCGAGCGTGATCGGCGTGAAGTCCGGGCTGGCCGACATCGCCTCCAGCGCCACCAACGTGGGGTTCGCGCTGGACGTTTTCGGGCTGCTCGCCTTGAGCAGCGTATCCATCGTCGTGCGGTCGATAAAGGCTTCCAGGTCGCCGCCGACCGTCTCGTCGTTCAACGCATAGCCAGAGCGTTGCCGGCGTGCTGCCACTTGTTCCAGGGTGCGAGTGCCATCCAGCACCGTCAGCACTGCCGAAGCCCCGCGCATCAGCAGTTCGTTCTGGCGAGCGCTGTCAGGCGTGTCGCCATCGAGCATGACCGCGATCCGGCCCGCCAGTTCGGTTCGCGAAAAGTCGAGGCCGGTCGCTTTGCCGACGAACAGCAGCGGCGCATTGCGAACCATGGCGCGCTTGCCCGAGGTCAGCACCAGCACGTCCTTCTGGTCGAAGGAGGCGCGATACCCTTTGCGCACGAACTGGGCGTTGGAGCCGGCAGGCTCGCGCGCGACCAGCGTGACGGGGGCGAACCACTCGTGCCCGGGATCGTTGGTGCCCGAGATCAGGCCGATGTCGAACCACTGCCGGCCCAGATAGCGCAGCGTCTTGGCCTCACCCTGCGTGCCCGGCTCGCGCCCGTCGAAATCGTCGCTGGCGAGCACTGCGATATGGCTACGCAGCTTGTTCTCAACCTCGCGGTCGGCGCGGTTCACACTGGCGGCGAGGAGCGGCGTTGCGCCCGAAAACAGCACGGCCAGCAGCAACGACACCGCAGCGACGGCAACCGCCATACCGCCGGCTGTCGCACGCCATGCACTTTCCGTCCCTGACCGAGCACCCGCTTTCATTGCCGCCGACTATACGACAAGTTTCGGACAACGCCCGAAGATTTCACCGCCAGCGTGCTTGCAGCAACGAATTTCGGCCGCAAAGCTCAAGCTGCGGCAGGGATGCAACATCGCTGCGCCACGATCTGTCTTGCGCCCAGGCGGAACAAGGCGGCGGATAGCGTTTTGCACGTAGGCAGGGGCGGGTATCGTACCTGCTACGATCAAGACCAACAGGGCTAAGGGGCACGAGAATCAATGCGGCTGGACAGGTTCAATCCAAGCAATATCCGCGTCAGTGACGGCGGTGGCGGCGGCGGTTTTCCGGGCGGCGGGGGCGGCAAGCTGGGCTGTGGAACGCTGGTGATCGTACTGATCGGCTCGCTGGTGTTCGGGGTGGACCCCAGCCAGTTGCTCGGCACGCTGGAAGGCGTGCAGCAGCAAACCTCACCGCAGACCGCACCCCAGGCGCAAGGGTCGCTCAGTGCCGAGCAGCTATGCACTCAAAATACGTTCGCAACCGAATCGTGCAACGCGCTCGAATCACTCAACAAGACCTGGCAGCCGCTGTTCCAGAAGGCGAACATCGCGTTCGATCAGCCCACCCTGCACTTCTACAACGGTTCCGGCCAATCGGGCTGCGGCGCGGCAAGCGCGGCGATGGGACCGTTCTACTGCCCTACCGACCAAGGCATCTACATCGACACCAGCTTCTACGACCAGCTCGACAAGCAGCTGGGCGCCAAGGGTGATTTCGCGCGCTACTATGTGATCGCGCATGAATACGGCCACCATATCCAGAAGCTGACCGGCGTCGAGGAACAAGTCCGGCGCGAACAGCAGAACAAGCCGCAACAGTCTAACGCGCTGCAGGTCCGCATGGAACTGCAGGCCGATTGTTATGCGGGCGTCTGGGCGGGCAAGAACAAGAACTTGATCGAGCCGGGCGACATGGAGGAAGGCCTGACCGCCGCCAGCGCCATCGGCGACGACACGCTGATGAAGAACGCCGGCCAGCAAGTGAGCCCCGAAAGCTTCACCCACGGCTCCAGCGCGGAACGCATGCGCTGGCTCAAGCGCGGGCTGGACTCGGGGAACGAGGATCAGTGCGACACTTTCGGAAAGGCCATCTAATTGTCCTGGGCGCGCATCCGCGTGAGGCGACAGCCCGCAGTTGCTGTGGCGATGCCAGTGGTAATGGCGCTGGCGCTGGTCGTGGGAGGTTGCGACGGGTCGGAAAGCGCCCCCTCGCCCGCTCCCAACGAGGCAGTCAGCGAGGCGACATCGGCGGCAACGATCGCCGCCAGCCGTCCTGCCCCGCCAAGCACTTCGCCCGCGCAAGCCGTGGCCTGCTCCTCGCAGATCGGCGCGGCCAAGGCCCAGGCGCTAGTCAAGCAATGCATTTCGGTGTCGCCCGCAACCCATCCGCCGTGCAACGCGGCCAATTCCTGCGCGATGATCCGCAGCGAAATCGCGCGCGGCTGCGCCATCCTGGACGACGACGCCAAGGCCGCCTCGTGCACCGATCCCTATAGCACCGCAGCCGCCGTCGAGGCGATCGCCCGTTACTACGACGCGATCAATGCCCGCGACTTCGCCACCGCGTGGCAGACCTGGGGCACGGACGGCGGCGCGAGCGGCAAGACGCTGGAGCAATTCGCCGCCGGTTTCGCCCATACGCGCCAGGTCCATGCCGAGATCGGTCAGCCCGGTACCATCGAGGGCGGTGCTGGGTCGCTGTATGTCTCGGTACCGGTGACGGTGGACGCGCAACTTGCAGACGGGCGCCATCAACACTTCGTCGGCAGTTACGCGCTGCGCCGGATCAACCGGGGCATGGGCGTATCGCAAGGCTGGCATATCGAGACGGCGAAGCTGCGCGGCGGTTAACCCGTCCGCGCAGCGGTCTCGGGTTCGCCTAGAGCAAGTTCCGATCCGATTGCATCGGCCCGGTTGCTCTAGACTCTTGTTTCGCCGTGTTTTCCCATTCAGCAGGTGATGCCACCTGCTTCGAAAACGCTCTAACCCCTCAGCTTTCGTGCGATTCGCGGATCGCCTCGGCAATCTCCTGATCGAGATCGCGCAAGATATCGGCCTTCACCTCGGCATCGAGGCTCTTGTTGGACATGATCGAAGCACGCGCGTTGCGGATCGCCCGCACTGCGACTTCGTGCGTATTGCTGGGCTCGCCTGTGCAGATCACCACGGACGCTTGGGTGCCGCCGTGCGCGGCGCGCGCCGAGTGCCGCTGCGTATCGGCAGGGCAACTCTCGTCAAGGACCATGGTCTGCGTGGCCGAGACCGCCCCAATGGTGCGCGTTATGCTGATCGTCTTGCGTTGACCATCGGCGGAAACCGTCTGACGCACCTTTGGCGCACGCGCCATGGCCTGGGCGACGATACGCTCTGCATTGGCGCTGAGCCTGGCGGCATTCGCGGCAGCCCGCTGGTAGGAGGCGCGTGAGACCGATGCCGCAGCACCGACGGGCGGGGTGGGTGGAACCGGCGGCACGGGCGCTGCAGCGACAGCGCGCGGGGCGGTGGGCGCTTCTGGAGCTTCTGGTGCTTCTGGCGCTTCTGGAGCTTCTGGAGCTTCCGGCGCTTCCGGTGCTTCTAGCGCTTCCTGTGCATCGGCGACGTCTTGCTCCTGCCTCAGGTTCTCCGGCTCCGCGGGAACCGCAGGTTTGGCGGGGGTTGCGGCCTGGGCGGGTTCGGCAGGCTCGGCCTCGCTATCGGCGTACGTCACTGTCGCCGTCGCCGGGACCGAAACGATCGCCAGCGCGAACAGGCTGCGTGCCAGCACTCGGCGCGCCGGGGTTACATCCTTGCGGGCCAGCGCCTTGAGACGGTAGACGATCGGCCTCTCGCCCGACAAAGGCCCGGCCATCGGCGCCGCCAGGCCCAGGCGCGATCCACCGGCGAACGAGGCGATCAGTTGCCCGTAACTCGCGCGTTCGTCGCGGCAGCGACCGGCCATGACCCTGGCATCGCATGCCGCTTCCTGATCGCTGCGCAGCGAGCGCCATGCGGCCCAGGCGATGGGGTTGAACCAGTGCAGCGCGAACAGCGGTTGCAGCGCGATCAGCGCCAGCAAGTCGCTGGCGGCGTGATGCTCCAACTCGTGGGCAATCGCGAAGTCCGATGTCTGCGAATCGGCGTTGGCCAAAAAGCCCACCGGTAGCGCTATGATCTTGTCGAATACGCCGAATGCCAAAGGCGTGTTGGTCGCCGGGGTTTCCACGATCCGCACGCTTCCCGATTGCGCCACTTGCCGCGCGCCATCGAGCAGATCGCGGCGCATCGCCCGATAGCTCACCGCGCGCCAGACGAGGAACGCCGCCGCGCCCGCGAGCCATACCGACACCAGCACCGTACCCCATGGCACTTGGGCCAGCAGGCTCGGCTCGGCCATCCGCGTGACGGGCGCCGCAACAGTGTCGAACGGCGCGGCGCCAGCTTGCACGACAGTCATCGCCGTATCGCCTCGCGCTCCACCTTCTACCGGCAGGCTATGCGCCGATGCCGTGGCTTGCTGTGCCCCGATGTGGATTGTGGGGAGCAGGCCTTTGGGCAAGGCCAGCGGCGGCAGCACCAGCCGGATCATCGGCAGCGCCCACAGCGCATACGCCGCGCCCGCCCCGAACCACCGCCCGACCGGTTTGCGGACGAGCAGCACCAGCGCCATCAACCCGCCGGTCATCACCAGCGTATCCAGTAACCATGCGGTCATGACCTGAGCTCCTTGAGCAGGGCCTCGATTTCGGAAAGATCATCTTCGGAAAGGGCTTCGGCCTGCGCCAGATGCGCAAACAACGGCGCCGCGCGGCCGCCGAACAAACGGTCCATCAAGCGCCGGCTTTCAGTGCCCAGATAGTCCGCCCGCTCGATACGCGGCGAATAGAGAAAGCGCTTGCCGTCCGGCTCGGTGCCGACCGCCTGCTTGGTCACCAGCCGCGACAGCAGCGTCTTGACCGTCGCCAGGCTCCAGCCACGCGGCCCGCACACTTCTTCGCAGACTTCCTGCGCGGTGAGCGGACTGCGTTGCCACAACGCCTCCATCACCGCATGCTCGGCCTCCGAAATGCGATCGGGCTGTTCAGGGCTATCCGACACTCGGTTCTCCGTCGTTTACAGACGTAACCGATTACGTCTGTAAACATGAACGCCAGATGAACGTCTTATGTTACCCCGCCATCCGCTTCAACGCCCGCGCAAGCTGGATCAGGAAGACGCCGCGCACGGTCAGGCTGATCGCGACGACCACGGCCAGGAACGCAAGGCCCAGCGCGGCGCCGGATGTCAGCAACACAAGCCCCAGCGCTACGTCGAGCGCACCCAGGAACAAGCGCCAGCCCTTGTCGTGCCGGGCCTTGAGGGCGAAGGCGATCTGGAAGGCGCCGGAGATGAGCAGCCAGGCGCCGATCGCCCAGACCAGCGACAACGCTCCGGCCACCGGGTTCACGATCGTGAAGATGCCGGCAATCACGGCAATCACCCCAAGCAGGATTTCCACCCAGCGCGCGCGGGTGGATAGGGAAGTCCAGCCGGCGGCGATCGCGGCCACCCCGTACAGCAGCAGGACGACGCCCAGGATCAGGCCGGTCGCCACCCCTGCCACCAGCGGATTGACCAGCGCGATCAGGGCCACCAGCAGGAGCAGGATGCCGTATCCCATGACCCAGCCCCAGGTATCTCCCGGAGCGCGTTCCAGTTGCTGCACCAGCGGGTCGTTCTCCACGCTGGGATCGAGCAGCGGATCAAGATGCCCGTCGAGACCGGATTGGCGGGGAGGATCAAGGGGGGAGCGGACCATCGGCGTTTCCTTTTCGGCGGGCGTTCGCCTGCGGTAATGCACGGCAGAACGACGGGTTGCGCTGGGACTTGAAACGATAAGGGCGGCGCACCTTTCGGTGCGCCGCCCTTATCTCGTTTAGCGGTCTCGTTCAGCCGAGATCGAAGATCAGTACACGCGGGCCTTGGGCTTGATGTACTCGATATCGTCGGTGAGGGTGAATTCATGCACCGGGCGGTAATCGATGCGGATGTCGCCGCCCTTGCCGCCCCAGCCGTCGAACCAGGCGACGGTGTGCTTCATCCAGTCGGCGTCGTTGCGGTTCGGGAAATCCTCGTGCGCGTGGGCGCCGCGGCTTTCCTTGCGGTTGTGGGCGCCGTGCAGGGTGACGCTGGCCTGGCTGATGAGGTTGTCCAGCTCCATCGTCTCGACGAGGTCGGAGTTCCAGATCAGGCCGCGATCGGCGATCTTGATGTCCTGCATCTTGGCGTAGGTCTGGGTCAGCTTGTCCTTGCCCTCGGCCATCAGCTCGTCGTTGCGGAACACCGCCGCGTGCAGCGACATGGTGCGCTGCATCTCGGTGCGGATTTCCGCGGTCGAGGTGGAGCCGTTGGCGTTGCGGAAGTGGTCAAGGCGGGTGAGCGCCATGTCCGCCGAATCCTTGGGCAGTTCGGGTTGCGCCGCGCCGGGCTTGACGTTGTCCTTGAGGTAGAGCCCGGTCGCACGACCGAACACGACCAGATCGATCAGCGAGTTCGAACCCAGACGGTTGGCGCCGTGGACCGACACGCACGCCGCTTCGCCTACGGCGAACAGGCCCGGCACCACCGTCTCGGGATCGCCATCGGGGCCAATGGTCATGACCCGGCCGTTATAGTCGCACGGAATGCCGCCCATGTTGTAGTGGACGGTCGGCACGACCGGCAGCGGCTGGCGGGTCAGATCGACGCCCGCGAAGATCTTGCCGCTTTCCGTGATGCCCGGCAGACGCTCGCCCAGCACCTTGGAATCGATGTGATCGAGGTGGAGGAAGATGTGGTCCTTGTGCGGGCCAACACCACGGCCTTCGCGGATTTCCAACGCCATCGAGCGCGATACGACGTCGCGGCTGGCGAGATCCTTGGCGCTGGGCGCATAGCGCTCCATGAAGCGCTCGCCCTCGGAGTTGGTCAGATAACCGCCCTCGCCGCGCGCACCCTCGGTGATGAGGACGCCGGCGCCGTAGATGCCGGTGGGGTGGAACTGGACGAATTCCATGTCCTGCAACGGCAGGCCGGCGCGCATCACCATGCCGCCGCCGTCACCCGTGCAGGTGTGGGCCGACGTCGCGGTGAAGTAGCAGCGACCGTAGCCACCGGTTGCCAGCACCACGGATTGCGAACGGAAACGGTGGATCGAACCATCGTCCATGCACAGCGCGATGACGCCGACGCACTTGCCGCCGTCCATGATGAGGTCGATCGCGAAGTATTCGATGAAGAAGTCCGCGGCGTACTTCAGCGACTGCTGGTACAGCGCGTGGAGCATCGCGTGGCCGGTACGGTCCGCCGCGGCGCAAGTGCGCTGCACCGGCGGGCCTTCACCCATGTTCTGCATGTGGCCGCCGAACGGGCGCTGGTAGATGGTGCCATCGGCGTTACGGCTGAACGGCACGCCGGCGTGCTCCAGCTCGTAAACCGCTGCCGGGGCTTCGCGCACCATGTACTCGATCGCGTCCTGGTCGCCCAGCCAGTCCGACCCCTTGACGGTGTCGTACATGTGCCAGGTCCAGTGATCGGGCGTGTTGTTCTTGAGGCTGGCAGCGATGCCGCCCTGCGCCGCAACGGTGTGCGAGCGCGTTGGGAACACCTTGGTGATGCACGCCGTCTTGAGGCCAGCTTCCGCCGCGCCCATCGTAGCGCGCAGGCCCGAGCCGCCAGCGCCGACGACGACGGTGTCATAAACGTGATCGATGATCTTGTACGAAGGGGCGGACATCAGGCGTGGGCTCCGAGCGCGAGGCGGATGACGCACAGGACGCCGAAGGCGGCCCCGGCGAAAGCGGCAAGGTTAAGCGCGGCGATGCAGGCGAACTTGTTGGCGTGATCGTGGACATAGTCCTCGACCAGCACCTGCAAGCCGAGGCGCGCGTGCCAGAAGGTGGTGACCACCAACAAGGCGATCAACACGGCCGGCACCGGGCGGGAAATCCAGCCGGCCACGGTGTTGTACGAAAGATCCGGCAGCAGCACGAGGCTGACCACCAGGAACAGCAGCGTCAGCAAGTTGCCGATCGCGGTGAAGCGCTGCAACAGCCAGTGATGGACGCCGCCCTTGGCCGAGCCCAGGCCGCGTACGCGGCCGATAGAGGTTCCGTTACCCATTGTTCCCAGTCCTCAGCGAAGCAGCAGGAGCGCCCAGAAGGCGACAGTGAACACGACGCCCAGGATCGGGCAGATGATTGCCCAGGTCCGGTTGGCGTTCAACTCGTACCCAGCGCCCGAATCGAGCACGAAGTGGCGCAGGCCGCTCATCATGTGGCTGAAGAACGCCCATGAGATGCCCACCAGCACGAGATAGCCGACCGGCGTGGTCATCGCCCAGGAAAACGTCTCGTAGCTTTTGGCACCGCCAGCCAGCGCGCCTAGCCACCACAGCAGCACGCCCAATCCTGCGAAAGCCATCCCGTCACCGGTCACGCGGTGAAGGATGGAGACGAACATGTGCGGGCCCCACTTCCAAATCTGGAGGTGCGGCGACAGCGGACGGTTCTTGGTGCCGGCGTTTGCCATGCTGATACGAATCCCCTTGCCTTGGGTGGACAGCATATGGCTGCCCTCAATGAAGTCCCCTTAGCCAAATCACGCCATGGCGCAAGCTTGTGCAGTTGCGAAGGGCCACGGAAGCTTTGCTGAGCGGTTCTAGCTTATCGCTTCCACGCGCTTTAAAGCGCTGCGCATGAATCGCATTCTTAACTCGCTGGGCGCGGTATTGGCCGCTGCCCTACTCTTTGGCGGCGCACCCGCTGCTTCGGCAGCGGAGAAAGCAAGCCCGGCCAAGCTCGCAACCGCCTGTGCCGGGCATGACGGGTGGACAGATCCGGCGCCGCCGGCCCAAATTTGGGGCAACACTTGGTACGTCGGCACTTGCGGCATCTCTGTATTGCTGGTGACCGGCGAAGTGGATGGTCGCCCGGCTCACGTCCTGGTCGATGGCGG
Organism: Novosphingobium sp. Rr 2-17; assembly: GCF_000272475.1. Classification (GTDB taxonomy): domain Bacteria; phylum Pseudomonadota; class Alphaproteobacteria; order Sphingomonadales; family Sphingomonadaceae; genus Novosphingobium. The sequence goes on from NZ_AKFJ01000004.1 coordinate 62,329, forward strand.
GCCAGCCGCCGCCGCGCCCTTGGTGCTCGCCAATATCCGCAAGCTTGGCTTCGATCCCAAGGACGTACGCTGGATCGTCGCAACCCACGAGCACGACGACCACGCCGGCGCGCTCGCTGCCCTCAAGCGCGCGACGGGAGCCAAGATGGCGGCGCTGGCAGCCCAGAAAGCTGTGATGGAAACCGGCAAACCTTCGGCAGAAGACCCGCAAGCCGGTGATCTCACGGCAATAGCACCGGTCCATGTCGATCGCGTGTTGAAAGACGGGGACAGCGTCATCGTTGGCAAGATCGTGCTGACTGCCCATGCCACCCCCGTCCACGCGCCCGGTTCGACTAGCTGGACCTGGCAGTCGTGCGATGCCGCATTTACCTGCCGGATGATCGCCTATGCCGATAGCGCCTCGACCATCTCTGCGAATGGCTATCGGTTCACCGACCATCCCCAGCGTATCGCCGCCATCCGCATGGGACTGCCGCACATGGCCGCTTTGCCCTGCGATATCCTGCTGACGCCCCATCCACGGCAAAGCGATATGATGGAACGGTTCGCCGGCACCAAGCCCCTGGTGGATGCCAACGCCTGCCGCGCCTACGCGAAAACGGCCGACGCCAACCTAGCCGCGCGGCTTGCCAAGGAGAACGGCAAGTGAGCTGGAAAGTAACCGCCCTTGCCCCTCGCCCGATTATCGAGGCAGCCCTCATCGCCCATGAAGACGCGTGGGATTGGGATAGCGAGATCATCGTGTCGGGCAGCGAGATCGCCGAGGACAAGCCAGACGACTGGCGCCTGGAAGCCTGGCTCGATCGCAAACCGACCCGCGCCGACAAGGCCGCGTTGACCCGGCTGTTTACCGGCAAGGCGCCGCCGTTTCAGATCGAGGAACTGCCTGAGACCGATTGGGTGACGCAGAGCCAGGCCGGGATCGAGCCAATCCGCGCAGGCCGCTTCTACATCCGCACGCCCGATTTTCCGGCCAGCGCCGAGCCGGGGGTGGTCGATTTCGTCATTCCCGCCAGCCAGGCGTTCGGCACCGGCCAGCATGCAACGACTGCCGGCTGCCTTGCCATGCTCACCCACATGAAGGCGCAAGGGCTGGTCATCCGCAATTTCGCGGACATCGGCACCGGCACCGGCCTGCTCGCCTTCGCCGCCTTCGCCTTGTGGCCGCGCGCGCTAGGCACGGCGAGCGACATCGACGCGGTTTGCTATGACGTGGTGTACGACAACGCCCTGGCCAATGGCATAGCGATGGGCTCGGGCTTGGGCCAGCTCGCCATGACCGTGGCGGACGGCATGGAAAATCCGGTGCTGCAGGCCAATTCGCCGTACGATCTCATCATGGCCAACATCCTGGCTGGCCCGCTGGTCGAACTCGCGCCGGACTTCGCGGACGCTTTAGTTCCGGGCGGGCACTTGCTGCTGGCGGGGCTGCTGGAAACGCAGGAGGCCGCCGTGCGCAAAGCCTGCCGCCGCGCCGGGCTTCGGCTGGCAGCACGGCAGGTGAATGGTGACTGGTCGATCCTGTGGCTACGCAAGCGCCACCGCTACGATGGCCGCGAGGCCTGATCGTCCCGGGGATCGACGGGAGGGGGCTAAGCGCCTGAACGCTCCTGCCCTCGTATCAGATAGAGATCGAGGGCCCCGGGGCGGCGGTTACCCTGCTCCAGGGCGCGGATCTTGTCGTGGCCGATCGGTGAATCGAACGCGAAGCCGGCGCGGTCGCCCACGACCCAGCGCACTGCCCCACTGACCGGCTCGGCGCCATCGAGCGCGAAGGCGAACCGTTGGCCGCGCCTTACATCGTCCCGTTCGAACACAAGTTGGCAGCCATCCGACGAGACGTGCCTCGCCGTTGCCAAGGCATACGCTGTACCTGTCGGCTTTTCGGTCAATTGCCGTATCCTTCATGGTCCCCGCAAGGGATGCGCCGCGAGAATCGCCTACGTAATAAAGGTAAATGAGGCGTAAACCTTTCGGCCGCTTTTGGGCTGGCGCAGCAATTGATACGAGATGACTTAAAACGCGGCGGAATGGGACTACTGTTAACTATTTCAAGGAATTTGAAATTAAGGATTTTCGGTAAAAGTCCGAAGTCTTCGGGGGAATTGGTTCAACCATCGCGAGGTCCGCCATGTCTTCCAGCGAATTGACCAGGGAAAAGCCCCTGGCCCAGCCTGCAGACCCAAAAGATCAAGCGCGCAGCCATAGCACGCTCCCACCTGCCAACACGTCTCGGTGGGTCGTAAGCCGCAAGGCCGAAGTGGTGGCCGCGATCGATGAGGGGCTGTTGACGATCGCGCAGGCGTGTGAGCGATACAGCCTGACACTGGAGGAACTTGCCTCGTGGCAGCGCGCGGTCGAGCGTGAAGGCATTGCCGGGCTACGCGCCACCCGTGTGCAGCACTACCGGCAACTCCACGAACGCCAATCCAAGCGTTGATTCAACCTGCCGTACGGACGATTTCCGCCCACGCGGCTTCGTCGATCACCTCGATGCCCAGTTCCGCCGCTTTTTTCAGCTTCGATCCCGCACCCGGCCCGGCAACGATCAGGTCGGTCTTGGGCGATACCGAACCCGCCGCGCGCGCGCCCAGCCGCTCAGCCTGAGCCTTCGCCTCGTCGCGGCTCATCGTCTCCAGCTTGCCGGTGAACACCACGGTCTTGCCCGCGACCGCGCTGGCCTTGGTCTCGATCACGTAAGGCGGCGGAGTGACTTCGCCCAGCAAATCGTCCCAGACTTGGCGGTTGTGCTCCTCGTGGAAGAAATCGCCCAAGGCTTCGACCACCACCGGGCCGACACCATCGATGGAAATCAGCTCGGCATAGGCGTCGCTCGCCGCCAGCACTGCTTCCTCGCCCTCCTTGACGTGGGCTTGCTCGGCCAAGGCCCGCAGCGCTGGTAGGGTCTGGAAGCGCTTCATCAAATCGCGCGCGGTCACTGCGCCGACATGGCGGATGCCTAGCCCGAACAGCAGCCGCGCCGCATCGGGCGATCGCTTGGTCTCGATCGCTGCCAACAGGTTGTCCACAGACTTGTCCTTCCACCCCTCCAGTTCCAGAATCTCGGAACGGCGCTTGCGTAGGCGGAACACATCGGCTGGGCTTTCCAGCCAGCCTTTGGCGAAGAACTCGTCGATCGTCTTTTCGCCCAGCCCCTCGATGTCGAGCGCGGCGCGGCTGACGAAGTGCTTGAGCCGCTCGGTACGCTGGGCCGGGCAGATCAGCCCGCCGGTGCAGCGCACGTCCACCTCGCCTTCCGCCGCCACTGCCTCGGAGTGGCATTGCGGGCAATGGTCGGGGAACGCGTAGGCGGGCCGCTCCTCCTCGCGCGTCACGTTATCGACCACTTGCGGGATCACGTCGCCGGCGCGCTGGAGCACCACGGTATCGCCGGGACGCACGCCCAGCCGCGCGATCTCGTCGCGGTTGTGCAAGGTGACGTTGGTGACGGTGACCCCGCCGACCAGCACCGGCTTCAACCGCCCCACCGGCGTCAGCTTGCCAGTGCGACCGACCTGGATGTCGATCGATTCCAGCACCGTCTGCGCGCGTTCGGCGGGAAACTTGTGGGCCAGCGCCCAGCGCGGCGCCTTGGCGACGAAACCCAGCCGTTGCTGCCAGTCGAGCCGGTCCACTTTGTACACCACCCCGTCGATCTCGAACGGCAACGCGCCGCGCCCATCACGGATCGCGCGATAGGCGTCCAGCGTATCGTCGAGCGAGTGGCACACCCGGAATTGCGGCGAAACCGGCAGGCCCCAGCGTTCGATCTGGCGAACCACCTCGCTCTGGCTTTGCCCCGGAACCGCGCTGGCGGCACCCCACCCGTGTGCCCAGAATCGCAAAGGCCGCTTGGCGGTGACGCTGGCGTCTTTCTGACGCAGCGATCCGGCGGCGGCGTTGCGCGGGTTGGCGAACTGGCGGACTTTCGTATCATCGAACGCCTCGCCCCTACCCTCAGCCACGGCGCGCGCTTCGTCCATCAATTGCGCATTGAGGGCCAGGAACGCCGCCTTCTCCATGTACACCTCGCCGCGCACCTCGAACACGTCGGGGATGTTCTCCCCCTTCAGTTCCTGCGGAATGTCGCGGATGTGCGCCACGTTGGGCGTGACATCCTCGCCCACCTGCCCGTCGCCGCGCGTGGCGGCGCGCACCAGCTTGCCGTGCTCATAACGCAGCGAGCAGGACAAGCCGTCGATCTTGTCCTCTGCCGTCACCAGCACCGGCTCATCCGCCGATAGCGACAGGAACCGCCGCACCCGCCCGATGAACTCGGCCACTTCCTCGCCGCTGAACGCGTTGTCGAGGCTCATCATCCGAACTTCGTGCGGCACTTTGCCTAGCGGCGAGGCGGCAACATCGTGGCCCACGGCGCTGCTGGGCGAATCGGGCCGGACCAGATGCGGGAACGCTTCCTCTAGCTCGGCATTGCGCCGCACCAGCGCGTCGTACTCGGCGTCCGTGATCTCGGGTGCGTCCTCGGCATGGTAGAGCCGGTTGGCGCGCTTGATCTGCCGCGCCAGGCGCATCAGTTCATTGGCAGCTTCGGGCTCGCTGGGCAGCCCTGTGGGGGAATCGGATGAGATCGGCGTGGTCATCCCCGCCCTATGCCGCAACTCGCAACGCGCGGGCAACTTCGCGCGGCTGTTGGTGGAAGGGCAGTTTGAATTTCCGGAGTCGCCCCCTCATCGGTCACTCAAGTCTCGCTGATTTACGGTACCCAGGTGCGGGCGATGAGCTTTTCGCTACCTCGCAGCCAAGACGCCCGTTCACCGCACAACCGGTACGGATTATGGCAGGACATGCGTCGTCACATCGCCATCATCCAGATTGCCATCGCGATCATCATCACATTTTCGGTCAGCGAGACGAAGCCCAGCGGCACCTTGGTAGCGCCGCCGACGCAGGCGCACTTGATGTCGCGTTTGTCGATATAGACCGCCTTGAACACGGACACCGCACCGGTCGTGCCGATGAAGAGGGCAATCGGCACCGACAGCCAGGTGAGATGGTTCGACACCATCAACACCCCGGCCAAGCCCTCCGCGAACGGATAGAGATAGGCATAAGGAACCCAGCGCCTGGCCAGCAGGTCGTAGCCCAGGAACATGCTGGAGAAGCTCTCGACGTCCTGGAGCTTGAGGAGTGCGAGCACACACATGCTAAAGGCGATGAACCATTCCCCGGCCCGCACCGTTAGCGGCGTGCCGAACACCGCCCAGGACGCCGCCAGTGCCATCAACGCAGTCATCGCGAACACCGCAACCACAGGTGTGTAGCTGGTCGCGCCGGGATCGTTGACGGCCTTGCCGAAGAAGCGGCGCAGATCGTCATAGCCGCCGACCCGCTTGCCTTCGATGAAGGTCTGCGGGGTGGTCTTGACGCCATGTGCGACCTTGAACGCATCGGTCTCCTCGCGCGTCGTCAGCCACCGATCCTCGACCACATAGCCGTGGCTTTCGAGCAGATACTTTGCCTTGATACCGTACGGACAGACATGTGTCGGCATCACCATACGGTGGATCGTGGCATGCTTGCGCGGGGTAATCGTCATGTCCGGGTCCTCGACGTATCGTCAGTCCCGCCTATATAGGTTCCGTACTATAGTACGGAGTCAAGACATGAATGCGCTCACCATTTCCAAGCTCGCGAAGCAGGGGGACGTCGGCGTCGAGACGGTGCGTTATTATCAGCGCCGCGGCCTGCTCAACGAGCCATCACGCGCAGCGGGCATCCGGCACTATGGCGACGAGGACGTTCGTCGCTTGCGCTTCATCCGCGCTGCGCAAGCCGCCGGGTTCACCCTGGAAGAGATCAGCGTGTTGCTCAATCTCGATGCCGTCGATGACCGCAAGCAGGCCCGCGAGATGGCCGAGACGAGGATTGCGATCCTCGACGTCAAAATTGCGGAAATGCAGGCAGCGCGGGCCGCACTGTCGCGGCTGGCGATGGATTGTGAGAAATCGAAAGCGCAAGCCTGCCCGATCATCAGTGCGTTCGAGCTATAAAAATACTCCACACGGCCCAAGGGCATGCAGGATTGTCAGCGCAAATTGGATGATCCGGGCTGTTTCCGGCCTCGACCCCTTGTTGCCGTCCAAAGCTTCGCACTGCGCTTCGCGAGCTTGGCCACCTTTGCAACCCGAACATACGGTCTTTGAGGAGGCAAGCTCGGGACAGTGGTCACTCAAACTGGACGAGGAAGCCGTTTTGCCATTCAAAGCCAGCGTATCGTGACCTCGAGGAACTCCAGTCCCTGCGCCTTAGAAGGAGAACTGTGCGAAAATCCGGGGGCCTGATCCGGCCCCATCGCCGCACAGCCGCTGAAGCCAAGCGAGCCCGAGCTCGACCGGGTTCCCGCCAATCGGCACCTCGGCGGACAAGCTCGGCCCCGCATAATGCCGCCCCTGGGGCGCCAACTCGGTTGCGCCAGCCAGCCGTTTGAGCTGTCCCGATACCTCGACCCCCAGCCACGTCTCGCCAGCCAGCGATCGCTGGACGGAAGCGGCATAGGCAAGGCTCGTCCCATCGGAACCGTCTTCGCGAGCGTTGCGCAGGATCAGATTGCCCTGCAACCACCAGTCGGCAGCCCGCCGCTCGACTATCACGCGGGCGTCGACACCCTCGAAAGCGCCGTCGCGTCCGAGAGACGCTTGCAACTCAAGGCCCAGCCCGACCGGGTGTTGGTCTGGATCAATCGCGCGGTACAGCAGAAGGGGGCCAAAGGAATCGAACAGCAGGCGGTCGCGCGGCCCTTGGAACTCAGCCTCGGCGCCCAGCATCAGCCGACCGGACAGGCCCACCAGCAGCTGCGCGCTCTGATTGCCCGCACCGCCGAAGGCACCATAGTATTCGGCCTGCCATTCACCACTGCCGGGCTCAATTTGCTCGATCTGCTCGGGCCCCTCCTGCGCCTCTTGCGCCAGGCCGGGGCTCGCCGCAGCCAACATCGCAGAAAGCGCTATCCACGCCCCCGCCAGCGGAGCGCGCGCGATTATCGTGCGCTCCGCTTCAACAATTCAGCGCGATCGTCGTAGCTGCGAACCATGCCCGCCGCCTCAATGGCAGCGACGGGCCGCCCGAACAGAAAACCTTGTGCGTGCTCGCATCCAAGCTCCCTCAGCGCATCTGCAACCTCGGCCGACTCGACCCCTTCCGCGGTCACAGGCATACCCAGCGCCTTGCCTAATCCCGCTACGGCGCTGACAATCTTGCGGCTCTCTGCGGTATTCATCGATTCCACGAAGGAGCTGTCGATCTTCAGGTAGTCGAACTTTAGTTCGCGCAAGTGCGAAAAGCTGGAGTACCCTTTGCCGAAATCATCCAGCGCGACGCGGATTCCAACATTCTGCAACGACGCGAGAACTATGGCGGCGTGCTGAATATCGTCAGTGATCGCGTTCTCGCTTACCTCGACAATCAGCCGCTGAGGGTTGAAGCCCGTCTCTTGCAGGATCGCGAGGAACTTGGCCGCAAGCCAGCTATCCTTGAGTTGAACCGGAGAGATGTTGATCGATAGCGTTGTGTCCCAATGCCAGTCACTCGCGGCGATGCAGCCCTGCCGCAAGATGCGTTGCGACAACGCGTCGATCAGCCCCAAATCCTCGGCGATCGGGATGAACTCGTCTGGAGGAATGGTACCGCGCGTCGGGTGGTGCCACCGCGCAAGCGCCTCAAACCCGATAATTCGATCGTCGCAGAGCGCGATCACCGGCTGAAAATAGGGCGTTATGTCGCCAGTCGTGATGGCTTCGCGCAATTCGGCTTCGAGCATTGCGCGCGCGCGCAGACGCTGGTCCATGTCAGCGTGGAAGAAGCGGTGGGTGCCCTTACCCGCCCGCTTGCCATCGTACATCGCGACGTCCGCCACCCGCAGCAGGTCGTCGCCAAGCGTCGCGTCGACCGGCGCGCGCGCGATGCCAACCGTTGCGCCCAATTCGAGTAAGCGCCCGCCAACCTCATAGGGCGCGCTTAATGCGCGGATGACCTGGATCGCGGTCCGCGACGGCGCGTCGGTGCCCGGCTCCTGCAGCATCGCCAGTACGAACTCGTCCCCGCCCACCCGTGCTACCAGCCCTCGCGCGCCCACGACACGCTGCAGCCGAGACGCGACCTTCACCAGCACCGCATCTCCGGTATCGTGCCCATACACATCGTTGATCGGTTTGAAGTGGTCGAGATCGATCACGAACACCACGCATTGGCTCGTCGAACTGCGGGCCTCCTCAAGCAGCGCCGGAAGCTCATCTTGCAGCACCCGGCGGTTGGCCAGGCCGGTAAGCGGGTCATGCCGGGCCAACGACAGCGCGTGCGCCTCTGCTATCTCTCGCTCACGTATTTCACGCGCGAGGTCGGCCGCGCGGCGGATCGCCAGCACTAGCGCACCGATTCCGCCGAAGAACAACACACAGAAATATTCGTCTAGTTGCCAGTTCTCATGTTTTACAAAAAAATTAACGATGCGTTCAAAGGCATTGATACTATTGAACAAGATTGAGAGCGCAATGGCTGCACCGATGCAGACCGCCAGTTCAACCGGCAGGATAAGCTTACCTTGTCCGATACACCTTTTCACTGGAATTCCTAGGACCCGAAGACTTTACTATTGCTCGCGTTATTAGGAAATCGCCAATGGAAAAGTACTGGCGGCCCCAAACTTTTCACCCAAATCGTGCGCTTGCCGTAGCGGCTTGGCGGTTCAGTCTATTGCAGGTGACCTGTGCCGTTTCCGACGTTTCGCCGACGCCCGGATATGGGTAATCCTCATTATAGGTGAGTCCGATGGAACGCAGCGCGATTTGAACGACCGGTTTCGGGATCGTGTGCGGATCGACCGATCGAACGACCGGCTCGGGCTGAGACCGGAACGGCGCAAATTGGCGCTTTCGGAGTGGTTAGCTGCCGTTGCGCAGATCGAACTCTGCAGTGAACCGGCGCCCGCGAACGGGGCAACTGTGGCTATGCGATGCGGGAATTCTCCATCGAGTAATGCCAATTGGGTTATTATTATTCGTTGCTCGCACGTGGAATTGATACACTGAGAGTTTTGAACTGTGATAAGCGCAAATAATATCGGCAACGATGGCTTCCGCGCTGCATCTGAAATTATCTATCCAGGCATGGTTTTCGCCCCGAAACCCTCTGGTTTCCGAAGGCTTCGGCCATGGAATTTTTTACGCCTGTCCCGTCCGAATCTGCTCACAGCCTTGGATCGGCTATCGTTCAGTCGTCGATCACGCCCCTCCTTCTTCTGAACGACCAGCTTATCGTTCAAGCCGCCAGCGACACATTCTGTTCGACGTTCGGTCTGCACGCCAACGCCGTGGTTGGGAATGACATGTTTATGCTCGGTGGCGGCGAGTGGGATATATTGCAGTTGCGCTCGTTGTTGATGGCCACGCTTTCCGGCGATGCGGCAATCGATGCCTATGAGTTAGTGCTTCGGCGCCGCACGGGCGACCTGCATCTTGTCCTCAGCGCACGCCTCCTCGACTATGCAGGCGATGAGACGCGCCTCATTCTGTCCGTGACAGACGCCACGGCGATCCGGCTGTCCGAGCAGCAAAACAGCGACCTGATCCGCGAGAAAATGGTTTTGCTGCAGGAACTCCAGCATCGCGTCGCCAACAGCCTTCAGATAATTGCCAGCGTCTTGATGCAGAGCGCCCGACGCGTCCAGTCCGATGAGGCACGCACTCATCTTAACAATGCCCATCACCGCGTGATGTCTATCGCCACGCTGCAAAAGCAGTTGGCAACGAGATCGGATGCGGATGTGGCGCTACGACCTTATTTCGTCGACTTATGCGCCAGCATCGGCGCCTCCATGATCTCGGACCCCGCCCACCTCACGATCAAAACGGCGATCGACGAGGCCACGACGACGGCGGACGTGTCCGTCAGTCTCGGCCTTATCGTGACCGAACTCGTCATCAACGCGCTCAAACATGCCTTCCCCGATAAGGGGCATAACGGCCTGATCACCGTTAGCTATGTGACTGAGGGGAATGGATGGACACTCAGTGTCGGCGACAATGGCGTCGGTATGCCAGGCGGGGAAGCAAAGTCGGAGCCGGGTCTGGGTACGGGGATCGTCGAGGCACTTTCCAAGCAGCTCGGAGCAGAGGTTGAAATACAAAATTCCCAACCGGGGACAATGGTTTCGATTGTTCAGCGTGGGCAGCCGGCACTATAATCCTTGTCGGCCATCGAAGCGCCAGCATCCACTAGAAGCAGGAATATATGATGACTGAGCCGGAAGCTCCGCTCCTGCTGTACGTGGAGGACGAGATCTTGATCCAGGACATGCTCGTGTCAGCGCTTGAGGAGGCGGGTTTCCGCCTGCTCGTGGCTGATGACGGCACCCAAGCTCTGAAGTTGCTAGCCGAAGAACATGGGCATCTGCATGGGATCATCACCGATATAAATCTTGGCGATGGTCCAGAGGGCTGGGATGTCGCACGAACGGCGCGCGAGCTTATAAACAGTTTGCCGATTGTCTATGTGAGCGGCGCCAGTGAGCATGAATGGTATTCAAAAGGCGTGCCGAACAGCATCATGGTCGCCAAACCCTTTGTGCCCGCCCAGGTTGTGGTCGCCATCTCGTCGCTGTTGACCGTGGCCGGCTAGGCAAAGGCGAGGGAGGACGACCCTGAGCGCGCTCAATTGCCCCAATGAGGGGTGGCCTCAAGAATGAACGGATGGCTGGCTTCGGGATTGAAAAGCTGCCCCCTACCCAGCCGCTACGCCCGTTCCAGCAACCGATCCGCCTGCGCCCGCGCCTCTGCCGTCACTTCCGCGCCGGACAGCATCCGGGCGATCTCTTCCTTGCGGTCGGCGGCGCTGAGCAGGTGGACCGAGGTGCGGGTGACGGTGCCTTCGCTCGACTTGGCGATCATGTAGTGCCGATCCCCGCGCGCGGCGACCTGGGGGCTGTGGGTTACCGCCAGCAATTGCCCCGCCGATGCCAGGCGCGCGAGGCGTTCGCCGATGGCGCTGGCGACCGCACCGCCGACGCCGCGGTCGATCTCGTCGAAGATCACCGTCGCCGCGCCGCCTTCTTCCGCCAGCGCCACCTTGAGCGCGAGGATGAAGCGCGACAATTCGCCGCCCGAGGCGATCTTGGCGAGTGGGGCGAAGTCCGCGCCGGGATTGGTGCTGATGAGGAACTCGACCGAATCGAGGCCATGCGCCCCCCAGCGCTCCTCCGGCAACCGCGTAACGGCGGTGCGGAACCGCGCGGAGTCTAGTTTGAGCGGCCCCAGTTCGGCTTTCACCGCCGTGTCCAGACGCTGGGCGGCGGCGCGCCGTGCCTCGTGCAGTGCCTCTGCACTTTCGCGATAGGCCAGTGCCGCCTTGTTCGCCGCCGCTTCCAGTTCAGCGAGATGCTCGGTCCCGCCCTCGATCGCTTCGAGGGCCTCGCGCATTTCGCGCATCTTTTCGGGCAAGTCGTCCACCTGGCAGCTTTGCTTGCGAGCAGCAGCGCGCAGATCGAACAGGCGGGTTTCGATACGGTCCAGTTCGTCCGGCTCGAACGCCAGTGCCTCAGCCGCGCGTTCCAGCGCTTCCTCTGCCTCGCCCGCTTCGATCACTGCCCGGTCCAGCGCGGCCAGCGCCTCGGCCAGCAGTGGGTGTTCCCCCGCGATGCGATCAAGCCGGCGCGAGGCGCCGCGCAAGTTAGCGAGCGCCGAATCCGAGCCAGTCCACAAGCGCTGCAACGCCGCGAGATCGTCGGCGAGCTTCTCGCCCTTCTGCATCTGGGCGCGGGCCTGCGCGAGGGTGTCTTCTTCCCCTGTCTCGGGCGCCAACACGGTCAGTTCGGCCAGGTGCGCGAGCAGCAAGTCCTGATCCTCGGCGGCACGGGCGACTTGTGCGCGGGCCGTATCGAGCGCCTCACGCGCGTTGCGCCAGGTGCTCCACGCTGCGGCTACGCGCGCCACGTCGCCCCCTGCGAAACGATCGAGCAGCAGCCGGTGGCCGCGTGGATTGACCAGACCGCGATCGTCGTGCTGGCCGTGTATCTCGACCAGTGCCGGGGCCAGTTCGCGCAGCAGCGCAACGCCCACGGGCTGATCGTTGAGAAATGCCTTGGACCCGCCGTCCGCACGCAACTGGCGCTTGAGGATCAGCGGCTCGCCTGGCTCGACCTCGAGTTCAGCGTCGGCGATGATAGTACGAAGCGGCTCGGGAAGTGTCGCGAAGTCGAAGCTGGCGGTCACGCTGGCCCGGTCTGCGCCTGCGCGCACCAGGCCGCTATCGGCGCGGTTGCCCAGCACCAGGCCAAGGGCATCGAGCAGGATCGACTTGCCAGCACCGGTCTCGCCCGTGAGGACGCCCAGCCCTCCGGCGAAATCCAGATCGAGCGCTTCGATCAAGACGATGTTGCGAATGGAAAGGCGGCTCAGCATGTTCGCGAAGCGTTCTAGCGCAGCGCCGCTGGCCCGTCACCCCGGTTCGCGCATGGTAGCCTGCGTATATGGCAGGCGGGGAATGCGCGCCGGATGACGGGCGAACTGATCAGGAAGCCATGAACTCAAGGCAGAAGCGAATCGCAACGATGGCCCACAGGACCGCGACGATACCGGCAATCGCCAGCATTTCTGGATGCAATACGCGCTTGGGGGCGGCAACAGGCACCGCTTCCGGCTTGGAGTGTTGATCGGACTGGAAATCGTGCCTCATGTCCATCTAAGCAAACCTTTCCCATTGGCTATAGTTTTGGCGGCAAGCCATTTGCCAATCGTGCGACGACCCGGCGATTTCTTACAGATAGGGAAAATGCGTAAACGCGCGAAAGGCTCCGGGGAGATGCGGAAAAATCGCACTAATACATGCGCATAAACGATCGGAGCGCGACCCGCCCCAGCAAGGACGGGCCGCGCTCCGATCACAAGTGCCCGGCGGGCCTTTTGCGTTAGAAGCTGGATTTGATGGTGAAGCCCCAAGTGCGCGAATCGCCCACCGATCCAGCGATCAAGCCAGTGTTGCCTGACGCGACATAGAGCTGCTCGAAATAGTGGCGATCGAAGGCATTGCGCACCCAGCCGTAGACGTCAAAGCCACCTTCCGAACGGAAGCCCAGGCGGAAGTTGTGCAGGTCGTAACCGTCGATCCAGGTGTAGGCCGAGGGCGACGGGTTGGATGAGAAGTTGCTGCGATAGCTGCCATCGTAGCCCAGGTAGACTTTGCCTTCCTTGCCCAGAATCTTGGCCGGCACATTGTATTCGCCGCCCCACGAGAACGACCATTTCGATACGCCCGGCAAACGCTGGCCGGAAACGTCGCAGTTTGCGGGGCTGAGCGAGCCTGCAACACCCGCAGCCCCAGCGGTCTGCGTGCCACTGACGGTAGTGCCGCCGGACAGCTCGGGCGGGCACGGCGCGTCTGTGAACTTGCGATACTTGGCATCGGTATAGGCACCGTTGACGTAGGCGTTGAACCGCTCGCTCGGACGCACCGAGAAGTCCCACTCCACACCTTGCGAGCGAACCGCCTCGGCATTGGCGAGGTAGCCGCGCAGCACGCCGTACTGGCTGTTGTTCACGTTCGCCTGGTAGTTGGCGATGTCCGTGCGGAAGATCGAGACGTTGAGCGTTGCCTTGCGATCCCAGAACTGGGTCTTGATGCCCACTTCGTAGTGGTGGACCGATTCCGGCTTCACCGTCTCGGCGCTGGTGATGGCGCGATAGTTCGCGTCGGTCGGGACGCCATTCTGGTTGATGCCGCCCGATTTGAACGACTTAGCATACGTCGCGTAGACGAGGATGTCCGGCGTGATCTTGTAGCTGGTGTTGAAATCGTAGCTGAAGTTCCAGTCGCTGAACTCGGGCGAGATTTCCTGCGGCGCGTAGATCGCCAACTGAGCGGCCTGGCGCGCGGTGTAGGTGTTGGTGCTGTTCAGCACCAGTTCGGTCCCGTCGCCATCAAAGACGCGGCGCTGGTAGTAGCCTTCCTTCTTATCGTAGTTCAGGCGGACGCCGGGTTGCACGGTCCATTCGGGCGTGATGTGGTAGGCAAGCTGGCCGAACAGCGCGAGGCTGGTGTTCTTCAGGTACTGGACGTTCTTGGCAGTCAGGCCGTCGAGGACGGATGGGTCGCACGCCAGCTTCTGAGCTGCGGTACTGCCGCAACCGGACGATCCAGCCGGCACGTTACCAGGATTAATGCTCCAGCGGCTGGCGTCCTCGCCTTGCTGTTCGGTGCCTTGGGTGTCGATGCGCTGGTAGAAGCCGAAGCCGCCCAGAACGAAGTCGATCTTCGAGTTCGAGTAGTTGTAGCGAAGTTCCTGCGTATACTGGTCCTGCTGCGATGGGTTTTGCGACAGCTTGACCACCGACAGGCCAGTGTAATCGCGGTCGTTCGACGGGTCCCAATCCCAGAAACGCCAAGCCGTTATCGAGGTCAGGGTGCCGCCGGCCACGTCCCACTTGATGCGGGCAGAGGCGCCACCGATCTTGTTCTTGGCGCGCAAGTTGGTGTCCAGGTCGGTCACGCGGTCGAACGGGTTGGTGCTGGCTGCCGTATAGCCGGCCGCTGCCGCCAATGCGGCATACTGGCGGTTCGCCGCGCGCTGGGTGGTGCCGGTGCGGACATAGACGGTGGCGCAGCAGTTGGGATCTTGCGCGCTGTAATCGCCAGCGAACGTCACCTCCAGCGTGTCGGTCGGCTTCCACAGTAACTGGCCGCGCAGGCCCAGGTTGTCCTGGCTGTTCTGCCATTCGTTAGAAGTCACGTTGTAGATCGTGCCGCGACGGCTGGTGGAGGATACCGCGATGCGCGCCGCCAGGTTGTCCGTCAGCGGGCCGGAGATGGCGGCCTTCGCCTGCTTGAAGTTGTAGTTGCCTACCGACACTTCCGCCTTGCCTTCGAAATCGAAGGTCGGCTGGTTGGTGGTGATGTTGATCGCACCGGCGGTGGTGTTCTTGCCATAGAGCGTGCCTTGCGGACCGCGCAGCACTTCGATCTGGGCCACATCAAGGAAGTCGAACGTGGCCGAGGCGACGCGTGCATTGTACACGTCATCGATGTAAATGCCGACGCCTTGCTCGATGCCATCGTTGGTCAGGCCGAACGGAGAGCCCAGGCCGCGAATGTTGACCGCGGTGTTGCGCGGGTTGGACGAGTAATACTGCAACGTCGGCGTCAATTGCTGCAAGCGCCCCACGTTGAACGATCCCGTCGCGTCGATATGCTCTCCCCCGATTACCGAGATCGCCAGCGGCACGTCCTGGCTCGATTCGGCGCGGCGGCGCGCCGTCACCAGGATCTCGCCCCGGCGATCGGCGGCGCCGGTGCCGACGGACGTGGTTTCCTGCGCGTCAGCGGCAACGGCAGCGGGGGTTGCGGGGTCTTCGGCGAAAGCCGGTGCGGCGAGGAAGGTCGTGGCCAGTAGGCCTAGGCGGACGAACGAACGCATTTTCAAATCCTTATGAAAGGGAATTGAGCAGCCGGTTGCCGGCTGCACTGCTTGTCTGGTCGCCACGGAAGGTCTGCCCCCGCCGTGGAAACTTTCGAATGAAACCAGCCCTTGCGCCCGACCGCGAACAGCAAGGCAAAGGCCAAAAAATGGTGGAATACGGGCGCCGCGAACAAGCGGATGCAAATCGGCGTCGTGTGTCTCTTCCCCTCCAGGACACGATCTTTGCCAAATACGGTCAGCACAGCAGCGTGACCGCCGGAACGAGGCGACCTATATCTCAACCATTAAAGTTGACAATGCAAATCAGGCTTTCAGGTGGTAAAGCCAAACTCTCACGAGCGCCGGACACACGAAAAACCCGACTGGATCGCTCCGGTCGGGTTTCGATATTTCAAGACGCCAGCTCCGAAGAGCTTGGGCGATCGGGTCAGTGCCGCCCTGAAGCTGCCCGAGGGGGCAACTTCAAAATCGCGCTTTAGGCGGCGACGTTGGCCGGTGCGTGCTTGCGCATCAGCTTGTAGGCCCGATCGTACCACTCGCTTTGCGGGTAGTTCGATTCCAGCACCGCCGCAGCCTTCTGCGCTTCGTCCGGCACGCCGAGCGACAAGTAGCCTTCGACCAGGCGGAACAGCGCCTCCGGCGTGTGACCGGTGGTCTGGTAATTATCGATGACATTGCGGAAGCGCAGCGTCGCGGCCAGCCACTTGCCCTCGGCTTCGTAAGAGCGACCGATCGTCATTTCCTTGCCGGCCAGGTGATCGTTCACCAGGTCGATCTTAAGCTTGGCGTCCAGCGCGTACGAGGTCAGAGGATAGCGGCGCATCACATCGGTCAGCGCGGCCTTGGCCTGCAGCGTGGTCTTCTGGTCGCGCGTGACGTCGCTGATCTGCTCGTAATAGCAGATGGCGATCAGATAATAGGCGTACGGCGCGTCCTTGTTACCCGGGTGGATCGACAGGAAGCGCTGGGCCGACTGGATCGCCTTGTTGTAGTCCCGTGCGGCGTAATAGCTGAACGCGCTCATCAACTGGGCACGGCGGGCCCAGGGGGAATACGGGTGCTGGCGCTCAACCTCATCGAACAGCGCGGCGGCCTGGCGGGTACGACCGGCGGTCAGCCGATCCTGCGCAG
The DNA here is from genome assembly GCF_000272475.1 of Novosphingobium sp. Rr 2-17. Lineage (GTDB taxonomy): Bacteria > Pseudomonadota > Alphaproteobacteria > Sphingomonadales > Sphingomonadaceae > Novosphingobium. Next base: position 78,884 of record NZ_AKFJ01000004.1, read on the forward strand.
CGGCGTAAAGCGTATCCACGTCGCGCGCGACGTAGGCGGCATCCTTGCTCTTGCCCCCACGCCCGGCACAGCCAGCAGTAAGGACCATGGCTCCGGTAGCGGCGGCAAGGAGGGCGATTTTCAGGGGCGAGCGTTCAAGCATGGAGTGGGTCTATAGCCAGCACCACGCTGAACGCAAAGTGAAGTTGCGTGGTTCCGGTGCCCTCTTTTGCGTACTGCGACGAACCGCACCGTCAGGTGTTGTTCATCGCCAATTTGTAGCGCTTATATTGCAATCTGGCGATTGCCGTACCCATTCCGCCCATAGGCATTCCCTTTGTGACGGCGCTCCGATACGAACACGGAATGTCCGGAACGAGCGATCTCTATTCACCCATGATGTCCGACGCTCTGGTGATTCTGGGCGCCGCGGGGATCGTGATCCCGGTTTTCAACCGGTTTCGCATCACGCCGGTGATCGGCTTCATCCTGGTGGGGCTGCTGGTTGGCCCTTACGGTCTGGGGCGGATGGTGTTCGATCATCCCTGGCTGTCTTACGTGACCATCACCCAGCCGGACGGGCTGGAGGTGTTCGCGGAGTTCGGCATCATCCTGCTGCTGTTCTCGATCGGACTGGAGTTGTCATTCCGTCGTCTGTGGCAGATGCGGCGGATGGTTTTCGGGATGGGCTCTCTCGAAATGATCGTCATCGCAGGCTCGCTTACGTTCGTGCTGACCACCATCGGCCAGAGCTTTTCAGGCGCGATGGCGCTGGCCCTGGCGCTGGCGCTGTCTTCCACCGCGCTCGTGCTCAAGATAACCGAAACGACTACCCCGGTCGGGCGCGCGGCGCTGGCGATGCTGCTGTTTGAGGATATCGCGCTGGTGCCGATCATCTTCCTCCTCGGCGCGCTCGGCCCCCAGGCGGACAACGGCGTCGACGCGCTGCTGCGCACGTTGCTGCTGGGCTCGGCCGTCATCGTCGGCCTGCTGGTGTGCGGTCGATTTCTGCTACCACCGCTGTTCGCGCAAGCCGCCCGCACCAAAAGCCCCGAACTGTTCCTCGCCGCCAGCCTGCTCGTCGTCATTCTCGCCGCGCTGGCGACTGCCGCCGCCGGCCTCTCCCCGATTGTCGGCGCGCTGGTCGCCGGGCTGCTGATCGCGGAAACCGAGTATCACTCGGAAGTCGAACAGATCATCGAGCCGTTCAAGGGCCTCGCGCTCGGCGTGTTCCTCATCACCATCGGGATGAGCATCGATGTCGCGGTGGTGTGGGAGAACCTGAGTTCGGTATTGATCGCGACCGCTGGCGTGGTGGTGCTCAAGTCGGTCGTCACCGGCTTGCTACTGCGCTTGATGGGCGCACGGCGGGGTACGGCGGCAGAGACCGGCATCCTGATGTCCAGCCCTTCGGAGACGACGCTGATCGTCCTGTCCGCCGCGCTGACGGCCAAGCTGATCCAGCCCGGCACCGCGCAGTTCTGGCAAATGGTCACCGCGCTGGGCCTTACCATCACCCCGTTGCTGGCGCTGGTCGGCAAAGCCATGGCGCGACAAGTGGACCGAGTGGAGCCGCCGCTCCAGCCGGAGGCCACGTCAGGTCGGGCGCCCACGCTGATTGTCGGTTTCGGCCGCGTCGGACGATTGGTGGCCGATATGCTCGCCAAGCACGACCGCCCCTATTTCGCGATCGACAGCGACAGCGATCTTGCCATCGATGGCCACCGCAACGGCTATGCGGTGGGCTTCGGTGATGCCGGGCGCGGCGATCTGCTGCTGCGGCTCGGTGCCGGAGAAGCCGCCGCCGTGATCCTCACGATGGACGAGCCGGTCACCGCCCAGCGCATCGTACGCAAGCTGCGCAACGCGTTTCCCGATCTGCCGATCATTGCCCGCGCCCGCGACGCCCGGCACGCGGCCCAACTCTACCGCGCCGGCGCCACCCACGCCGTGCCCGAGACCTTGGAAAGCTCGCTCCAGCTATCGGAAGCCGCGCTGGTCGAAACCGGCGTCGCGATGGGCCCGATCATCGCCTCCATCCACGAAAAGCGCGACGAAATGCGCGAACTCATCATGGAAGAAGGCGGCCTGAACGAAAAGCCAGCGCTGAAATCGGGGCAATTGCGGGGGCACGAAGCCGCCTAGCGCGGCTACCCTACCCTGGGCTCGAACACCGACCAGCCGGTGTACTGCACCAGCCGCTCCAGCGCGCGCTGGCCGAGTTCGGAATTGCCCTCTGCATTCAGACCAGGCGACCATACTGCGATGCTGGCGATTCCCGGCGCGACCGCCAGAATGCCACCGCCGACACCGGACTTGCCAGGCAAGCCGATGCGGTAGGCGAAGTCGCCCGAATTGTCATAATGCCCGCAGCTCATCATCAGCGCGTTGATGCGCCGGGCGCGTTTGTCGCTGATGATGCGGTGCCCATCCACTCGGCCCCCATCCATCAGGAAGCGGCCCGCCAGCGCCAGTTGCCGGCAGCTCATCGCCAGCGCACAAAAATGGAAATAGGTCCCCAGCACCAAGTCCACGTCGCCATTCAGGTTGCCGAAGGCGCGCATGTAGTTGGCTAGCGCGTTGTTGCGAAAGCCAGTGTCCTGCTCGGCTTGCGCCACCGTCTCGTCGATCGTGATGTGCTCGTCACCCGCCAGCTCGCGCACGAAGCGCAGCATCTGCCCGATCGCCTCGCGCGGTTGCAGCCGGCCCAGCAGCACGTCACACACGACGATGGCACCGGCGTTGATGAAAGGGTTGCGCGGGATGCCGTGCTCGGTTTCCAACTGGACGATCGAGTTGAAAGCGCTGCCGGAAGGCTCGCGCCCCACCCGCGCCCACAACTGGTCGCCCACCGCGCCCAGCGCCAGCGTCAGCGCGAAGACCTTGGAAATCGACTGGATCGAAAACGCTTCTTCGGCATCGCCAGCGGCGTGGATGGCCCCATCCGCCATGACCACCGCCAGCCCGAACTTGTCGACGGCCACGCAAGCCAGCGGCGGGATATAGCTGGCGACCGTGCCGCGACGGGTCTCCGCCCGCATCTCCTCAGCGATCTCGGCGACGATGGCGGCAAGATCAACCAAGGTTCTGTGTCCGTGCGGCCCGCCAAGTCACGATAGCACCCGCCGCGAACCAGGTGGCGAATGCCGCCCAAAATGCCATGAACGGCAAGGTCATCAGATCGAGCGGGTACAGCACCCCACGCCAAGCGCTCCAAATGGCGCCGGTAGCACAAAACAGTAAAAAGCCGGGATGATACACCGCCGAACCGGCCGCTGGTGCAAGACGCCACCTCTGCCGCCGGCAGTCCGGCTCGGGTGACCAAGTGCCGAATGCCAGCCGCGCGAACGAATAAAGCAGCAGCAACGCTACAATCGGTGTGATCAATTCAAGCACAGGGATGTAGTCATTGAAGCAATCGTCGAACTCACCGGTGAACTGCCGTCCACCGCACCGTACCTGATGCTTCGCGGTGCCGCCAAACAAAGGCATGAAGGAAGACGCCAGCCACAGGCCGCAACCGAGTAAGGCCAAAGCCTTGCGGGCGCCTTCCCGCAAGATCACCCCGCCAACGCGGCCTTGAGCGCCGCGATGGCGTCGGCGGCCTTGTCGCCATCGGGACCGCCGCCCTGGGCCATGTCGGGACGGCCACCGCCGCCCTTGCCGCCCAGTGCCTCGACGCCCTTGCGCACGAGTTCGACGGCGCTGATCGTGCCCACGAGATCCTCGGTGACGGCTGCGGCGATGCTCGCCTTACCCTCGTTCACCGCGACGATCGCGGCAACGCCCGAGCCCATCCGCTGCTTGGCCTGGTCCAGCAGTCCGCGCAGGTCTTTGGGATCGAGCCCTTCGAGCACTTGGCCGGAAAACTTGACGCCGCCCACCTCTTCGTCGGCGGACTCCGCTTTGGCCGAGCCGCCGCCCAGCGCCAGCGCCTTCTTGGCTTCGGCCAGTTCGCGCTCCAGCTTGCGGCGTTCGTCGAGCAACGCGGCGACGCGGGCCTCCACGTCTTCCGGGGTGGTGCGCAGCAAGCTGGCGGCGTTCTTGAGCGCATCCTCGCGGCCCACGAGCCAGCGGCGCGCGCCTTCGCCGGTCATCGCCTCGATCCGGCGCACGCCCGAAGACACCGCGCTTTCCGAGACGATGCGGAACACCCCGATATCGCCCGTGGCGTTGACGTGGGTGCCACCGCACAGCTCGACCGAATACGTGCGCTCGCCCGAGCTGCGGCCCATCGACAGCACGCGCACTTCGTCGCCGTACTTCTCGCCGAACAGCGCCATCGCGCCTGCGGCCACGGCATCGTCGGGCGCCATCAGCCGGGTGAGGACTTGCTCGTTGGCGCGGATTTCGGCGTTCACCTCGGTCTCGATCGCCGCGATGTCATCCTCGGTCAGCGCCTTGGGGTGCGAGAAGTCGAAGCGCAGGCGATCGGCCGCGACGAGCGAGCCTTTCTGCGTCACGTGCTCGCCCAGGCGCCCCCGCAACGCCGCGTGCAGCAAGTGCGTGGCCGAGTGGTTAGCGCGCACCGCATCGCGGCGCTCGGTATCGACGGTCAGGTTGACGACATCGCCGACCTTGATCGTGCCGGCCTCAACCGTTCCACGCATCGCGGCCAAGCGGCCCAGCGGTTTAGAGGTGTCGGCAACCACGATCTGGAGGCCGCTCGCGCCCGTAATGGTGCCGCGATCGCCTTCCTGACCGCCCGATTCGCCGTAGAACGGCGTCTGGTTGGTCAGCACGAGGACTTCCTCGCCCGCGCTGGCTGATTGTACTTCCTTGCCGTCCCGGACCAAGGCGACCACCCGGCCCTCGCCCGTGGTCGCGGTGTAGCCGGTGAATTCGCTGGCGCCTTCACGCTCGGCGATGTCGAACCACACTTCGCCATCGGCGGCCTGGCCCGACCCCTTCCACGCCGCGCGCGCGGCGGCTTTCTGTTGAGCCATGGCGGCATCAAAGCCGGCCTTGTCCACCGCGATCCCGCGTGAACGCAGCGCGTCTTCGGTCAAGTCGTAGGGGAAGCCGAAGGTGTCGTAGAGCTTGAACGCGGTCTCGCCGGGCAGTTCGCTGCCCTCGCCCAGGTCCACGGTCGCCTCATCCAACAGCTTGAGACCGTTGGACAACGTGCGGCGGAACTGGATTTCCTCGCGCTCCAGCGTTTCCTCGATCAATGGCTGGGCGCGGCCCAGTTCGGGATAGGCCTGGCCCATCTCCGCCACCAGCGCCGGCACCAGGCGGTACATCAGCGGGTCGCGCGCGCCGAGCAGATGGGCGTGGCGCATGGCGCGGCGCATGATGCGGCGCAGAACATAACCGCGCCCTTCGTTGGACGGCAGCACGCCATCGGCCAGCAGGAAGCTGGTTGAGCGCAAATGATCGGCGATGACGCGATGGCTGGCGCGCGCCTCGCCCTGCGCCTCGACGCCGGTCAGGCTTTCCGATGCCGAAATCAGCGCCTTGAAGGTGTCTATATCGTAATTGTCATGCACGCCTTGCATGACTGCCGAGATACGCTCCAGCCCCATGCCGGTGTCGATCGAAGGCTTGGGCAGGTTGCCGACGATTTCGCCGGCGGCCTGCTCGAACTGCATGAACACCAGGTTCCAGATCTCGATGAAGCGGTCGCCGTCTTCTTCCGGCGATCCTGGAGGGCCGCCCCAGATGTGGTCGCCATGGTCGAAGAAGATTTCCGAGCATGGCCCGCACGGCCCCTCGTCACCCATCGCCCAGAAGTTGTCCTTGGTGGGGATGCGGATGATCTTGCTGTCTGGAAGGCCGGCGACCTTCTTCCACAAGTCGAACGCTTCGTCGTCGGTGTGATAAACCGTAACCAGCAGCTTTTCGACCGGAAGCGCCCATTCCTTGGTCAGCAGCGTCCACGCATGGGTGATCGCCTGCTCCTTGAAATAGTCCCCGAACGAGAAATTTCCGAGCATTTCGAAGAAGGTATGGTGGCGGGCGGTGTAGCCGACGTTATCCAGATCGTTGTGCTTGCCACCGGCGCGCACGCACTTTTGCGATGAGGTCGCGCGCGGGGTGGCGCGGGTCTCAAGCCCGGTAAATACGTTCTTAAACGGCACCATCCCGGCGTTGACGAACATCAGCGTCGGATCGTTATAAGGAACCAATGGCGCCGACGATACGACATCATGGCCTTGCGAGCCGAAGTATTCGAGGAAGGACCGGCGGATTTCGTTCGTCGTGTGCATGACTTGGCCGATAAAACACCCGCGCGACGGCGGCAAGCGGGACTGTGCGGTCAGACTGTTCGGCAAACGCGATCAAATGGGCAAGTTCCGACCACGGCCTAAGTAGAAAGACGCAAAAACGGGCGCATCGTCCTTGCTGACGAAAGGGCCGGTTGGCGCTATGGCGCCCGCCATGAATATGCCTGACAGCTCTTCCCCAACGCCCGTGGACGTCGCCGCGCTTTATCGCTTTGCCCGGTTCGATGATCCCGGTGCCCTGCGCGATCCGCTGGAGCGCTTGTGCCGCAGCGAGGGCATTCGCGGCACGCTGCTGCTGGCGCACGAAGGCATCAACGGCACGATCGCCGGCCCTCACGACGGGCTGGCTCGGGTGCTCGACCATATCCGCGCGCTGCCCGACTGTGCCAGCCTCGACGTCAAGATGTCGAGCGCTTCAGCCATGCCGTTCCACCGCATGAAAGTGCGCGTGAAGCCCGAGATCGTGACCATGGGCGAGCCGGACATCGATCCGCGCGCAACCGTTGGCACCTATGTCGAGCCGCAGGACTGGAACGCACTGATCGCCGATCCCGGCACCATCGTGATCGACACTCGTAACGATTACGAAGTGGCAGTGGGCACCTTCGAAGGGGCGATCGACCCGGAAACCACGAGCTTTCGTGATTTTCCCACCTGGTTTCGCGGCGAGCGCGAGCGCCTGTTGGCGAGCGGCCTGGGGGAAGATGGCAAGCCGCCCAAGGTCGCGATGTTCTGCACCGGCGGCATCCGCTGCGAGAAATCGACTGCGTTCCTCAAGAGCGAAGGGGTCGAGGAGGTCTACCACCTCAAGGGCGGTATCCTGAAGTATCTAGAGACAGTGCCGCAGGAAGACAGCTTGTGGCGCGGCGAATGCTTCGTGTTCGATCAGCGCGTGACGGTCGGCCACGGCCTGATCGAGGGCAGCTACGTTTTGTGCCACGCCTGCCGCCGTCCGTTGGACGCGCAAGCGCTGGCCTCTCCCTTATACGAAGAAGGCGTCAGTTGCCCGGCCTGCCACGACGAGCGTAGCGAAGAGCAGCGCGCGTCCTACCGCGAAAGGCACCGCCAGGAAGCCCTCGCCGCCGCGCGTGGCCAGGCCCACGTCGGCGCGCGAATGGACGACTTTAGGTAGCACCGTCAGAACGCCAACCTCTGGTCGCCTGCAGATTTGTCCATGTGAGTCGGCAGATGAAGGAACCAGGGCATTCCTTATTTGGTCCGCTTGCATGCCCAAACAAAAAGAGCCCCGACGTTTCCGCCGGGGCCTCCTGGTCGCACAGGAAAATCGTTCAGTCGTCGCTGTCAGTCGCGCCGACCATCATTTCTTCGGCCAAATTCTCGGTGCGAGTGCGGATCGCCTGCTCGATGCGGTCGCAGACCTCGGGGTTTTGTTTCAGGTACGTCTTTGAGTTTTCGCGGCCCTGACCGATACGGATCGAATCGTAGCTGAACCACGCACCCGATTTCTCGACGATGCCGGCCTTGACGCCCAGATCCAGGATTTCGCCGATCTTCGACACGCCTTCGCCGTACATGATGTCGAATTCGACCTGCTTGAACGGCGGAGCGACCTTGTTCTTGACGACTTTTACGCGGGTGGCGTTGCCGACAATCTCGTCGCGGTCCTTGATCTGGCCGGTGCGGCGGATGTCGAGGCGAACCGAAGCGTAGAACTTCAGCGCGTTGCCGCCCGTCGTCGTTTCCGGGTTGCCGTACATGACGCCGATTTTCATGCGCAATTGGTTGATGAAGATCACCATGCAGCGCGAGCGGCTGATCGAACCGGTCAGCTTACGGAGCGACTGGCTCATCAAGCGGGCTTGCAGGCCGACGTGGCTATCGCCCATCTCGCCTTCGATTTCGGCGCGAGGGACGAGCGCGGCGACCGAATCGACCACCAGCACGTCGATCGCGTTCGAACGCACCAGAGTATCGACGATCTCCAGCGCCTGTTCGCCCGTGTCGGGCTGCGAAACGATCAGTTCGTCGATGTTGACGCCCAGCTTTTTGGCATAGACCGGATCGAGCGCGTGTTCCGCGTCGATGAAGGCAGCGGTGCCACCGGTCTTCTGCGCTTCGGCGATGACGTGCAGCGCCAGCGTGGTCTTGCCCGAGCTTTCCGGGCCGTAGATCTCGATCACGCGGCCACGCGGCAAGCCGCCGACGCCCAACGCGATGTCCAGCCCGAGCGAACCTGTGGAGATCGATTCGACCTGCATGGTCTCTTTCGAGCCCAGCTTCATCGCCGAACCTTTACCGAAGGCCTTGTCGATCTGGGCCAGCGCTGCTTCGAGCGCCTTTTGACGGTCCATTGAGTCCTTTTCCTTGCCTTCCTGGATCAGCTTGAGCTGAGCGGCCATGTCTCGTTCCCTTGCTACCTGGCTGACCGGAAAGGTCAACGTCACGGACAGCTATGTATTCTCTTTGTTCCACAGGAACAAGAGGGGAACTTTGGCAGATTTCCGATTTTTAATCCCGGCCCGCCGTCGATCTCCCGCCCATCAGCGGCGCGCGGTCTTCGCCAGAACATCCCCGACTTTTTCGGAAAGCTCTTGCACCGAGAACGGCTTGGGCATGAACCAGGCATTGGGGATGCCGATCTGCTTGCGCAATTGCTCCTCGGCGTAGCCCGACATGAACAGCACCGGCAGCCCCGGATCGAAGCGGCGGATCTCACGCGCCATGGCCGGGCCGTCGATCGTGGGCATCACGACATCGGAGATGACGAGGTCGAACTTGCCGCCTTCGCGCACCAGGTCCAGCCCTTCTTCGCCGTCGCGCGCGCACGTCACCTTGTAGCCTTGGCGAGCGAGCGCACGCTCGGCGACGACGCGCACCGGATCTTCGTCCTCTACCAGCAGGATCGCGCCACCCCCGGCCCACTGGATCGGCGCAGCCTCGACTTTCGCGGGCGCCTCGATCACGGTGCCGGGGGCTACGTGATGGACCGGAAGGTAGACCACAAAGCGCGTGCCCTTGCCGAGTTCGCTTTCGGCGAAGATAAACCCGCCAGACTGCTTGACGATGCCGTAGACGGTCGAGAGGCCAAGACCCGTGCCTTTGCCCTGCTCCTTGGTGGTGAAGAACGGCTCGAAAATCTTGCCCAGGTGTTCCGGTGCAATACCACCGCCGGTGTCCTCGGCAATGAAGGCGGTGTACTCGCCGGCGGGGATGATCTCGGAGCGCATCGCGCGCACGTCGGTAGTGGTCACCTTGTGGGTGGCGAGGGTGAGCTTGCCCGAGCCATCGCCGCGCGATTGCATGGCATCGCGCGCGTTGACGACGAGGTTGACGATCACTTGCTCCAACTGGGTCGGATCGGCGCGCACCGGGCCCAGATCGCGATCATGGGTGACAACGAGTTGGATCTTCTCACCGATCAGGCGGCGCAGCATCTGCGAGACGTCGGCCACCACGTCTGGCAATTGCAGGACCTCGGGCCGCAGCGTCTGCTGGCGCGAGAAAGCGAGCAGTTGCCGCGTCAGCGAGGCGGCGCGGTTGGAATTGGCGCGGATCTGCTGGATGTCGTCATAGTCCGAATCGCCCGGCGTATGGCGCATCAGCATGAGGTCGCACGTCCCCAGGATCGCGGTGAGCACATTGTTGAAATCGTGCGCGACGCCGCCTGCGAGCTGGCCGACCGCCTGCATCTTGGTGGCCTGCGCGACCTGGCGCTTGAGCCGCGCTTCCTCCGAACTGTCGGTAAGGCCCAGCAGCACCGCCGCATCGCCTAGTCCGCGCACGCCCGCCAGGCTGAGCGAGACCGGATCGTCGGGCAACGCGGCCAGGCGGATGGCAAGGTCTCCGGCTGCCGAGGGGCCTTGGGCGAAGCGGCGGATCGCTTCGGACAAGGCGCGCTTGTCTTCCTTGACCACAAGATCGGTGGGATAGGTCGGCGGATCATGTCCCTCGTGCCCAGCGGCGCGCATGAAGGCGGGATTGGCGAACAACAGCCGCCCGTCGCGATCGGCCATGGCGAGGCCGAGCGGGAGCTGACTGAGCAGCGCTTCCAGGTGGGGGGCCGAGCCAGTGCCGCCCGCGCTGGCACCGATGCCTTGCGCGGCATCGACCACCAACATAAGCGAAGGCGTTGTGGCGGGGTCGGGTTGGTCCGCCGTGTCCGGATCGGCCACGGGGACGTGATAAAGCACCAGCGCACCGCCGCGCCCAGCATCGCGCGCCCAGCCGATCCGCTCGCCTTCTTCCTGACCGAGCAGCGCCACGAAATCGGTGCCGGTCATATCGGTCATCGGATCCCCGGTCGCGGCGCGGGCGAACCCGGCGCTGGCGGCGCGGATGCTGCCGTCGGGATCGACCAGCGCAGCAAAGATGCCCGATCGCGCCAGGCTGCGCCCCAGCTTGCCGTCCAGCCGACCGACCAGTTCGGCGACGGGATCTTCCTGAGTTATCGGAGAAAGGCGCCAAACCAGGTAGTCGTCGCCGCGCCCGGCCCGGCGAACTTCGGCCTGCCAGTGTCGGCCTTGATCGTCGGTTGCCTCCGCCATTCCCGTGCCATCGCGCCACGCGCCACGCACGGCATCGGCCAGGCGCTCAAGCGAGGCGTCGTCCACCGGCAGGCGCGGCGGCGCGACGTTGGAGCCGAACCAGTTTTCGAAACAGGGGTTAGCGCAAGTCAACCGTCCGGCGCGGTCGGTGATCGCGATCGCCATGTCGGGACGCTCGATCCCGGCGATGGTGACAGACCAGTCAGGCTGAGCGAACTCGGCTTCTGTTGCGACCAAACGGCGGCGTGAAAGCGCCCAGGCGACGCCTGAAAACGCAAGGAGCGCCGTAAGGAACACGGCGGCCAAAAGCAGGTCGCCCGTTACCAGCCAAACGACAAGGACGCTGACGGCCAGAGCCAGAGCGATGATGACCAGATCCAAGCGGCGGTCCGGCGCGACCGAAATCGCGGCTCGTGACTTTTCGCTTCGGATAGTCACACCGTCTGATCCTCGCATATCTTGGACTCTCCCGCTGTGACTATTACCCTGGGCCGTGCCGCCCGAGCCTTTTGCTTGTGGCCGATCCAGAACCGCCAGAACCAAACCGTCAGCACATAGCTGACGACGGCGGCGACGATCGACTGGATCAGCAGGCCGATTACCACCGCCGGCGCCGTGTCCGACAGTAGCCAGGCCCACCATTCGTGGAGCCCGGAGCCATTGGCCATCATCGTCTTCACCGTGCCGATATCGGCATGATAGCCAAACAGATTGCCGATCGAAACCGCCAGCGGAAGGATCACTAGCAGCGTGGTGAACGGGTTGCTGATGAAGGTGACGGCGGCGGCCAGCGGAATATTGGCACGGAACGGCACGCACATCAGCGCAGCGGCGACGATCTGAATGCCCGGAATCAGCGCGAAGATGCCGATGAACATCCCCACCGCCACACCGCGCGGAACGGAGCGGCGGGTGAAGCGGAACAGTTCCTGCCGCTTGGCGATGGGACGCGTGAAGCGGTTGCGTTCGAGGTGATGATGGGTCGGCATCTGCCGGTGCAGCCACACCGAGAGACGGTGGAGGAGTGTGCTCATCCGTGGTCGCGCATGATGCGGGACTGATCGCGCTTCCACTCGCGCTCCTTGATCGTGTTGCGCTTGTCGGCGGCGTTCTTGCCCTTTGCCAACGCCAGCTCGACTTTGGCACGGCCCCGGCTGTTGAAGTAGATCGACAGCGGCACCAGCGTCATGCCCTTGCGTTCGACCGCGCCTTGCAGGCGGGCGATCTCGCGTTCGTGCAGCAGCAGTTTGCGGGGACGTTTGGGGACGTGGTTGAAGCGGTTGCCGTGGCTGAACTCAGGCACGTTGGCGTTGACCAACCAGCACTCGCCGCCGCGAATCTCGGCAAAAGATTCGACAATGGAACCCTCTCCAAAGCGCAGAGACTTCACTTCGGTCCCGGTGAGCGCAATGCCCGCCTCGAACTTGTCCTCGATGAAGTAGTCGAAACGGGCCTTGCGGTTTTCCGCAACGGTCTTGAACTTGTCAAAGACGGAGTTTTGAGGGCGTGCCATGGTCAGCCGCATGTAGGAGCACGCGCGGCAAAAAGAAACGGGCGAAACGGCCACAAACGACGGGAATGGCGTTGAATACGATGGCCGGCACCCTCGGTGGCAGGATTGCCGATCCAACGCCGGGCGATGAACACAGATTAACCCGCCCGACGCTGCGTGCCGGCTTGCGTAATCCCGCAACGTCCGCGAAACAAAGATGTAATTGGGGCCAGTACGAGTGGGGTGCGGGATGAATGGAAATACTTTCGCAAGGATGGCGCGCGCAACGCTGTCTCTTGCGGCTCTGGCCGCCGCAACCAGCAGCCACGCCGCGCCGCCGCCGCTCGATGCCTATGGCGAACTGCCTGAGGTGGAGGACATCGCGATCGCGCCCACGAGTGGTTCGATCGCAACGGTGGTTCAGGTCAAAGGGCAGCGGCGGGTCGCGGTCATCGACGATGCGGGCAAAATCCCCTTCAATCTGGCAACCGGCCCCAACAAGATACGAGGGGTTCAATGGGCCGACGACAACACAATCCTCGTCACTAAGTCCGAGACCGTGGGCCTGGGGTTTGGATTCCTCCAATCGCGGGTAGAGCTAGCCGGAACGATCCTCATCCCCCTCGATACGAAGAAAATCGAGTTGGTTTTTTCCCGGTCCAAAGGCGTCGCGGACACCACGCGGGGTGCCTATGGCATCCGCAAGGTAGACGGCAAAACCGTTGGCTACTACGGCGGACTTGCCATGGACGTGACCCGCGAAGGCGCGTATTTCCGCCATGGCCGCACCACGCTCTACGCCGTGGACCTTGCCAAGAACATGCCGCGTCAGGTCGCGGCACCTCCGGCAGAAGACCATTGGCGCGATTGGCAGATCGATGCTGCGGGCAACGTCGCTGCCACTTTGGACCTCACCGAAAGCACCGGCAGTTGGAAGATCGTCAACGCCAAGAATGTGGAGCTGGCACGCGGCGTCGATCCGAACGGCGATATCTCCATGCTTTGCCTCGGCAAGGACGGCACGACCTTGCTCTATTCGATCGCGGACGAGGCAGGCGATAGCCGCTGGATGGAAGTGCCGTTGACCGGAGGCGCGGCGGTGGAGTTCCTGCCGAACCAGGCAGTGGAACGGATCTACGTCGAGGGCCGCAGCGGCAACCTGATCGGCTATCGCCTCAAGGGCGAAAAGCCGCAGACCGTAATGTTCGATCCGGCTCGGCAAAAGGCCGTCAGCGGCATCTTCCGCGCGTTCGCCAAGCGCGATGTGGCGCTGATGGACTGGAACGCCGATTTTACAAAGATCATCGTGCGGACCAGCGGCAACGGCGATAGCGGCACCTGGTATCTGGTCGATATGACCACCCACAAAGCCGATCCCATCGGTAATGAGCGCGTACCGATCACGCAGGACGACGTCGGCCCGATCTCGCTGGTGTCGTACAAGGCGGCGGACGGGCTGGAGATGGATGGTATCCTAACTCTGCCCCCAGGCCGCGAGGCGAAGAACCTGCCTGTCGTGATCCTACCGCACGGCGGCCCCACGGCGCATGATACGCTCTCGTTCGATTGGTGGGCGCAGGCTTTCGCCTCGCGCGGATACGCCGTGTTCCAGCCCAACTTTCGCGGTTCGACCAACCGCAACGAAGCCTTCATCCGCGCCGGTGACGCGCAATGGGGCCACAAGATGCAGACCGACGTTTCGGACGGCCTTGCCGAGCTAGTGCGCCAGGGAATGGTGGATCCCAAGCGCGCCTGCATCGTCGGCGCCAGCTATGGCGGCTATGCGGCGCTGGCCGGGGTCACGCTGCAACATGGCATTTATCGTTGCGCCGTCTCAGTGGCAGGCATCTCCGATGTCGAGATGATGTACAGGACCGACGTTTACGAAAGCGGCAATTCCAAGATGACCTGGCGGGCACTTCGCAAGCAGTTGGGCGATCCCAAGGGCTACGATGCGATCTCGCCACGGCGCTTCGCCGCCAGCGCCGATGCGCCGATCCTGCTGATTCACGGCAAGGACGATACCGTAGTGCCGCTGAAGCAAAGCACGGTGATGGCCAACGCGCTCAAGAACGCCGGCAAGCCTTATGAAATGGTCGTGCTGCCCGGCGAGGACCATTGGCTTTCGATGGGGGAAACGCGCAAGAAGATGCTGCAGTCGGCCATGGACTTCGTGCAGAAGAACAACCCGGCGAACTGATCGGACCTCGTTTCAACGCGACCGGCAACATGAACGTTGCCGGTCGCGGGTCCCTCAGATCAGACCGGCATGGACCAGCGCTGCGTCCACGGCCTCTCGTGCCTTATCGCCGCACGGGACGAGCGGCAGGCGCAGTTCGTTTTCCATCCAGTCATGCACTTGCGCCAGCGCATACTTGCATGGCCCTGGCGAGCTATCCTCGAACATGGCGTAGTGCAGCGGATAGAGCCGGTCGTTCAACTCACGCGCTTTTTCGAAATCGTTGGCCGCACAAGCGGCCTGGAACTGCGCGCAAAGTGCCGGCGCGACGTTGGCGGTGACCGAAATGCAGCCGACCCCGCCCGCCGCGTTGAACGGCAGTGCCAGTTCATCATCCCCGCACAACTGCACGAAATCCTTGCCGATGCCCATGCGGTGATCGGTCACGCGCGACAGATCACCGCTGGCATCCTTGATCGCCACGAAGCGTCCGGGATAGCGGCGAGCCAGTTCGCACACTGTCTCGGGCTGAAGGTCGGTCACGGTGCGGCCCGGCACGTTGTACAGCACGATCGGCAGATCGTTATGCTCGGCCAGATAGCCGAAGTGGGCCAGCAGCCCGTCCTGGCTCGGACGATTGTAGTAAGGCGCGACCACCAAGGCGGCGGCAGCGCCGCACTTCTTGGAGAAGTTCATGTGCAGCAGCGCGTTCATCGTATCGTTGCTGCCACAGCCAGCGATGATCGGCACCCGGCCCGCCGCCTGCTCGATGCACACTTCGATCACGCGGTGATGTTCGGCGTTGGACAGCGTCGAGTTCTCACCCGTCGTGCCGCAAGGCACCAGCGCGGAGGAACCCGATTCGATCTGCCAGTCCACCAACCGACGAAAAGCAGCCTCGTCGAACGCCCCATCGCGAAACGGGGTGACAAGCGCTGGAATGGAGCCGGAGAACATGGACTTTACCCCTGATGACGGCCAATGATCGTAGCCGATTGAACGACTTGTGCGGGGACCGCCCCCGCTTTCCCGCCGTCACGTTCAGCGCCTGATAAGGAGCCTGCCCCGAAAATGTCCAGCATGTTACGCATGTCCGTGGCGCTGCTGTCGCTTTCCGCCGTCCCCTTGGCTGCAAAGGCCCAGGTGCAGCCTCCCTATCAAAACCCATATCAAACGCCCTATCCGGCGCCCGTCCAGACGCAGCCACAACGCGCCGCACCGGACGGTCGCGAATGGGACAGCGCGCGTGCATCGGCATCGCAATCGCACGACATGTCGGTCCACCAGTCGATCGACCGCTGGAAGCTGTTATCCACCAACGATCGCATGGGCTTTGCCACTTATTCAGGCTTCCTGCTGACCTACCCCGGCTATCCGATGGAAGAGAAAGTGCGCGGCTATGCGGAAAAGGCGCTGCTCACCGAATCGCCGGACGCATCCTCGGTCGCGTTATTCTTCGACCGGTTCCAGCCCATCACCAGCCAGGCCCAAGGCCGTTACGCCACCGCGCTGACGACGCTGCGCCGAGCCGATGCCCAGCAGAACGCGATCCTGGCATGGCGGCGCGGATCGCTGACCCCGGCGGACGAAGGCGTGCTGCTTTCGCTGTATCGCGATCGACTGACCCAGGCCGACCACGACGCGCGGATGGATGCACTGTTGTGGCAGGGCGAAACATCACAGGCCCAGCGCCAGATCTCGTTCGTCTCGGCTGCTAAGCGCCCGGTGTTCATGGAGCGCCTGGCCATGCTGCAGGGTTCCTCGCCGGGTACGCTCGGCTTGGTCCTGCCGACCAACGTCGCGTCCGATCCGGGCTACATCTACAGCCGCGCGGTACAAGCACGCCGCTCGGGCGGCACCGCAGCGGAGGTCTCCCTGCTAGCCACCCGCCCGCCCTTGTCGGCGCCGGTCGCGGATGCCGAAAAGTGGGTGCGCGAACTCCTGAACGCCGCCCGCGCTGCCGACAATGCCTCTGCCGTTCGCATCGCCGGATCGATAGATGATGCCTTCGCGCCCGGCACCGACGTCAGCCGTTTGTCCTTCCGGGTGCGCGACGACTACACCTCGCTGGTCTGGTTGGGCGGAACCAAGGCCCTGTGGTCGCTCGCCGATCCGCGCCGCGCCGCGCCGCTGTTCTACCGCTACGGCGCGGCGGCACAGACGCCGGGCACCCGCTCCAAAGGCTTCTACTGGGCGGGCCGCGCGCTGGCGCAAGCGAACGACCGCGCGGGCGCGAACCGCTATTTCGAAATGGCGGCGCAGTATCCGCAAGCGTTCTACGGCCAGCTCGCGCTGGAACGGCTCGGTCGCCCACTGCCCAGCATGGACACCCGGCCCAGCTCTGTGCCCAGCCCGGCCCAGCGAGCCTCGTTCCAATCGCTGCCGATCACCCGCGCCGTGCGCGACGTGGCGCGTGATGGCGATTGGCGCACCGCCGTGCAGTTCTTCCGCGAGATATCGGACCAGGCGCAAAGCGAGGCGGACCATGTCCTCGTCGCCGAACTGGCGCAGCAGATTGGTCGGCGCGACCTGGCAGTGATCCTGGGCCAAAGCGCGCATGCGGACGGCTTTACCAGCTTCGGCCAGATCGCCTTCCCGCTGGTGCCGGCCCCCCCTGGCACCAACTGGACGATGGTCCACGCGCTCAGCCGGCAGGAAAGCCAGTTCGCCCAGAATGCCTTGAGCCACGCCGGCGCGCGCGGCCTCATGCAGTTGATGCCCGCCACCGCGCGTGAGCAGGCCGGCAAGCTAGGCCTCGGGTATGACGAAAGCGCACTGATGAACGATCCGGTGTACAACATCCGTCTGGGTGACGGGTATTTCGGTCGGATGATGGACTACTTCGGCGGCACCACCCCGCTGGCCGTGGGCGCCTATAATGCGGGCGCAGGCAACGTGAACAAGTGGCTGCGTGCCAATGGAGACCCGCGTACCGGCGCGGTTGAATGGATCGACTGGCTGGAACAAATCCCGATCTACGAAACCAAGAACTACATCCAGCGCGTGCTGGAAAACGCCGTGGTCTACGAAAGCATGTACCCATCGAAATCGGATTACAACGGCCCGAACAAGCTCACCCACCTGATGCCCGGCAAGCGCACGCCGGGCTGAGGGGCGTGATCGTGCGATGAAACCGGCTGGACCTCCGATCACCCCTGCGGGCATGACCGCGCTCAGCGCGCGCTATCACCACTTGCTCGGCACCGAGCGACCGCAGATCGTCGAGATCGTGTCGTGGGCGGCGGGCAATGGCGACCGCTCGGAAAACGGCGACTACCTCTATGGCCGCAAGCGCATGCGCGAGATCGACCGCGAACTCGCCCACCTCGCCCGCCGCATGAAGGCGCTGCGCGTGGTCGATCCCGCCCAGCAGGACGACCGCTCGAAAGTGTTCTTCGGCGCCTGCGTCGAACTGGCGGACGAAAACGACGAGCGCCTCGTCATCACCCTGGTCGGCGACGACGAACAAGACGCCACCGCCGGCCGCATCGGCTGGAGCGCCCCCCTCGCCCGCTCCCTACGCGGCGGCAGCGTGGGCGACTTGCGCACGGTACGTTTGCCGTCGGGCGAGCGGGAATGGGAGATCGTGGGGATCGAGTATCCGACGGGGTGATGGCTACGGATGGAGCTGAATTGGTTACCCAATTTAGTCTTTTGGTAACGCCAGAGGAACAGTACGAGCGCCCAATCATTGCTATTAAAACGTGATAATACTTGCCTAAAGTCCGTTGATTCAGGTATTTCGCGTGAATAGTGCCGTGGCGGCTCTGCGAACAGGGTAAGCTAAAATAATGACGATAAATGAAAATCGATTTGGACTAGGCTCAGGACCCATTGA
>NZ_AKFJ01000005.1 GCF_000272475.1 Novosphingobium sp. Rr 2-17
GTAAAACCGTTACAAGTCCAGCCTTCATCGCATCCCCTGAAAGCGGTGGTCAAAATGATGTCTTGGTGTCTGTCGCGTCCACCGCGCCATCGCCGTTCGTGTCCAGGCGCGCGAACATCTGGGTGCCTGATTTTTCGAACTCGGCCGCGGCGAGCACGGCGTTCTTGTCCGTGTCGAGGACGCCGAAGCGGACGTGGGCTTGGCGGATCTGGCGTTCGCGCCGATCGGTGTCTTCCTCATGAAGGCGCGCGGTGTATTCGCCGACATATTCGGCCTCGTCGACCTTGCCGTCGCCGTTCAGATCCAGCGTCTTGAAGTGCTGGCTGCGTTGGGCGGCAAACTCGTCATGCGTAACTTTGCCGTCCTTGTTGAGATCGTAGGTTTCCACGAACTCGTTCTTGCTGTGGCCGCCCGTGGCTTGTGCCAGAGCATGTCCGTTAGCCCCGGCGAAAAGCAGGGCGGCGAGCGTGGCGAAAGTCATGTGCTTTTTCATGGTGGGTTCCTTTGTCGGATGAAGATCAGGGCTGGACTTCGAACGTCAGCGACGTGGTGTAGCTGCGCTCGTCGGTTTCCGAGCCGGTCGGGGCATCGGCCTTGTGGCGGGTCATCAGGAGATAAACGCCTGGTTTGTCGAACTTAAGATCGAGGCTTCCATCCGCGCTGGTCTTGACCTCGCGATGCACCTTGGCCTCGCCATATTCAGCGCCGCCACGATCGAGAACGACAGTCTGGCCGTCCAACGGTTTGCCGTCGAACAGGACTTTCAACTTGAGATTGCTATCCAAAGCGACCTCGCTGGGATGCGTCACTGGCTGGATGACCAGACGTCCGATCTGCCGATCGACCGGCGCGCGCGTGGGGCCTTTCTTGGTCACGTAGACATCGGCGACGGTTTCGGTCTGGCTGGTCTTGAACCGCGTGGCGCCGGCAGGTGCTTTGTCACCCTGCACTGGCTTCCATTGGCCATCGATCAGCGCTGACTTGCTCATGCGCCCTCGCCGCACGCCGGTGGTAAAGCGATATGTACCATCCTGGAGCAGCGGGCTTTCCAGGATGACGAGTTGCCGGTGCTTGCCGATCGCCTCGAATTCACCCCGTGAGCCGTCGGGGAGAATGACGTGAAAATCGTTGGCATCGACCGCGACTTCGGGGTGGAAAAGCTCCTCCGCAAAGGCGCTTTGCAGGGTCACGTAGCTTTCGGTGCTGGCGACGAAGAAGTTGGGCAGAATGTAAGACGTGTGCGCCAAGGCTTGCGAGGCGTGGCAGGCGGCCAGCGCCAGGATCGCCGCCCTTGCCATCGGCTGCTTGAGGATCGTTGGGAAATGCATCGTCGTCATCCTTGGTTGTCGCGATTTCACGGGCCACACTGTGCGTTGGCGTGCGTCAGTTGCCTTTGATTTCGAAGGTGAAGGACCGTGCGGCGTCGGGCGGTGGTTTGGGGAACGGCTGAGCACGCCGAACCATTTGCTTCGCCTCGCCATCGAAGCGGGTCGATCCCGAACTGCGGGCTATACCAACGTCACCGACACCACCGCTGTCGCCGATGCTGAAGCTCACCAGCGCCGATCCCGGGCCAACGGCATTGGGCCGGCGATACTGCAGCAAGTGGCGCCAGACTTCGGCCTTGTAGCCGCCCAAAGCGCCGCCACTGCCAGTGATCGCCTGCATGGATGCCGAAGGTCGCATGGTGGCAACCGGCTTAGGCGCGGGCGCAACGTGCATGGGTTGGATAACCGGCGTCGTGAGACTGGGCTCCTGTGGCGCCGTGATCGTCAGCGCTGCGGGCTGGATCAACGGCTGGGCAGATGGCAGGTTTTCGCCGCCATCTTCGGGAAGGCTTGCGGCCACTTTACCCAAGTCGGAAACCTTCTGTCGGCCCGGTTCCGTCAAGAAGGGTGCCATACTTGCGGAAGGTGCGACGGGTTGGTCGGCCACTGGCTTGGCGGCTACGTTCTGCGCCGATGATGCGAGATCGAACGTCGTCAGCGATCGCCGGGCGGCGTGCTGGTCACCCTCTCCGCTCGAAATGGTCGCAAGAACGAGCACGACGCCCAGCGACAGCGCCGTGGACGCGGCGCCCGACACCAGCCGTTCCCCCAGTAAGGGATTATTCGGCACCTTGAGCATGCGTTGCCTCCTTTTGCTTCAGCCCCTGGGTCGCTAGCCCGCCGATCCGTCGCGCCGTCGCGCGCGTCAGAACTGTTTCGACAAGGTGAGCTTGAAGTTGCGCCCGGCGGCCGGACGGGTCGCCAGCGCCGGGGTGTAGAACTTATCGAAGATGTTCTCGGCGCTGACGCGGACGGTCAGGCCATCCAGCGTGCCGCCCTTGAGGAACCAGGAGGCGCGAAGGTTATGGACGTTATACCCCTCGTGAACGGTCCCGTTGATCTCGCGATCCGCCGCCAGCACGCCTTCCCACCGAATGTCGAATACGCGGCCGAAGCGCTTGCCGATCGCGAGCTGGTAGTTGTTCGCGGGAAGATTGGTCCAGTCATCGATCACGCCGTTGGTGCGCAGGCGCGTGCCGTGAACGATGGTGCCGTTGAAATCGACATAGATACCCGATGGCACCGCATACGACGCCTCAATCTCGAAACCATCGAGGTAGACTTCCGCCACGCCCGAGTAAGAGGTGTTGTCGGTCAATTTCGTGTCGTAGTAGTTGACCTTGATCGCAAGGTGATCGTTCTGGGTCAGCAGGCTGACCCGGTCGAACGATAGCCCGCCCTCCCACGAACGGCTCTTTTCCGACTGCGTCATGTAGGCCGGGGTCTGCAGGTCATCCAAGATGGGCAGGCTTTCAGTGCGAGCCCAACTCCCGAAAGCGGCAAGACCGAATGGTAACTCGTAGCGAACCGAGACCCCGCCCATCAGCGCTTCGTTGGTGTAACTAGCCGGGCTGCCATTATCGAGCGTGCCCTTGATGCTTTGCGTTTCCCAGCGAGCTGCCGGGCTCAGCGTGAAGCCGCGCAAGGGCGTGACTTCATAAACCACGAAGGCGGCCATACGATTGTCGGTGCCGCCTGGCGCGGAGTTGGCGTCCTTGCGATCACGATGAATATATTCCAGCCCCGCGCGCAAATTGTGGCGGACCGATCCGGTGGTGAACAACGCGGCGTTCTTGAGGGTGATCTTGGTCGTCTGGTAGCGTTGGTCCGCGTTCAACAAGGCATTGTCGGCAGCCGGGACAGCCTGCTGGTCGATCTGCTGATCGGCATATGTATAGACAAGGCTCAGATCCACGAAGTCGTTGTCGACCGGCTTGTACGTATAGGCGGCCGTGACGGTCCGCGTCTTGGTGTCGCGATCGACGTTGCCAAAGTTGGTCGTGCCGAAACTGTCGTAGGGAACGTCGCGGTCGCTGGTGGTCGTCTGGTTGTAGCTGACCTTGATCGTGTGCGCGTTGTCGGCGCCGAAATGCACGGCCCCCTTCACCAGAAAGCTTGGCAGCTTGAAGGCGCTGTTGCCGATCTTGTCGCCATGACCATCGGTCAAGGTTTCCTGCTGGCGGTAGGTGTAGTTGCCCATGAGTTCGATGGTTTCGCTAGGCATGAACGCAGCGGTGGTGGAAGTGACGAACCCGTCGCCATTGGTCTGTCCGGTCAGGCTTTCGTTTACGGCAAAGCCGGTCTTGCCTTTGAGGATATCGCTGGCATCGCTGGTCTCCAGCCGCACCACGCCGCCGATGACGCCAGAGCCGTATTCGAAACTGCCGACCGTGCCGCGGATGACCTCGGCCTGTTTGTATAGAAGCGGGTCGGTGAAAAGCTGGGTGCCGATGCGGTAAAGTTCTTCCGAACCGCTCGTCGCACCATCGACCATGACCAGCACCTTTTGATCGGTACCGTACGTACCGTTAGCCCCGAACCCGCGAATGTTGATGCCCGAGCCGATCGGGGTCGAGCCATTGAGAAGCGTCACACCGGGAATGGAATCGAGCAATTCGGCGATAGTGCTTGCCTGGCGCTCCTCTATCTCCTCGCGGTTAATGACGGTCTTGGGTGTCGCCGTATTCGTCTGCACCGAGCGCGTGCTTTCGCCGATATCGACGGTGCCGAGAAACTCCTTGTCGTCACCGCCCGCCGTCGCGGTGTCCTGAGCGTAGGCTGTCGAGCCGACCAATGCCGCGACAATGGAGACTGAGCCCATCAAGATGGGTCTCAAGGAGAGTGAGATTTTCATATTACCCCGCTGTTATGCTATTGCGACTCGTTAGCATTTGCTGAAGGCGCTCATGCGATCACTGTTGCCCTTTTGCAATCCTGTTTTTGCAACCGTGGACATTTGGGCCTAGGTGAAGCCGGTGCTTTGCTGGTCCCTGGGCTAGGGATGATGCCGGTCGCCGTTCCAAAAAGGCGGCGATCTCTGACTAGGACTTCCTATGACGGCAAAGAGTCAGGACATCAGTATAGAAGGCTGCTGACCCGTCATCACGGGGTTCAGCCGGCGTGATCAGGCGGTATCCCTCGCATTGATCGTGGCAGCAAGGGCGAGGATCGTGCGCGCGTGCCGTAAGGCCACGGCTTCGCGGTCCGCGCCATAACCGCCGCCCAGCGTACTCGCCAATGGAATGCCGCGCCGCTTCGCCTCAGTCGCCACAAAGCGATCGCGGTGCGCGAGGCCTTCGTCGGTCAAGGACAGCCGGCCAAGCTTGTCGTCCGTATGGGCATCGACGCCTGCCTGCAGCAGGATCAGTTCCGGCACGAAATGATCAAGGACCATGGGCAGCGATCCGGCCAGAGCTTCCAGATAGCCCGCATCGCCCGTCGCATCTGGCAGTCCGACATCCAGTGAAGAGCGCGCCTTGCGTGTGGGGAAGTTCTTCTCGGCATGAATGGAAAGCGTGAAGATGTCGCTGCGCCCTGCGGTCAGGGCCGCAGTGCCATCGCCCTGGTGCACGTCGAGATCGAGGATCAGGATGCGCGAGACGTTACGCTCCGCGATTAGCCTGTTGGCGGTGAGCGCCAGATCATTGAACACGCAATAGCCCGCACCGGAATCGGCCAGAGCGTGGTGGCTGCCGCCAGCGGAATTTGCAGCATACCCGTGCTGCAGCGCCAGCTTCGCTGCAAGCCACGTTCCACCGGGAGAGAGCTGCGATCGCCGGGAGATCCGCTCGTCGATCGCAAAGCCGATCCGGCGCTGCTTGGCCGCCGGCACCGAGCAATTGATGACTTCGTCGACATAGGCCGGTTCGTGGACAGCCTCGAGCCATTCTCGCGGCATGACTTCGGGCGCATGGACCTTCATTGTTTCGCCACTTCCGCCCAGCACACGCATGACCAGCGCATACTTGTCATGCGGAAAAGTGCCCATGCGGTCGGTTTCAACCACGTAACCGGGATGATGGACGACATGCAGCATGGCCTTGCAGGTAGAACGCCAAGACACACAGGTCGAGTAGCATTGCTGGGCGTAGGGCCTGACGATTTCAACCAGTGGCTTCAGCCATGGAAGGCTCAGATCACGGGCCTTATCGATGCCTTTCCCATCCTCATGTCCGAGCGGAAGTGTCAGGTTCAAACGTCCGACGGAAACGGTCGATCACGATAACTACATTCACCACGCTTCCGCGCTTCCCATGCATTTTCTCGCTCCCGCGCGTAAGCTTTCTGCACACGTACCTTGCTGATGCAATACTTCTCGGCAAGTTGCCCAAAGGTCGCCCCATCAATCACGGCAACATAGATCGCCGCGTTGCGCTCCTGCTCCGGACTCGAATCGCTCTGCTTCATCAATTCACTCCACCTGTTAGGCTGTTTAGGGCTGGTGTGCCCACTTTGCCCAATTTTCCAGCTGCAATGCCGCCCCACAACTGGGCCAACACAGCCTTCGGTCGGTTGCGGTTTTGCGCCGGCCGCCTATCGCAATTATGCTAACTAAGGGCCGAAAGCGATCCGGCTATTCTGTCCGTAAGGAAGAGTGGAAGGCTCTAGGTTCGCCCCCTGTATGCCGCGTTTCCCGATGATAGCGGTGTCGGCGGAGACGTTCAGATGGCAATTTCGCACTCTCAGCAGCGGACCTTCCGCTTTCTCTAGGCTGTATGCGCAACTGCCCGATAGGCGAATGTCGGGTTTGGAGCGATGGGCGGCGACTTGCTGCCGCTCCCGGAAATAATTAATCGTATGGCTTAAATCGCCCAGTAGCGGACGTTGCCGGACGCGCCGTGTAAGGATACCGTTACCAAATGAAAAGGATCGGAATCGAAGTTGTCTCAGGCGCGTTAGCGTTGGCTCTTGCCATTATCGGCGCTATTTTTCCCATTTCGACCGAAGAAGATGTCAATTTCTGGATAATATTAATTGGCGGAATTACAATCTGGGAAGGCTCTCGTTTCATCCTTCGCAACTGGTTGCGGCACTCCTCGCTAAACGGCGAGTAACGCCCAATTGCGGTCATTCTAGGCTCGTGTAGGATGACCACATGCGAGAGCGCTTTTGGTATCCGCCGGTGAAGATCGCCCTAACCGTTTTGGCGGGCGGGTTCTTGGCGGATTGGTTGTGGAGCAAGAGCCTGACGGAAGCCGCACATCGGTTTCCCATGCGTGCCATGACGATGTTCGCAGTCGTTTTCATCTGGTCGGCGTTCCGACGTTGGCGATCTGAGAGAAAACGGACGTTCCGCTAGCCACCAGGCTAAGCCATTCCTATCCGCGACCAAGCTGCCTGTCGGCAGTGGCCCACTTGCGGACATTACGTGTTCATGCAACGCGTTTGGGCGCAAAAACCAATCGAGGATGCGGCGTGTTAAGAATCATTTTCGCCCCGATACTGCTCATGGTTCCAGTCGTAACTCTTGCGGATGTCACCGAGTTACCGGCGCAACTTGTGTTGAACGTCGAGGGGTTATCGAAAGAGGATATTTCTATTGGACAACAATATGCATCGTGCATGAGCGCGCCCTGGCTTCCAACTGCGGATCAATTTGAAACGAAAGCTAAGACCTGCGCAAATTTCAGAGCGTCACGTTCGTCGAAGCTAAAAGGAGTGATGCGCTGGGTCGATCATATCGCCGCCCGTTTCCCAGGCGACGAGATCAACCTTCAAATCCGGCGAAGGTAACGATGACCGCCTTCCACCAATGTCGGTCGTAGTCGCAACGAGTGGGACTTGAACCGCACATACTCCCAGCGAAGCTGGCGCACTCTCCAGTTGTGCTACCGTTGCACCGAAACCAATAGCGGCGTGAACGGTCGCTTCCCACCACATTTTGCCGTTGTCGCCTCGCCTGGGCGTCGAGTGCGCAAATTTTGGAGCGGTCGTTCGCGATTCGCCCAATCTCAGTCGTGTCACCGTCTCGCCGGGCGTCCTGGAACCGGTCGTCTGGGCACAAAGCACTTTTCCCATTTCTCCATTTGCATAGGCGAATTTTGGGAAAACCCAATCGGGAACAGCTTTCAAGAAAGCTTCGCCCTTGAAGGTGTCCCGGCAGACTTTGCCCGCCCGTTTTTCGGCGCCACATTCCCAATCGGGAAGGCCGGGTGATGCGGCATTGTCACCTCAAGATAGGAGCAGCATAAAAGCGGGATGACTTTTTGTCCTGATCGTCGCTCCCTACTCGCGGGCTTTGCCGCGTTGGGGCTTTCTGCCGTGCACTCGGCGCGGGGGTCGGCACGAGGTGGGCGTGCGCCAGGCATTGCCGTCACGATAGACGACTTCGATCTGTCGGACACCGCTCTGATGTCGGGGAACGACCGCGATACAGCCATTCGCAAAGCTTTACAGCGTCATAAGGTCAAGGCGGGCGGGTTCGTTGCAGGGAAGTATGTTGACGGTGAGCTTAGCCCACGCATTCTCTCAGCATGGTCAGATGGCGGCCACATCCTCGGTAATCACAGTTACTCGCATCAGTATTTCGGCGGCAAGAGCCCTGATGAACTGATGGCTGATATTATGAAGTGTGAGCCATTGCTGTCCGGCTATCCGGGCTTCCGCAAGCTCTTTCGCTTCCCCTATCTGGCCGAGGGCAATACAGCGGACGGTCGAGACAAGATGCGTATGCTGCTGAGACAGCATGAGTATGCCAACGCCCATGTGACCATCGACACATCGGACTGGTATATAGATAACCGGCTGAAGGCACGTCTCAAGGCCGACCCAAAGGCCCAGATCGCCCCGTATAGACGCTTCTACTTAGATCACATCTGGGATCGCGCGACCTTCTATGACAGTCTGTCGCGGTCGCTTTTCGGACACTCAATTGATCATACAATCCTGCTTCACCACCGGCTGACGACCGGCCTTTTCCTTGATGATATGCTTTCGATGTTCAGAGAGCGAGGCTGGCGGCTCATCGACGCAACGGCGGCCTTTGCATCTCCGGTGTTCGCCATGGAACCCAGCGTACTACCCGCTGGGCAGAGCCTCGTCTGGTCTCTGGCGAAAGCGGATGGTCGTTTCGAGAAGCTGTTGCGCTATCCGGGTGAGGACGGCGACTACGAAGCGGAAAAGATGGATGCGGCGGGACTATAGCAAGGCAAAGGTGCCGCAAGTGCACAATTCTCGAAACTCGATCCATTCTGCAAACGCATTTGCCGTCTCGATCTCCGTTCCCTTTGGGAAGGTCTTGGGGTCGAGGTGGAGCTGGGATATGGCTGCTCCATGACCTTACGCATCACGATCCCGGAAGAACCGACAGATGCTCACCGCGACGCTGTTCTCGCGCCGCTTCGAGCCTATAATATCGCTCGAGCCGGCGCCCCGAATATCCGTCCGGTGGCAATCCTGCTGACCGACGAGCAGGGCAGTCACATCGGCGGCCTATGGGGCAAGTGCGTTTACGATTGGCGCTTCGTAGAGCTTCTGGCAGTACCCGAGGATCGACGGGGAGGAGGCTCTGGCAAAGCCTTAATGGCCGAAGCCGAGGGCATCGCCCGTGCCAACGGCTGCATTGGCCTCTGGCTCGACACTTACGAGTTTCAGGCTCGCGGCTTTTACGAAAAGCTTGGCTTTGAGGTGTTTGGCACTCTGGACGATCATCCCATCGGGCAAAAACGGTTCTTCCTCCGCAAGCGGCTCAACGAAGTCCCGATCCCCGTTTCCTGATCCCTTGCGAGACGACACACGTAGAGGATGACTGGCCATCTTCATATAATCACGGGCGCCCCGGGTCGGGGAAAACCAGCCTGATCGACGCTCTGGCCGCCGAGGGCATACGCCACATGCCGGAGGCCGCCAGGGCGATCATCCAGGATCAGATAGACATTGGCGGCACCGCCTTACCGTGGAACGATCGGGAAGCGTTCGCGAACTTAATGCTCGCATGGGAGATGCGATCTTATCGTGACGCAGTGAACGCGCCCGGGCCGATCATCTTCGATCGTGGCATTCCCGACGTTATCGGCTATCTGCGGCTTTGCGGATTGCCCGTGCCGGCACCAGTGCTGCGGGCAGCAGAGTTGCGGCGCTACGCGAGCAGGGTGTTCATCGCCCCACACTGGCCGGCTATCTTCGAGCAGGATACCGAGCGCAAGCAGACGCTGGTGGAGGCCGAAGCCACGTACCATGCAATGGTGGATGCCTACTTGGGTTTGGGCTACGAGCTTGTCACGCTCCCCCTCGCACCCATAGCAGAACGGGCGAAGTTCGTCCGCGAGCGGATCGCCTAGCTTCCCATTTCTCGATACGTTTGGGAACGCCCGGGCCTTCCCACTCGACCTTCCTTTGCGAGAAGCCGGCTCCTCGCGGCCTGCCGTTGCGTGTTCCTCATGGGGGTGCATAATCGTACCTGATGAAAGACGATGCTTTCCATGTGCGATCACTTGAATCGGGGGCAGTGACCGCCGTCGATGCTTATTCAGCGCGTTCGTTTGCACGCCATATGCATGACGAGTTCGGCGTCGGTCTGGTCACAAGTGGGGCGCAGCGATCGTGGAGCGGACGCGGGCCGGTCGAGGCGGTTTGCGGTAACCTCATCACCGTGAACCCTGCCGAGCTGCACGATGGGGCTCCGATCGGTTCGAACCGATCATGGTCGATGCTCTATTTCTCGCAGCGCATCGTCGGCACCCTGGTCGCCGACCTTGACGAAGGGCGAAGCGTGATCCGGGAGCTTCACGCGCCGGTCGTCGACGATCCGCGCCTTGCTGGCCTGTTCGTTGCGGTGCGCGAGGCCGCGATCCATCCCCAAGGCGAGCCAGCTTTCGAGGAACGGTTGCTGACGCTGTTTGGTCGTTTGTTTGATGTGGTGCAAAGGCCGGCAGGTCTCCCGCTCTCACGGGTTTCAAGGGTCCGCGAACGGATCGCCGATGCCCCGGCACGTCCCCACGCCCTGTCCGAGCTCGCGGCGCTGGCAGGTCTGAGCCGCTACCAGACGGTGCGGGCATTCGCGCGGCTGACCGGCCTGACACCCCATGCCTATGTGATGCAGCGTCGCTTGGACATGGCGCGCACGTTGATCCGGCAGGGCTCCACCTTGGCCGACGCGGCCGTTGAGGCGGGCTTTGCGGACCAGAGCCACATGCACCGCATCTTTGTGGCGCGTCACGGCTTCACACCAGGTGCCTATGCCAGCGCGGTCCGGCGCGCTCCCGCAATTTCGTTCAAGAGCGTGGCCGCCCGTCACCACTAGTCTCTGCTCGACACGACGCAGGAGGTGCAGGGACATGACACAGCGGGATTACGCAGAAGGAGCCATCCGCCGATGCGGCGCGGATGACACCGCCGACATGCTCGCTATCATCAACGCTGCGGCCGAGGCCTATCGCGGCATTATCCCGGCCGATCGCTGGCACGAACCCTATATGTCCAGCGACGAATTCGCGTCGGAGCTGGCCAATGGGGTGACGTTCAGCGGCTGCGAGACACGGGATCGGCTTATAGGTGTGATGGGCGTGCAGCGCTGCCACAACGTGGACCTGATCCGCCACGCCTATGTTCTGCCCGAATGGCAGGGGCAGGGAATCGGTGCGCGGCTGCTTGGGCATCTGTGTCAAAATGCCGAAAGGCCGATCCTGATCGGCACATGGGCGGCGGCGGGTTGGGCGATCCGCTTCTACGAACAGCATGGCTTCGCGCGTGTCGGTGACGATGACATCGCACCGCTGCTCCGCACCTACTGGACCGTGCCCGAGCGGCAGATCGCCACATCTGTCGTGCTGGCCTCGCCGCCTCTTGCCGGCGCCGCAGCCGAACAGTTGATAGCTGCGGCGACCGCTACCACTTTCCCAGAATAGCATCCCCAATCCAGACGATCACGCAGCCTGAGGAAGGGGCGCTCCACGCACCAGTAAAGAACGGCACCGAAGGCCAGAGCCAGGCTGAGAGCGAGGCCAAGGTGCAGCCAGTCCGGAGAGCCATCACCTGCTGGCGCGACGAGATGAAACGCGATTTTGTGTGAAAGGTAGAGACTATAAGCTCCCGTGGCTAAAGCCTTAGCGCCTGGGACATTGTAGCGACCGATAAGTGAGCGGCCGTCGGAAGCTCCGGCCACCAACGCAGCAATGCTCCAAGACAAAAGGGGGAACGCGAACATCGTCGGGTACAGTGTGCTGATCTGCTCCCCAAACCACAGCATTGACGCTCCTATTCCCAGGCTACCCAGCGCAAGCAGGATATTTGGCCTCCACGTCATCTTCCGCCACCAGGAGGGACGAAAGATCTCGACTGCGGCTATGCTGATCCCTGCGAGGAGCCCATCCAAGCGGCTCCAGGTCGGATAATATATCAGCTTCATGTAACTCAAGGCGCCGGGCGTGCCGGTCGGGTCAAATGCCTCAGACGAAACGTGGCCCAGCCATAGATAGCCACGCACCACAATCCCCAAGGCAAGGACTGATACAATGGCTGTTATCGTCTTCCTCGCGCTCGGTTGGGCCGCAAGCAACACCACCGCGATCGGGAAGATCAGATAGAACTGCTCCTCAACACACAGAGACCAGACCTGTGAGAAGGCGGTCCGCCGATCGACATCGATCAGCAGGTTTTCCGTGAAGGTGAGAAATTGCCAGAAGGGCTGTATCGATGCGCGCTCGCGGATAGCCGGAGCGAGGAAATATATTGCGAGCAAAACCGTGTAGGCCGGCAGTGTCCGCAGAAGGCGACGGGAGAAAAATTGTCGATAGTCAGGACTTTGGCCCCGTGCAAAGGGGCGAAAAAGTTGGCTCGCGATCAAGTAACCGCTCAAGACAAAGAACAAATCGACGCCCATCCACCCGAAAGATAGGAACCAGCGGTCCGGGTCCGCAATCAAGCCCATTATGCTCGCATGGTACAGCATAACCCAGCCAATCGCGATCGCGCGAATGAGGTCCAACCCTGGCTTCCGTGACCACTGTGTAGGCGCGGCGGTGTTAACGGCCAGCATGCCAGTATTCATTGCGTGGGCTTTCATATGTAGGAGCCCTGCACGCTATCTAGCCGCGCTCCGGCCTGCCAGCGCTTCCCCCTAATACGGTTTAACCGCGCAGCTCCTTTCCTGTGGAAAGTCGATCGTGGTGGTCAGTTCTACCGTCTTTCTTCCCCTTGCAGCCCCCCGAGCCAGAACTCTCACGGCACCATCATCCCAATCAAGAAAGCCAGCGGTACGAATGGCGGCAGCGATCGCCAACCTCGCGTCTGTCATAGGCTTTGGACGCAGAATGGTTTGCTGCTTTCTTTCTGCAGCCTAGCCATTTAGTCTGACTGCAACTTTGGCGGGGACATCATGTTCGACTTTTTGAAGAAGCAGTTCATCGACGTGATCGACTGGATCGAGCAGCCCGGCGAGTTGGCTTGGCGCGTTCCTTTCGACGGGCGGGAGATTCAGACTGGCGCCCAGCTTACCGTCCGTGAAGGACAGGTGGCGCTCTTCGTAAACGAGGGGAACCTTGCCGATACGTTCGAGCCCGGATTGCACCGGCTCGATACCGCCAACCTGCCGATCCTCACCAGCTTGATGAACTGGGACAAGGGCTTTGCCTCGCCGTTCAAGTCCGACGTCGTGTTCCTGTCGTTCAAGGAGCAGCATGGCCTCAAATGGGGCACTGGCCAGCCGGTGACCGTGCGCGATTCTGAATTGGGCGCTTTGCGTTTGCGGGCGTTCGGGTCCTATTCGTTCCGCATCGCCGCCGTCGATACCTTCGTCGAGCGGGTGGTCGGCACGCTCGAGAGTGTGAGTGTAGCCGCGCTTGAACCGCAGCTACGGGCCGCGATCCAAACTGCCATTGCCACTGCTCTTGGTGGTAGCGGCGTGCCGTTCCTCGACCTCGCTACCAGCCAGCAGGCGCTGTCTGAACGCATTCGGGTCGAGGTGGATAAGGCTTTCGCCCAATGGGGGCTCGCCTGCCTCAGTTTCTATGTCGAGAGCATTTCCCTGCCGGAAGACGTGCAGGCTCATCTGGACAAGGGCTCGTCGATGCGGGTGCTGGGCGACCTTGGCAACTACACCCGATTCCAGGCGGCCGAGGCAATCGAAGCCGCCGCCGGACAGGATGGTGGCTCGATCGCCGGGATCGGTGCCGGCGTTGCCGCCGCGACCGCGCTGGGCGGCGCGATGGCGCAAGGACTCGGAGCATCCGGACTGGGATCACAGGGACTGGGAGCACAGGGACTGAGTGGATCGACCGCTCCTGTAGAAGACCCGATCGCCACGATTGAGAAACTGCACAAGCTGGTGACCCTCGGCGCGTTGAGTCAGGAAGAGTTCGACGCCAAGAAGGGCGAGCTTCTTTCGCGCATCCGCTGACGCGCCTTCTCAGGGGGAAGACGTGAGCAATTGCCCTTCTTGTGGCGCACTGCTGCCCGAGCGCAGCGCGCTGCCTTATGCCACTTGCGCCTATTGCCAGTCGCTGATCCTGCGCACCGGCCTTACGATCGAGGACGTAGGCAAGGTCGCCGTGTTGCCGCCAGACGTTTCACCGATCGAGCTGGGTACGAGCCTGCTGGTCGAGGGGCTGAAGCTCACCGTCATCGGTCGGGTACGCTGGGGTTGGCCCGACGGGGCGTGGAACGAGTGGCTGCTGGACGGCGGTGACGGCACCGAGCGCTGGCTGGGCGAGGCCATGGGTGCGTTCATGCTCACCGCCGCGCAGCCCGCCTTGCTGAAACAGCCCGCCATTGCGAGCTTCGCGCAAGGCGGAGAAATCGCCCTGGGAACCCAGCTCGTGTTCGAAGGCGTTACGCTCACCGCCATTGATATCAAGCAAGCGCAGTGCCTTGGCAGCGAGGGCGACCTGCCGTTTCCGACCCTGCCGGGGCGGATCATGACCAGCATCGACTTTCGCGGCCCCAACCGCGAGGCGATGAGCCTGCAGCGTGACGAGCGCGGCGTGTCTGCGTGGCTCGGCTACTACAGCGATCTTGCCTCGCTCAGCCCTGCCAACCTGCGGGTCTTGGAGGGCTGGGACATGCCCCACGGGTTGGTCCGGTGACAGCGGTGCGAGCGATCATCTGCCCGCAGTGCGGTGGCGCGCTGGAAGTGCGCGCGGCCGGCTACAGCGTCAACCTCGCGTGTCAGCATTGTGGATCGCTGCTCGACGTGTCGCGTCCCGAAGTCGCGCTGATCGAGGCGCACAAGCGCGCCGCGCGGCAGTTTCGCCTCAAGCTTGGCAGGCGGGGCACCCTGTTCGAGGTCGAGTGGGAAGTCGTGGGCGCGCTGGCCCGCAAAGACGAGGCTTATGCCTGGGACGAATACTTGTTGTTCAACCCTTATGCCGGTTACCGTTGGCTGGTTCTAAGCGGGGCCGAATGGCAGTTCGGCACCATGATGCTCGACCTGCCGGAAGGCGACGACGACACCGTCACCTGGCGCGGCGAACGCTACATCCGCGACGGTGCCGAGGGCACGACGCGGACGACTGCCGTTCTGGGAGAGTTCTACTGGCGCGTGCGCAAGGGTGACCGGGTTGCGGCCTGCCTGTTCGAACGCGGCAAAGTGATCCTGTCACGTGAAGATGGCGGCGGGGAAGTGAACTGGACCCAACTCATTCCGGTTGGGGCCGCGACGGTCAACGCAGCCTTCGGATTGCGCGATCACAAACCGCGTCGCCGCGCTTCCGCCCAGCCTTTCGCTCCCTTCGCCGTAACAGCCCGGCCAACCAGCGACCTGTCGGCGATGTTCGCCTTTGCGCTTGGCGCGCTGGTTTTGTTGTTACTGGCGATGGCGTTCATTTCCGGGCCGGTGGATCGCGCCTCCGGCAGCATCGATGCGCCTTATGGCAAGACGCGCGAAGGTGTGAAGATTGGCACGATCTCGGTGCAGCGGCCCTACCAGTTCGTAACGGTGAAGGCTCAGACGGCGAATATCAGCAACACCTGGGTCGATCTCGACTACGCCCTCGTAGACCGCGCAACAGGCCAGTCGATCGACGGCTACGGCATGGTCGAGCATTATTCCGGTCATGACAGCGATGGTTACTGGAGTGAAGGAACCCTTACCGACACGACCCTCTTCGGACAGGTTCGGCGCGGCACATATGACGTCTATGTCGATGCGGCTGCCCATGGCTGGCCATCGGATCCGTCACCCGCTTCGCTGGGCTGGTCTTCGTCGCCGCAGGAAATAACAGTATCGATCCAGGCCGAGACCGGTGCCTTGCCCTGGGGTAACTGGTGGACAGCGGCCTTGCTGCTGTTCGCATTTCCTTGCCTGGCGCTATGGCATCGGTTCCGGGAGGAGCCTCGCTGATGCCATTGCGTTTCGTCCTTTTCATTCTGTGGGTCGCTCTGGTTTTCGCAGGATGCCTCATTGCGTCGTATTATGCGTGGTCGCCGTATTCCAGCGAGCAGCGCCACACGACCGCCCATGGCATCTACGGCCCCACGCACAAGTGAACCTTCAAGGAGACGTGCCCCGTGCTGACACTTTCGATCTTCCTCGCGACCTTGCTCTACGCGGCGCTGGGCATCGTCATCTTCGTCATTAGTTTCGTGCTGGTGGATAAGCTGACCCCCGGCGAGTTGTGGCGCGAGATCATCGAGCGGCGCAACACCGCGGTCGCTTTGCTCGCCGGAGCCGTGGCACTAGGCATATCCAATATCATCGCCGCCGCCATTCATGGCTGAAACGCAGGCGAATACCGGCGACCCTATTGGCGAAGAAAAAGCCCCCGCCTCATTGGCAGTGATCCTGCTCGTCTCGGTGCTGGTGGTGGCGACGTGCGGGCTGATCTACGAATTGCTCGCCGGAACACTGGCCAGCTATCTCCTGGGCGATAGTGTCACCCAGTTCTCGACGGTCATCGGCACCTACTTGTTCGCCATGGGCGTGGGCAGTTGGATGTCGCGCCACGTCCGCCGCGACGAACTGGGCGTCTTCGTACGGGTGGAGATCCTGATCGCGGCGATCGGCGGTTGGTCGGCGGCGGGGCTGTTCCTGCTGTTCCCGCTGGTCGGCGACTTTCGCATCGTGCTTTATGCGCTGGTTCTGGCGATCGGGGTATTGGTGGGGTTGGAGATCCCGCTGCTGATCCGCATCCTGCGCCACCGCTTCGCCTTCCGCGAACTGGTGTCCAACGTGCTGACCTACGACTACGTCGGTGCGCTGATCGCCTCGCTGCTGTTCCCGTTGGTGCTGGTGCCCTGGCTGGGCATGATCCGCACCGGCTTCGTGTTCGGCTTGGCCAACGTGGCCGTGGCGCTGGCGCTGCTGATCGCCCTGCGGCACCAGAGGCGGATCGCTACGGACGTGTTCGCGGCGCTGGTGGTCACCGGCAGTCTCGTCGCCGGGCTGATCGCGGCAGACAAGTTGCAGCGCTGGTCGGAAGTCGCCTTCTATGCCGAGCCAGTAATCTATGCCCGCTCGACTCCGTATCAGCGCATGGTTCTGACTCGGCGCGGCGACGACCTTCGCCTTTACCTCAACGGTAATCTGCAATTTTCCACGCGCGACGAATACCGTTACCACGAGGCGCTGGTCTGGCCGGTGCTGGGCCGCGTCGCCGATCCACGCAGCGTCCTGATCCTGGGTGGCGGTGACGGTCTGGCAGCACGAGAGGTCTTGCGCGATCCGCGCGTGCAGCAGGTCACGCTAGTCGATCTCGATCCCGCGATGACCAGCTTGTTTCGCGACACGCCGCAACTGGCGGCCCTCAACGCCAGGTCGCTGTCCTCACCGCGCCTGGAGGTGCGCAACGCGGATGCTTTTCGCTGGGTTCGCCAGGCGCGTGGGACGTACGACGCCGTTATCGTCGATTTCCCTGATCCCACCGAGTTCTCGTTGGGCAAGCTCTATACCGAAACCTTCTACCGCGAGGTTGCGCGCCTGCTCGCGCCCGACGGGGTGATGACCGTCCAGAGCACTTCGCCGCTGGTGGCGCCTACATCCTATTGGACCGTTGCCAGCACCTTGGAGGCCGCTGGGCTACAGACACGCGGCTATCACGCCTATGTGCCCAGCTTTGGCGAATGGGGCTTCACGCTTGCCGCGCACCGCCAACTCGCCGACGCGGTGAGGCTGCCCCGGCACTTGCGTTTCCTGACCCCGTCGAGCGAACGGGCGATGTTCGACTTTCCGCCCGACATGGCCCGCCGCCCGGCCCCGGTGAACCGTCTCGACAATCAGGCGCTCGTCCGCAGTTTCGCGCGGGAGTGGGGCCGCTATGAAGGTTGAGACGAGCCGGCGTGGCGTGCTTGCCGGCGCTTCGGCCACATTTGGCGTCTCTCTCCTGGCTGGCTGCGAGCAGCCCGCCATCGCCGGGACGCTCGACGGTGCCGATTGGCAACGCGGCCACCTGCTGCGCGACGGCAGGTTCCCCCTTCCCGAAGGTCCGGTGGAGGAAGTCGGCGTTGTCATCGCCGGCGGCGGTGTCGCGGGACTTGCCGCAGGCTGGCGCCTCGCCGAAGCGGGATTCGACGATTTCACCTTGTTCGAGTTGGAGGACCGCACTGGCGGCAACGCGCGTTCGGGCCTCAATGCCGTGAGCGCCTATCCCCTTGGCGCGCATTACCTGCCGGTTCCCAATCGCGAAGCCACCGCCCTGCGCCATATGCTGCGGGGTTTCGGGATGATCGTCGGCGATACGGCGGACGGTCCGACCTACGATCCCTACCAACTTTGTGCCGACCTCGAAGAGCGCGTGCTTTGGCGTGGCGAATGGCAGGAAGGGCTTTTCCCACAGTCCGGCCTGCCTTTGCCGGAGCATGACCAGCGGCGCTCCTTCGACGCGCGCATGGCGGCCTTCCGCGCGGCAAGAGGCTCGGACGGGCGCCCGGCCTTTGCGGTGCCGTCGGCGCTTTCGAGTACCGATCCGCATTACACCGCGCTGGATGGTCACAGCTTCGCCGCTTGGCTCGATCGCGAGGGCTTCACGGCGCCCGCCTTACGCGCCTACCTGCGATACTGCTGCCGGGACGACTATGGTACGGAGCCCGATCACGTCTCCGCCTGGGCGGGCATCCATTACTTCGCCGCCCGGCGCGGCTGGGCCGCCCATGGCGATGGCGACCGCGAATTGACCTGGCCCGAGGGCAATGACAGGCTCGCCACCCTGATGGCCGCGCGCATCAGCCCGCATGTGCGCTCAGGGCACAGCGTCTTCCGGGTGGAAGCGATGCCCGATGGCGGCGCCGAACTGGACGTCTTCGATCATGCCCCCCGCCGCAGCCGCCGCCTGCGTGCGAAAATCGCGATCCTTGCTATGCCGCATTTCGTGGCTGCCCGCGTCGCCCCGCGCCATTGCGCCGCCGGACGCTTTTCGTATGCGCCATGGGTGGTGGCCAACGTCACTGTATCCCGCCACCCTTCCGGCAAAGGCGTACCGCTTGCCTGGGACAATGTCTCCACCGCCAGCGACGCGCTCGGTTATGTCGTCGCCACGCATCAAAGCTCGAGCACTGATGCCGGGCCGACTGTGCTGACGTGGTACATGCCCCTGTCGCGTCACACGCCGCAGGACGCACGCCGGATCATGCAGACTCGGTCGCTGGAGCGCTGGCAGCATATCGTGCGCGAAGACTTGCTGGCAATGAACCCCGAGCTCGATGGCAGTATCGAACGTATCGATGTCTGGCGATGGGGCCATGCCATGATCCGGCCGATGCCTGGCTTTCTGACGGACCCGGCTCGCCTTGCTGCCCGCAGCGCGAAGCCGCCAGTGCTGTTCGCCCATTCCGACCTCGGCGGTCTGTCGCTGTTCGAAGAAGCGCACCACTATGGCGTCGTCGCGGCAGAAGCGGCCATGTCGCACTTGGGCCATGCCCATGAAACGCTGTCTTCCTCATGACCCATAGCGCCGGAACCAGCGTTCACCTCATCGCGGACCTTGTCGATTGTACTGGGCTGGATGACCTGACGCTCATCGAGACGGCCTTGCGCGACGCCGCCGGTGCAGCAGGGCTAACCGTGCTCGACGTGCGCCTGCACCATTTCGGGGAAGGCATGGGCATCACCGGCGTGGCGCTCCTGGCGGAATCGCACATCTCCATCCATACTTGGCCAGAAGAAGGTGTGGCGGCCGTCGATCTTTTCGTGTGCGGGAAGGACGCCGACCCGGAAGCAGCGCTGAAGGTGATCTGCTGCCGCCTGGGAGCACATGTGCGCGACAGGCATATGATACATCGATTGAGAAGTTGATAGCGGACGAAGATCGTTTTCGTCGGCCAACCCCCGCAGCACGCAGTCGATTGATTACCCGTGATGGACCGAGATACGAATCGGCCTATAAGTTGCCATGTAATCGATCCGTTAAATCCGCTATTGGATTCCCACTACAGACAGATTGAGCAATGAGTTCGTCAGCGTGGTGCCATACTTCGATGGTGAGAAGTTCCGTAAGATGATCGTGCTGGCGCAGTTCGCGCTCGAAGGCCTGCCCTCCCCCTCTCGATCTCCGAGGATCGAGATTCACCCAGGAACGCGATTGGCGGCGAACCAATGGCGATGGCCGGGATCATTGCCAGATTTGAATGCCAGCGACTTATGCAAGCTGGCCCTGACCTCACAATTTCGCCGAACCCCGGCGTGTTCCGCCAAGGGGCGTATTTGAAGCCATCGACCCATGCTCCTGCAGGTTGCCGGCATTGGCGATCCATCCGGCAGCTCTTAGCTGGGCGATCGCCGAACGCGCGACAGGTGCGACCACGCCGTTCGATAGCAGAACGCGCATGGAGCGAGCATTACCTTCCACCCCGGCGACTGCATGGCTCGCGACCCACCATGACCGGTGTGTTCGCAGCCCTTTCGGCCCAACGCACTCGATAGCCCGGCCTAGCGGAAGATGGATCAATTCCGATCCAGTGGGCCGATGCACTCGAACGTAATGATCCTCCATTTGTAGGGCCAGTACGTCGCCGCCCAACGAGGAGTTTGCCACCCCGATAGGTGCGAGAGGAGGGGGGCGCTCGTTTGACGGGGCAGAGCGCCGGGCGATGGCACCCACGCCGACCATGCTCACCAGCCCGATCGTAGCAGTTTGAAGAAACCACAGCGGCCACGACAAGCCGAGCCGCGCCAGTTCGGGCCATAGCCAGAACGCTCCCCCCCGCGTGGCAAGCGCCTCGGGCACGCTGGCCAACAGCGTGCCCGCAATCAAGCCCGCCCACCATCTAAGGGCACTTTGGGAAGCCCACCTATCGACGACGACGTAAGCCGTGCCGTACAGGATGGAGCCGAGCAGCATGGCGCTGATCCAGTAGGTGACAAGCCGGACCGGTCCGCCGTTCATGTAGCTGCCGAATGGCCCCAGGATCGCCAACACAGCGCCCGCGACAACCGCGACACCGGCCCAACGCAGGATGGAGGCGGCAAAGGCAGCGGGATTGGGAGCGAGAGTGAGGGCGCGCATTCCTTCTTCTACTCCAGCCATGGCAGGCGGCGAAGCCCCGTTCGCCAAATCGCGAACCCACTCGCCCATTCACGAAAAGCAACCTTTGCCCGCGACCTCGCTACGGCCAGCCAGGGCTGCACACATAGGAGCCCGTCCATGCCGTTACGCCTCGCTGTCGCTTTGCTGTTCATCATTCTGGCCGCTCCAGCGGTCGAAGCTCAATCGGTGCAGGCCGGCTACGAGCATCGGACGACTCCCGACGGCATCGAGGTCGGCATCTGGTATCCAGCTTCGGGAACGCCTTCTTACCAGCGGCTCGGCTTATACGCGCAGGACGTGGTGCCCAATGCGAGCGTGCCTGCCGAGCGTCATCCGCTGGTCGTCATTTCTCATGGCACTGGGGGTGATTTTGCAGGCCATGTCGATACAGCAGTGGCGCTGGCCCGGGCCGGGTTCATCGTCGCTGCTCTTACCCATCCCGGCGATAATTGGCGTGACAACAGCCGTGCCACCCAGATTGAGGGGCGCCCGGCAGCGCTGAGCGCGGTCATCACCTACATGATCCGGACTTGGCCCGGCCGCGCCGCTATCGACCCTGACCGGATCGGGGCGTTTGGCTTTTCGGCTGGAGGGCTTACCGTCCTGGCGGCAATCGGTGGACGGCCCGACCTGTCCCGTCTCGCCGGCCATTGCGCGCAGCATCCCGACTTCTTCGACTGCGCGCTATTGAAGGCACAGCCGCGAAGTGAAGCCGCACCATGGCCGCGCCTGCGGGATGCGCGGATCAAGGTTGCCGTCATTGCCGCCCCGGCACTCGGCTTCGCCTTCGATCGTGCTGGCCTTTCCCAAGTCCGAGTGCCGGTACAGCTATGGCGCGCTGACGATGACCATATTCTTCCGGCGCCCTTCTATGCAGATGCTGTGCGAGCCGCGCTGCCCACCCGGCCTGAATTCCACAGTGTCCCGGGCGCGGGGCACTTCGACTTCCTCGCTCCTTGTGCTGACCCTGCTTCCATGCCCCAGCTATGCCAAAGCGCGCCCGGGTTCGATCGCAGCGCGTTTCATGCAAGCTTCGACGCGGCGGTGGTGAAGTTCTTCACGGCAAAGCTGGCTAACTGCGCTCATAGCAAACGGCGCACCTCAAAGACAAAGCTGGAGTGCAGCGCCATTGCTTAATCGGCGCATGACGATCTGGCCGCTGGGTGCACCATCGGCAGCTTATTGCAATTCTCCTTAATTCCAGACAGCGCGTGGACAACCGAACCATCCGAAACCGGTCGGTCGTCAAAAATCGATCCGTACCTAACTTTGAGAAACCGAGCCCCAGTCCAGGCCGAACCGGGCGAGGTATTTTTTGAGCCGGTCGGCGTCATTGGCGGTGCTGCGCCGCGTACGCGAGGCTGCGAACAGCGTACGGCCGGCTTCGGAAAGCGAGCGACTATTTCGGCATATGCGGATGGTCTCGGCCAGCTGAACACGGTCGAACGGGTCGATTTCCGCGAGCGCGGCTGTGTTCAAGATTTCGGCCAGCACCCCCGCTCCATCGTCCGTCTGTGCAGACCACAGCCGCTGCAGGCGCGCGATCTCGGCATTTACGCATTCCACGTCGATCCGCCCCTTGGGAGAGAGCGTCGCCATGCGCGTCACGCTCGCGGCCAGGTCGCGGAAGTTTCCGGGCCAGCGCGCATCAGGCGCGGTGGCGAACGACAGGTAGCGTTGTCGGGCCTCCTTGTTGAAGCTGGCGCGGTCG
This sequence comes from Novosphingobium sp. Rr 2-17, assembly GCF_000272475.1. Classification (GTDB taxonomy): domain Bacteria; phylum Pseudomonadota; class Alphaproteobacteria; order Sphingomonadales; family Sphingomonadaceae; genus Novosphingobium. The sequence goes on from NZ_AKFJ01000005.1 coordinate 22,431, forward strand.
CCCTCGCGTTCGGCGAAGCGATCAAGTTCGTAATCGAGGTTGGGCTCAATATCCTCGCGCCGGTCGGCGAGGCCGGGGAGCGTAAAAGTCCATAAGTTGAGTCGCGCATAAAGATCGTCGCGAAATGCCCCGGCTGCGACGGCTTCGCCCAGGTCCCGGTTGGTGCCGGCGATCAACTGGAATTCGGATGCCGCTTCCTTGTCCGAGCCGACGGGCAAGAAGCGCTTGTCCTCGATTGCGCGCAGGATCATCGCTTGCTCGTCTAGGCCCAGTTCGCCGATCTCGTCGAGGAAAAGCATGCCCTTGTCGGCGGCGCGGAGCAGCCCCGGGCGATCGGCGACGGCACCCGTGAAGGCGCCTTTGCGGTGGCCGAAAAGCGCGGACATCGCGCCGTCGCCTTTCAGCGTCGCGCAATTTACCTCGACGAACGGCCCGGCGACTTGATGCTTCGATTTCTTGAGCTCGTAGATCCGGCGCGCGAGCAGGCTCTTGCCCGCACCCGTCGGCCCCACCAGCAGGATCGGGGCCTTGGATCGCAGCGCCACGCGCTCGATCTCGTCGATCATGCGGTTGAAGGCGGCATTACGGGTGTCGATGCCGGATTTGAGGAAGGACGCGCTTTCCGCACTCGCGACGGCGAAACGCGTCGCGATGCTATCGTAGCGCGACAAATCGAGATCGATCGTGTTCCACATCCCCGCCGGGTTGATCGATCCGCGCTCGGGCTGCGTCTGCAGCAGTCGCCCGGGGAGATAGCGCGCTTCGGTCAGTAGGAAAAGGCAGATCTGCGCGACGTGCGTGCCGGTGGTGATGTGGACGAGGTAATCCTCAAGCTCAGGATCGAATGGCTCGGCGCGGGCGAAGTCGAGCAGTTTGCCGTACACTTCCTCAAAATCCCACGGGTCCGTGAAGTCGAGCAAGCGCAGCTCTACCGAAGTCTCGGGCGAGACCGAGGCGATGTCCTCGGCGACATAGGCGGCGAGCCGACTGTGCGGGCTGCCATGGATCAGGAGAAAGCGATCGACGCGCAAATCCTCGTGCATCGTCACGCCGACGCTTGGCCGCCACTTGTTCCAGCGCGACGGACCGAACTTGCTCGCATCGAGCGTGGACCCCAGGAATCCGATGACTGTGAGCGGTTTCATTCTTATCCCATAGGATAAAATACTATCGAAATCGATAAGGCATTTGAGAAGGCGCCTGGCCCAGCCAGCCGCTGGTCAGTGCAGAGATGATAATAATATCAATTTTTTTCAGTAGTTTGTAAATTTTACCTGGTACGCCCGAACCAACTGGCACGGCTTCTGCAATGTACAAGGCATCGAGCAAGGCGATATTTCGGCCTTCTTGATCGCGGACCGGACACGGGGCGGCTGGAATGGGCCAGTCGCCCCCGAACGGCAGAATTTGAGGAGTTGGACGATGGCCAACAAGGGACTTTTCGCTTCGGCTATTGCCAAGCTGATGCAGCCACGACCTGATGCCGTGAACCGCGAGGGCGCACCGGCCTATGCTTATGGCCCCGAGGCGAAGCTGGCGCAGCTTGCTGCGACGGGAACGCTGGCGGATACATTCTATGGCGCTGCCGAGACGCAGCTTGCCGATGTGCTGGAGGCAGCCAAGGCGGTCGATCCGTATTTCGTGGCGCAGGCTGCGATCTATGCGCGCAAGTCAGCCGCGATGAAGGACATGCCGGCGTTACTGGCGGCGTATCTGACGGTCGCCGATCCCGATCTGGCGGTGCCGGTCTTCGGACGGGTGATCGACAACGGGCGGATGCTGCGCAACTTTGTGCAGATCATGCGCTCGGGGCAGGTCGGGCGGACGTCGCTCGGCACGCGGCCGAAGCGGTTGGTCCAGCGCTGGCTGGAGGCGGCGTCGATGCCGCAGCTTATGGCGGCGGCAACGGGCAAGGCCCCCAGCCTCGCCGACATCGTCCGGATGGTTCACCCCAAGCCGGCAGATGCCGCGCGCAAGGCGTTCTATGGCTGGCTGATCGGGCGTCCTTATGACGTTGCCGCTCTGCCCGCCGAGATCGCCGCGTTCGAGGCTTGGAAGGCGGACAACACGCTGCCGCTGCCGCCGGTGCCGTTCGAATGGCTTACCGCGTTCCCGCTGACTGCGGAGAATTGGGCCGAGCTTGCGACGCGGATCGGGTGGCAAGCGCTGCGGATGAATCTCAACACCCTGGCGCGCAATGGCGCGTTCGGCGTGGCGGGGGTCACCGAAGCGGTTGCGGCTCGGCTTGCCGATCGGCAAGCGCTCGCGAAGGTCCGGCCGATGCCCTATCAGTTGATGGTGGCATTAGGTCAGGTCGGCGAGGGCGTGCCGCTTAAGGTCCAGGCGGCGCTGGAGGATGCACTCGAGCAATCGCTCGCGGCAGTGCCGCTGGTGCCAGGCCGCGTGGTGGTCTGCCCCGACGTGTCGGGATCGATGACGTCGCCGGCGACGGGCTACCGCAAGGGCGCCTCGTCCACGGTACGCTGCATCGATGTCGCGGCGCTGGTCGCAGCCGCAATGCTGCGGACCAATCGCGATGCGCGCGTGCTGCCGTTCGAACAGTCGGTCGTGAAGCTGAAGCTCGATGCCAAGGCCCGCCTCGCCGTGAATGCGGCGAAGCTGGCAGGCGTAGGCGGGGGCGGGACGAATGTCTCGGCACCGCTGGCGATGCTGAACGCGGAACGGGCTAGCGTCGATCTGGTGGTAATCGTCTCCGACAATGAGTCGTGGGTCGATGCCAGCCGGCGCGGATCGACGGCGACGATGGCGGAGTGGGACAAGCTGAAGCGCCGGAATCCGGACGCCAAGCTCGTCTGCGTCGACATTCAGCCATACGGGACGACGCAGGCGCAGAGCCGGGCGGACATCCTGAACGTCGGGGGCTTCTCCGACGCCGTGTTCGAAACGATCGCGCGCTTCGCTACCGGCGAGATGCGCGACTGGGTCGAGATCATCAAGCAGGTGGAGGTATAAAACAGGGCCGTGGCGAATGCCGACGGGATTACATTGCTCCAAGGGGAAACCCGAAAGTCCAGAGTAGAGCGCCCGCGCACGCAGCGATGTGAAACGGGAGATGGGGTTCGAGTCCCCCGGTTGCAGCCGTAGCTCAAGGACATTCTCGTCACTCTTGTCGCCACGGCCCCATTTTGCATCACGGCGAATGCCAGTGGAACTACATTGGACTTCAGTGTCGGCGGTTCGAGTCCGCCTCCGGCTTCGGCTGGGTAGCTCAGTCGGGTAGAGCATGAGGCTGTTTCACGACCAACTCGTCGCCGTGACGAGATCAGCTTGGCGAATGCTGGTAGGACTACATGGCGGCGCGGGTTCGAATCCCGCCCTGCGCAAGCGGGTAGCTCAGTGGGTAGAGCACAAACTGTCCTCCAAAACCTTGTCGCCATGGCCGAATAATCCGGCGAATGCCGCGTTGGACTACATCCTGCCACGATGTCCCTTCGGGGGCTGTCCTTCGCAAAACTCGTCGCCGGAACCACAAACACAGCTGGCGAATGCCGGTGGGACTACATTGGTAAAGGCCGAAAGGCCGAACGGTTCGAATCCGCCCCGGAGCAATCCGGGATGTCCCGCCTAACCTCGTCGCCAGCAACGACTGCCAACGCGCGGCGAATGCCGACGGGACTACATTGGGAACCAGGAGGTTCAAACCCTCCCCTCGGGCGAAAGCTCGGGAGAAGTCTCGTCATTCCGTCGTCGCCGCGCCGAGGTTGCACTGATACGCTTTGAAAGAGGAGGTCGCGATGACCGAGACGATGTACGATTACCAGCACGTCGAGGGCGGCGTACCGATCAAGATGTGGACGCGCGGAGTGCCGGTCGAAGACGGCGCGCGAGCGCAGCTTGCCCGCGCGGCGCAGATGCCGTTCGTGTTCAAGCATGTCGCCGTGATGCCCGATGTCCATATCGGCATCGGCGCAACCGTCGGTTCGGTGATCCCGACCAAGGGCGCGATCATCCCGGCGGCGGTCGGCGTCGACATCGGCTGCGGCATGATGGCGGCGCGCACCTCGCTGATGGCGAGCGATCTTCCGGATAATCTCGAGGGCATACGCGCGGCGATCGAACGCGCGGTGCCGCACGGTCGCGACGTCAAGCAAGGCAAGCGCGACCCGGGCTCATGGGGCGATCCGCAGCCGGCGATCGTCGAGGCCTGGGCGACGCTCGCGGAGCGGTTCGGGCGGATCGTCGCGAAGTATCCGAAGCTCGCCAAGACCAACAACCTGGTGCATCTCGGCACGCTCGGCACCGGCAATCACTTTATCGAGCTGTGCCTCGATACCGAGCAGCGGGTGTGGATCATGCTGCACTCGGGTAGCCGTGGCGTAGGCAATGCGATTGGCACGTCCTTTATCGAGCTGGCCAAGCAGGACATGCGCAAATGGTTCATCAACTTGCCCGACGAGGATTTGGCCTACTTCCCGGAAGGGACCGATCATTTCGACGATTATGTCGAGGCTGTCGGTTGGGCGCAGGACTTTGCTGCACTCAACCGGCGCACGATGATGACCAACGTCATCCGCGCGCTCCGGGGCCAGATTGCCAAGCCGTTCGACGCGGAGATGGAGGCAGTGAACTGTCACCATAACTACGTTCAGCGCGAGAACCATTTCGGCCAGAATGTGCTGGTGACCCGCAAGGGCGCGGTGCGCGCCGCCAAGGGTGTGATGGGCATCATCCCGGGTTCGATGGGCGCCAAATCGTTCATCGTGCGCGGGCTGGGTAATCCGGAATCGTTCGACAGTTGCTCGCACGGTGCCGGTCGGGTGATGAGCCGGACGGCGGCCAAGAAACTGGTGACGCTCGACGAGCATATCGCCGACACGGCGGGCGTTGCGTGCCGCAAGGACGAGGGCGTGATCGACGAGACGCCGAAGGCCTACAAGCCGATCGAGGCCGTGATGGCCGCACAGGCGGACCTGGTCGAGATCGTCCACACGCTGAAGCAAGTGGTGTGCGTCAAGGGGTAACTCTTGGCGCACGTCGCCAACGGGAGGCTGTAATGACAGATGATGTCAGCGCGTGGCGGCAATCAGGTACCCTTTATGTTTGGCGATATGCGGCGCCGGGTCGCAGTCGGAGGGGTTGGCATTTCTCCGCCGACCCGAGCGGCTGCGCATCGGTTGTCGACTTGATCGACCGGATGACGACAGCAGCTGTCGCTTGTCACCGGACTCTTTCGCTTGGGCACGTATCAGCCGACATTTGGGGCGTGCCCAACTTCGGGCCGCCACAGGCAGATCGGTTCGAGAAAGTGCGTATCGCTTATTTACCGGCAGCCAGCGATCTTAGTTTGGTCGACAATGACGGCAGCTTGGATCTGACAATCGGCGGCACACGAGCGGGAGACTTGAAGGCAGCGTTTGTCGATGTTGGCATCGGCGACGGAGATTTTGGCATCGGCACGTCCGAAAGGAAAAACGCGGAAACGTGGATGTTCTGGTGGATGCCGCGCATCAATTGTCATGACGGGAAAAGATTGTGATCATCATCGACGGCGCTGAAGGAGAAGGCGGCGGGCAAGTCGTGCGCAATGCGCTCGCGTTATCGCTGGTCACGGGCCAGTCGTTCCGTATCGGCAATATTCGCGGTGGCCGCGATAAGCCGGGTCTGATGCGCCAGCATCTGACCGCGGTCGAGGCCACGCTGACGATCGGCGGGGCGGTGTGCGAGGGCGCATCGGTCGGCTCGACGGAGATCGCCTTCACGCCCGGCCGGGTCGCACCGGGCGAATATCGCTTCGCTGTCGGCACTGCGGGCAGCACCAGCTTGGTACTCCAGACCGTGCTGATGCCGTTGCTGCTCGCAGGCGGGCCGTCGCGGCTCGTGCTGGAGGGTGGCACGCACAATATGATGGCACCGCCGTTCGACTTCATCGAGCGCGCGTTCCTGCCTGTCATCAACCGCATGGGGCCGCAGGTGTCTGCGCGGCTGACGCGGCATGGCTTCTTCCCGCGCGGCGGTGGGCAGATCGAGGTTGATATCGTTCCGGGAAAGCTGTCGCCGATTGAGTGCATCGATCGCGGACCGCTGCAGTTGGTGGCGGCAACCGCGATGTTCGCCGCGATACCGTTCGACATCGCCGAGCGGGAGGTTAAGGCCGCGCGTGCTATCCTGTCGGAGTGGCCGGAAGACGCGTTTGCGGTGCGTCAGCTTCCCGAAGAGCAAGGGCCCGGCAACGCGCTCCTCCTGGAGGCGGTGTTTGAGCATGCGACTGAAATCGTCACCGGCTTCGGCAAGTTCGGCGTATCGGCGGAATCGCTCGCGAAGACGGCGGCGCAGCGGATGGCGGGTTTCCTTGCCTCAGATGCGTTTGCCGGCCCCTATTTAGCGGATCAGTTGCTGCTGCCGTTTGCACTCGCTGGCGGCGGCAGTTTCACCACCGTGAAGCCGAGCCAGCACGCACGCACCGCAGCGGACGTGATCGAGAGCTTCACCGGTCAGCGCTGGGTGTTCGATCAACAGCCGAACGGCAGCCACTTGGTGCGGCGGGCGTAGCCAAAACGTTTCGCGACACCCTGCCGGCAGCGAACGTGCTCGGTCACGGTGAGGATTTGATAATCGCCACCGCCGCGCCGGTCCATTCATCCCCGGCCACCGCGTCGATTTGGCGGGCGATACCGCGCGTCAGATCGACCGGCACGGCAACGCGAAAGCCGCGCGCGATCAGGCCTTCGACCGCCCAGCGCACGCAGTAGTCCGCGGCCACGCCAATGACGGTGACGTCCTTCACGCCATCGGCCCCTAATTGCGCGAAGAAAGCGTCGCGGTCACCCGAACCGGACGAGGCGAACGGCCGCAGGCGCAACCCGGGTTCTGCCCACATATCGAACACCCCTTTTTCCAGCACATAAGTCGGGATGTTCGGATCGATCACGGCGGGATCGACGACCAGCGCCCATCCCGCCGTGCCGCGCTCGCAATGCGGCGGAAATTCGGTCGCTTCCGCTGATCGGGCGTAGATTTCGGGCACGTGCGTATCCGCAGTAAACAGCACGCCAGCGACGTCATCGGGCGGCAAGGTGCCGAGCCAACGCTGCATCGGCGCGACCAATTCCTGCCCGCCCGGCACCGGTAGCGCGCCATCGGCAGCCACGAAATCCCGCTGCATATCCACGACGATCACGAAGCGCTTCATCGACCTTCTCCATTCCAGAATTGACATATATGCGAACCGCACATAAGTAAAGTGCATATTGCGTATAAGGCTCAGGCGATGGATGAAACGACACACCTGGAACGCTATGATCCCAGCGCGTTCGAACGGCCGTCGGTCACGGTCGATCTGATCCTGATGAGCGTGATCGATGGCGTGCCCGCGGTGTTGCTGATGCGACGCGATGAAGCACCGTTCGCCGCGCGGTGGGCGCTGCCCGGCGGGTTCGTCGGGATCGGCGAGAGCCTTGACGACGCCGCGCGACGGGTGCTTGCCGACAAGGCGCACATGGCCGACGCCTATGTCGAGCAACTCTATACTTTTGGGGCCGTGGAGCGCGATCCGCGGATGCGGATCATCAGCGTCGCCTATTTCGCGCTGCTCCCGGCCGATCGCTTTGTCGCGGCGTTGACGGCGACGGCGGAGCTTTCGCTCGCCGAGCTGACAGTGCCGTGGCGGGGAGAGACCGGCGGCCCGGTCGAAGTGCGGGTATCGGGCGATGATGCGGTGACGCTCGCCTTCGATCATGGGGAGATGCTCGGCCTCGCGATGGGTCGGTTGCGCGGAAAGCTCGATTATTCGGGCGTCGCCTTTGCGCTCCTGCCCGAGCGTTTTACGCTGCGCGCATTGCAGGATGTCTATGAGGCGATCCTTGATACGCGCCTCAACAAGCCCGCCTTCCGCCGCCGGATGCTCGATCGCGGCTGGCTCCAGCCGACCGGCGAGCGCGAAGCCGGGACCTCTTTTCGACCCGCCGAACTCTATCGTTATCGCATGCCACAAGAAGAGCAATGATGGCTTATGTCCGTAATCTGGGCTTCCTCGCGCAGCTCCAAGCGCTTCACTTGATCACCGGCTGAGGATTGCCCATGCCCGTCACCGATATCGCAACGCGCACCTATAATCATAACTGGCGGCTCGACCCGATCGTGCGCAGCTTGCTCGATACCGATTTCTACAAGCTGCTGATGCTGCAGATGATCCGCCACCTGCATCCTGACGTCGAGGCGACCTTCTCGCTGATCAACCGCAGCACGGCGGTGCGGCTTGCCGAGGTGATCGACGAACGCGAATTGCGCGAACAGCTCGACCATGCGCGCACAGTGCGCTTCGCCAAGAAGGAGCTGATCTGGCTTGCGGGCAACAGTTTCTATGGCAAGCAGCGGATGTTCGCGCCCGATTTCATCGCATGGCTCGCCGACTTCCAGCTCCCCGACTATCAGCTCCGCACTGTCGACGGGCAGTTCGAGCTGACCTTCGACGGCCCCTGGACGCACACGACGATGTGGGAAATTCCAGCCCTTGCGATCGTCAACGAATTGCGGTCGCGCGCCGCGCTCAAGGACAAGGGCCGGTTCGAGCTCGACATCTTGTACGCGCGCGCCAAGGCGAAGCTGTGGGGCAAAATCGAGCGCTTACGGACCTTGCCGGAGCTGGTGATCTCCGATTTCGGTACACGGCGGCGGCACGGCTTCCTGTGGCAGCGCTGGTGTGTCGAGGCGCTGAAGGAAGGGCTAGGTAAGCGCTTCATCGGCAGCTCGAACGTGCTGCTGGCGATGGACAGCGACCTCGAGGCGATCGGCACTAATGCGCACGAACTGCCGATGGTGCTGGCAGCGCTTGCCGACGACGATGCCGGCGTCGCGGCGGCTCCTTACCGCGTGCTGGAGGAATGGCGCGCGCATTACGACGGCAACCTGCTGATCGCGCTGCCTGACGCGTTCGGCACTGCGGCTTTCCTGCGCGATGCGCCCGCGTGGCTCGCCGACTGGACCGGCTTCCGCCCCGACAGCTTGCCGCCGATCGCGGCGGGCGAGCAGATCATCGACTGGTGGAAGGCGCAGGGCTGCGATCCGACGACCAAGCTGCTGATCTTCTCCGACGGCATGGACGTCGACACGATCGAGGCGACCTACCGCCACTTTCACGGCCGCGTGCGGATGAGCTTCGGCTGGGGCACCAACCTGACCAATGATTTTCGCGACTGCGACCCGGCCGGCGACCACGGCCTCGAGCCGATCTCGCTCGTCGCCAAGGTGACGAGCGCCAATGGTCGCCCGGCGGTCAAGCTATCCGACAATCCGGCCAAGGCGACCGGCGATCGGCACGAAATCGCTCGCTATCTGCGTATCTTCGGCGAAACCGGCATGGTTAGGCGAGGCGTTGCTGTATAGTATGATTAGCATAGGTCGTCATTGCTGGGAGTGCAGCGCCTCAGCCGTCGTCGCCACACCAACCAGAGCCGTCTGACAACAAACGGCGCAAGAGCCGTTGGGCAGGTCTTTGCTAAGCGGCCGGACAGCAATGCCCCCCATAGCTGTCGTTGAGCTGGTCGAACCAATATCTGGCACCGTGGCATCGGCGCTGCTGCGTGTATCGGGTGCGGAGGCCGAAGAGTTCGCCGCGGCTTGTATCGGCACGATTCGTTGGGTCGGCACCAGTCCGTTCCGTCCGCTGCACAAGCGCCGCAACTGGTTCGTCGGGGTCCAACGCATTTCGGCGGATGCGGAGAATCCTGAGTTGCGCGACGAGGACATTCGCTATCAGACGCTCCGCGCCTCAGGACCGGGCGGGCAGCATGTCAACAAGACCGACAGCGCCGTCCGCGCGACCCATCTGCCCACCGGTCTCGCGACGCTGTCGCAGGATCAGCGTTCCCAATTCGCCAACAAGAAAGTCGCGCGGATCAAGCTGGCGATGCTGCTCAACGATCGGCGCCGCGCAGACGAAGCCGGAGGCAAGCGGGCGCTGTGGGACCAGAACCGCGAACTCGAACGGGGCAACGCGGTGCGGACCTACGAGGGAGAGCGGTTCAGGCGTCGCTAGCTGACGACAGCGCAAACTCGTCCCACAATCATTGCATCAGGCAACGCCCTAGACGACGCTCACAGGCCCCCAGTCCGGAACAAAAACTTTCCCAGCCCAAATACCAAGGCCCATGCACCAATGGCGCCCCCGACTAAGACTGCGAACCGCACACCTGCAGGCCATTGCCCTACTTGCGGTTCGTGTTCGGCCCCACGGCGCCGTTTGAACCGAGAGCGCCTCATGCGAGAACTCTGAAATGCTTGCGCTGCAAAGGGTGTATCAAGAGGCGATGAACATTCAAAACCATATAAGTAAAACCATATAATTACCATTCGCCGATCACTTGCTTGGACCATTCATGCCCACCACAATCATCGATCCGGTAGACAACCATAATCCTCGTTCACAGCGTAAGTTATAGAGCAAAATCGTTGGTTGAGACCTGTGGTATACGTTTTCCGGCTTCAGAATCTGCTTGGCAGTGGATCGGCGTGCAAAGGAACTCCGTTGGCGGGGTGATCGGCGTCCAATAGCCCCTCCGGGGGAAGCCGATCAAGGCGATAGTCCGCCTGCCGCTCATTGGCGCTTTAGTCACGTAAGACGTTGGCCATCTGATCCAATGAAGAAAAGCCGATGCATCGCGATTAACAGACCAAATGCCGTTTCTCGAGTTTTGTTGAAATACTTAGATTGGCTTTAACTACGTAGAACTGCTACTGCACTGCTGCGGTGCAGCGAGCTGGGCGCGGTGCGGTAAATTCGATGCAGCAGGCTTAGCGGGCCAAGTGGGGGGCAAGCGTGCGAATTGCCAAACTTGATGCCCTGCGGGGTATCGCCGCATGCGTAGTCTTGCTCCAGCATGTCATGGAGCAGGTGATTTATAGAGGTGCGCTGCCCTCTTGGCTCGATCACGCTGCGGCATTCATTTTCGTTGATATCGTCAATTGGGGCCGGTTCGGCGTTGCGATGTTTTTCCTCATCAGCGGCTTCGTCATTCCTTTCAGTTTCAAGGGGGAAAGGCCGTTAGCCGACTTTGCGATCAGCCGCTTCTTCCGCTTGTACCCCGCATATTGGGTGTCGCTTTTGCTCGCCCTTCTCATCATATGGCTCACGAACCGGCCGATGCCCGGCCCCGGCGCGGCTCTTGTCAACGCCACGATGTTTCAGACTTTTGTTCGCGTCGCAGATGTCGTCCCTGCCTATTGGACCCTGGCGCTCGAACTGCTGTTTTATTTCGCCTGCGCGGGTTTGTTCAGATGGAAGCTCCTGTCCAGCGGCGCCATCGTTGCTGCGGCAGTTGGCGTCTGTCTGGCGGCATCCCTCGCACTGGCCGGGCTGTCGTTTGCCTCTGGCAAGCATCTGCCTGCCAACCTGCCGCTCAACATTGCGCTCATGTTCACCGGCACTCTGGTGCGCTTGGCCTGGCTGAACGGCAATGACGCAGCGCGTCGGCTTCTGCCTTTGGTGCTGGGCGCTCTGATCGCGGGCACGCCGGCAGTACAGTGGGCCGCTTACTTCGATAGTGCGGAAACCTATGTTCAGCCGCTGCCATTCACGGTTGCCTATCTGCTGGCGATGGCAGCCTTTCTCATGACACTGCGGGGGCATTGGGAATTCGGGCGTTTCTGGCTCTGGATGGGTGCCATCAGCTATTCGGTCTATCTGGTCCACGGCCCATGGCTGCAGGCCATGGTTACGGCGTATGGCCCGCTTGACCGCAGGAACGTGCTGCCATTCATGTTCTGCGTCATCGCGCTCGCCCTCGCTAGCGCCAGCTTGATCTACTATTTCGTCGAGAAGCCGTTTGTTCGCCTCGGGCATCGCCAGATGGTGCGAATATCACCCAGAGAGCCGAAGTCTGCTTTGCCGCCGTCATCAATCCAACCTAGCTCCATCTTCTGAAGTGAGGCGTAGCTGTGCATGTAGCCTTGCTCATGATGAGCGGAAATTCGCAGTTTTCCGGCGGGGCACCTGCCGTGGTGCTGGAACGTGCCCGCGTTGCCGATCCCCCGCCAATCGGCTGGGGATGCAAGACCAAGTTGCAGCGAAGGACAAGCGCGAAACGCTCTATCCACATTGGATCGCCGCGTGCGAAACGGCCATTTCGCAAGGCATCCAGATATGATCCGCAACGTTGGTCTTACCTCGGCTCTCAATCTCTATCGGGCTGGGCTACAGCTCGGTTTGAACATCGCCTTGGCCCATTTCCTGACGCCAAGCGATTTTGGACAAGTGGCGCTGGTCCTACCGATCACATTGTTCATTCTGCTGATCGGTGATTTCGGCATTACAGGCGCGATCGTCAGCAGTTCGGCCAGTGCGCGCGAAGCGGGCGCTGCTGCGACGATCTGCCAGGGTTTCGGGCTTCTCATGCCGGTTGCCGGGTTGCTTCTCTACGCGGTCGGCGGCCTGAACTTCATGCAGCATTCGACAGCGGAGCTGCTGCTCGCCTTTTCGCTGGTGGCCATGCTGGCGATGATGGCCGTAGTGCCGCGTGCCATGCTCGAACGCAGCCTGCGTTACGGGCAACTGACAGTCGTGGAGACACTCGCGAGCACCACCGCGTTCATCGCCTCGGTCACCAGCGCCGCCTATGGCCTCGGTGTATGGAGCTTCGTTTGCTATCACCTGACCATGCAGGCATTGCGTAGCGCCTACTTCTGGTACGCCACGCGCCGGGATATCGATCGCAATCTGCACGTGAGCCTAGCCGCTCCCCTGATGCGCTTCGGCGGTTGGGTGGTGGCATTCAACCTCGTCAATTACCTGATGCGCAACCTCGATAACTACATGGTCGGTGGCTGGATGGGGACCAGTTCGCTCGGCCTCTACGCGCTGGCGTATCAGGTGATGCTGGTGCCCATGATGGTGGTAAGCTGGCCGGTGTCGGGCGTGTTGCTATCCACGCTCAGCCGCATCAGGGGCCGTCCAGACATGCAGCGCGATGCGTTTTTCGCAGTGCTCATGCTGGCATCGTGCGCGACCTTTCCGATGATGACATTCGTCGCGCTGAAGGCAGAGCTGATCTTCGGAACGATTCTGCCGACGCGCTGGGCGATGATCGGCCCGGTTACGGCCTTCTTGGCGATTGCCGGCGGGCTGCAATCGGCAACCGCACTGCTGGGCGCGCTCTTCATGGTATCCGGGCGCGTGCGGACGCAGTTCTGGTTCGGGCTTTGCGCTACCACGCTGACGCTTACTACTTTGGCGGTGGCAGCCTATTCCACGCGCTCGCTGACAGCCATGGCGGCTGCCTATGCGGTGCTGGCCGTGTTTATGAGCATCGGCTATTTTGCCATGATGGCCCGCATGTTGGGCACCGGACTGCGACAGGTCGCTATCGCCCTGCTGCCCGCCATCGGACTGAGTGTGGGGGCTGGGGCAACGATGCTCCTAGTCGATCGGATCGTGATCCATCAACCCAATGTCCTGCGTCTGATCGTCGATGCAGCCGTGTTCGGAGGCGTAATAGGGGCAGCCCTGCTCATCCGACGAGCAAATTTGATGAAGCTATTCGCCACTTTGCAGCGAACGGGCCAGGCGGCCGGCGCCGTGAACCACAGCGCCTGAGCGGAGGACAAAGCCATCGCGCGCATACTCGTCAATATGCCCAGCCAATTCGGAGGCAAGCCTTCCGGCGTAGCGCGCGTGGCCTTCAGCTTGTTGGAGCGGCTCGTTGCGGTGGGCGGTCACGACTACATCTTGCGGTCGGCCTGGCGGGCCGAACAATTGCCGCCAGGTCTGCAGCACGGGGTCGAACTGCTCCATATCGAGCGGCCCCGCGTCATGATTGCTGACATGGTGTGGCAAGCGATCGTCATGCCGGCCATCTGCCGCAAGGCAAAAGCTGACCTTGTCTGGAACGTCGATACGTTCGGCGCGGCTCGCGGCGGGCGAGCGCGAGTAACGACGGTCCACGACTTGTTCTACCGTCACGTCGATACGCTGGGATGGCGAGCGCGTATGACCATGGCGCTATGCTATGGCACCATTCTGCGTGGCAGCACCCGCGTCGTCGCCATTTCCAAAGGCACCCGCGACGAGCTCGCGACAACGTTTCCAAGCGTTGCAAACCGCCTCGCGGTTATCACCAACGACGCAACCGTGGCGGCATCGTCAGGCGCCACACTCCCCCGAGAGATTCCAGAGCGCTACGTTCTGATGGTGGGCAATGCCACGCCGAACAAGAACTTCGCCGCTGCGGTGGCTGCACTCTCGCTCCTTCAAGCGAACGGTAGCGCGCCGGCACTCGTCCATGTCGGGATGGACGATTCCAGCATGATTGCCAACGCGATGGCAGCGGCAAGTCCCCCGCCCCGGCTTATCCAGCTCAAGGGGATCGACGATGCCCGTCTTGCGGCGCTGTACGCGCACGCGGAATGCCTGATCGTGCCTTCGCTGTCCGAGGGGTTTTGCCTGCCCATCATCGAGGCGCAGGCGCTTGGGTGCCCGGTCATCGTCTCCAACCAGTCGGTCATGCCCGAGGTCGGAGGCGAGGGTGCGATCTATTTCGACCCTTCCGATCCCAACAGTCTGGCCGTGTGCCTCACCGAACTCATGGCTGATCCAACCGGACGCGCGGCACTGATCAAGCGCGGCTTTCACAACCGTTCGCGCTTTTCCTGGGAGGCCAGCGCCCGCGCCTATGCCGCGCTGTTCACCGAGTTGCTCGCATGACCCGTGCTTTGTTCGTCAGCCATACTGCGGAAAAAGGCGGCGCCGAGCTGTTCCTGATGGACGTCGTGCGTGGCGGCACTGAGGACTGGCAAGCCTGCTTCCTCAGCGACGGTCCGGCTGCCGCAGAACTGGCGGCGGCGGGGAAAGCGGCACTCGTGTTGTCGGCGGGCAAGGCCATGCTTGCGATCCGACGCGGTTCCGGGCCTGGGGCGATGCTTCGCGGTGCCGCTGCGGTCGTGGCTGTCGCTCGCGAACTGAGCCTCCATGCGCGGCGATACGACATTGTGTGCGCCAATTCGCAGAAATCCCTGTTCGTCTGCGCTGGCGCCGCGCTGTTGGCGAAGCGCCCGCTGGTGTGGATACTGCACGACATCATCACCGACCCCGCGTTCAGCGCGGCCAATCGAAAGGCTGCGGTGACCATCGCCAACACGTTCGCCTCGGCAGTCGTGGTCAATTCGGAGGAAACCCGTGATGCCTTCATCCAGGCGGGCGGCAAGGCCAGCCTGACGCATCTGGTTTATAATGGCTTCGAGGTCGCCGCATGGCCTCGCGCAAGCATCGCCGAAGGCCAGCGCCTTAGATCGGCTTTCGGGCTCGATGCCCGGCCGGTCGTCTCCATTTTCGGGCGGTTGACGCAGTGGAAGGGCCAGCATGTCCTGCTTGAAGCGCTCGCCAGGGTACCAGGCACACAAGGCCTGATCGTTGGCGGCGGCCTGTTCGGCCAGGACGCATGGGAGCAGCATCTCCACAACCAGGCAAAAGCGCTCGGGATTTCGGATCGCGTGCAGTTCGCCGGCTTTCGCGACGATGTGGCTCGTCTCATGGCAGGGTCCGACGTGATCGTTCACGCCTCTACCGCACCCGAGCCGTTTGGCCGCGTTGTCGTCGAGGGGATGTTGACCGGCCGCCCGGTCATAGCGACGCAAGGGGGCGCGATTGACTCGATCATCGAGGACGGACGCACCGGACTTGTGGTTCCACCTTCCGACCCGGATGCTCTGGCGGCTGCAATCCAACGGCTTATCGCAGCGCCCGAGCAAGCATCGGCTATGGGAGCGGCGGGCCGGATCGATGTCGCCGCGCGTTTCGACCTCGCCCAGACCAGAGCCGCTCTGGCGGCCGTCTTCGCCCCCATAGTTTCAGCGAAAGGTGCCGGCTAATGCGCATCCTTCATGTCAGCATGCTGTACCCGCCGCACGTCATGGGCGGGGCGGAGAGGTCCGTCGCGCTGCTGGCCGAAGCGCAAGTCGCGGCAGGGCATGAGGTTATCGCCGCCTGCACCACGCCCGGTCCTTTCGTGGAAGAAGAACGCAACGGCGTACGCGTCTTCCGCATGCCCCACGAAACACGCTTCTGGGCAGAGGAATGGCCCAAGCACAATGCCTTCGAGAGATTGTGGCGCAAGGCGATGATGCCGTTCAACAAGGGCCTGCGTCGCCACTTCGAACGCGTGCTGGATCTGGTGCGCCCCGACATCGTCCACACCCATTCGATGGTCGATGTCTCGACCAGCCTGTGGCCCGCCGCGGCGGCAAAGGGATACACGGTGGTCCACACCCTGCGAGACTATGACCTGTTGTGCGTCGATGGCTCGATGTACCACGGCGGCAAAGGCTGCGGCATAAAGTGCCAGGTCCTGTCGGCCCCCAAAAAGCAGCATCATCGCCACCTATCGGCGGTGGCGGCGATCAGTCATGAAGCGATGCACCAGCATCTTGAGCAAAAGCTGTTTTCCACCATCCCCGAACAGCGCCGGCAAATCATCTGGAACAGCGCTCATCTGGCAGGCACCGGACCCAATTATCGCCGGCCGGACCGCTCGCGAGAACCTTTCACTTTCGGCTATTTGGGGCGAGTTACCGATGACAAGGGCATAGGTGTCCTCATAGAGGCTGTCCGTCGCCTACCGGCAGACGTTTCCTGCCGCGTTATCGTGGCCGGCACGTCTCCAGTGGGCTTAGAACGTTTCGTAGCTGCTTGCGCTGGGCTTCCCATCCATTTCGCCGGCCATAGCGAGCCGCTCCCATTTTTTGAAGGGATCGACGTCCTCGTGGTACCGTCCATCTGGGCAGAACCTTTCGGGCGTATCATTATCGAGGCATACAGCGCTGGTGTCCCTGTGCTGGCATCCCGCGCCGGTGGCATCCCTAGCTTGATCGCAGGCGATAAGGACCGGTGGCTGATCCCGCCGGGCGATGTCCACGCCCTCAGCGATAGAATGACGGCTATTTTGCGCGCTGGACGGGATGGGCTTCCTCCGCCGAGCAACTTCGATGTCATCCTGGAGCAGACAAGGCTGGACACGATGGTTCTGCGTTACGCAGCATTCTACGATGCCGCCCTAGGGCATGACCAGACGCAGGGCGCCCGATGACGCAGCAGATTGCTTTGGAACAAACGGCCAAGCCTCATCGCGTGTGGCTCACTTATCTTGACGGTTGGCGCGGCTTTTCGGTCCTGGCCGTATTGGCCGCGCACTTCTTTCCTATTCCCATCATAAACACCGGGCGGCTTGGCGTAGAGACGTTTTTCTGTCTGTCCGGGCGGCTTATGGCGGGCATTCTGTTTGTAGAACGCTACCCCCTCGATCAATTCATCTACCGCCGGCTAACCCGCGTGTGGCCTGCATTATACGCCTTCGTTTTGCTAGTGGCACTGGCATGTTGGCAACCTGGTCCGCTGCAGGTCACGAGCATCGACGTATTGGGCGCGCTGACATTTACGGCCAATTATACAGGTATCTATTTGCACCGTTCACCCGCCTTTGATCATCTGTGGTCGTTGGCGGTTGAGGAATGGGCATATCTATTGCTGGCTCTGCTGGCGCTGGGATGCCGGCGTTTCGGATGGTGGCCGATACCTATCCTCCTGACATGTGCGCTATTGTGCATAGCAAACGGTGTGGCACAAACGATGGCAGGGCTAGACTACTACGCAGTCTACTGGCGGACCGACGTCCGACTGGCCTCGATCTTGCTACCTTGCGCGTTTTTCCTGATGCTCCAGCGGAAGAAGATACCGTCCTGGTTGCCGGTGTTCGCGGCAATCGGTGGCATTGCCCTGAACATCAATCGCGTTCCTGATCCGATCAAATATTCAGTGGGAACCGCGTGCCTGGCGTTCGCCATGGTAACCATCGATGTGTCTCCCGCCCAGATACGCACACTCTTATCGATGCGCTGGGTGCGGCAGGCAGGACTGTGGTCTTTTTCACTTTATCTGTGGCAACAGCCTTTCGCGAAAGCGGCTGGCCTTCCCGTTATCAATTTGGCCATGGCGTTCGCATGCGCGCTCATCAGCTTTTACTTTATCGAGAACCCCGCACGACGTTTTCTTAATCACCTACCTGCACGGATCAAGAGCGCAAAAAAATGAAGTTAATCGCCCCCTATTTAATCAAATTCTACATGAGAAATTAATTCAGGCTATCATCGGTGTATTTTCCATACCATGTTACAAACTGGGGGATGCCAGTCTGGATTGACGTACTTGGACTGTAATTTAAATCCCCTTGAATTGCGCTGATGTCAGCATACGTTGCCGGGACATCACCCGGCTGCATGGGTTGATAATCTCTGATAGCTTCGCGCCCGCATGCATTTTCGATGACTGCAATAAAATCATCCAGCCTTTCCGCCCGATTATTGCCGATATTATAGAGCCGATGCGGCGCACGACTGCCGCCGGCCTTTAGTTGCCCATCATCAAGTGGCGGATTGTCGAGGGCAGCGATAACACCAGCGATAATATCGTCGATAAAGGTAAAATCACGCATCATGTCACCGTGATTGAACACTTTAATGGGCCTGCCTTCCAAGATGGCGGAGGTGAAGAGCCACGGCGCCATGTCAGGGCGACCCCACGGCCCGTATACTGTAAAAAAGCGTAATCCCGTCTGCGGTATACGATAGAGATGCGAATAGGTTTCGCTCATCAACTCGTCGGATCGCTTCGTGGCTGCATAAAGTGATACCGGGTAATCTACACGGTCTTCGACCGCGAAAGGCAAAGAGACATTGTTGCCGTATACCGAAGACGATGAAGCATAAACTAGATGTCGTACCTTGAGGCTCCGAGCTAACTCAAGAATGTTTAAATGGCCAACGAGATTAGATTTCGCGTACGCCCTTGGATTTTCGATAGAATACCGAACGCCGGCCTGCGCTCCTAAATGGACAATCCGATCAATAGCATGATCGCGTAAGCAATCATCCAGGGCGGTATCGTCCGAAAAATCTACTTTCTTGAAGTTAAAGCGATCGTTTCCACCGACACTATCGCGGATATCAGACAGTCGATCATGCTTTAACTTAACTTGATAATAATTGCTCAGATTATCTATGCCTAACACTTCGTCGCCGCGTGCGAGAAGAGATTTACAAAGCTGCGAGCCGATGAAGCCTGCCGCACCTGTCACCAAGATCGTCAATTAACAGCTCCTACTGCCTTGAATGCCCGAATATATGCGGTATTTCACTCTTAATTTTTCAGAATCTTTAATTATAATCTATAATAATGATTTATTTCATAACGCTTAATATCGACCATTATTTACGCTTTAACTCTCGGAAAATTTCCGGACACGTTGGCGACCAGAAAACATTATCCGCAGACCCAAATCCATGATCACCATTAGCGCAATGTACATCAACGCGCGCGCACCAAATATCTGCCAGAACGATGCTTGGTTAAGCATGGACGCAAAGTTCGAAAGAATAAAAAGGGCTATGAAATAACTAGGCATAGAACCAGCCCATAGCGCGTTGTAAACATAATAGACCAGAAGACCGCAGGTCACTGCTAATGCCATAATCAAAAAGGCCATGGGTATTTGACCGAGGAGCAGCGCCAGATAGGCCTCACTGGCACCAGTGAACTGAACGTATCCGGACGCATTGAAGATGGAATTTCGAATATTGTCAGGCGCAAATAGGACCACCATGTGGAAGATCCCCGTCCTCGTATCGAACGCAACTTGGTCGGCGCTTTGAGCCGCCATGACCGCGCTTAATCGTGACAGCTCTGCGTGATCGATGGCGGCGAGCTCTGGCTCGCTGCGCATGGTTGCGTACCATAGCTGGCCTTGACCCGTAAAGCGGCCAAAAAGCCGTTCTGCGGTAGCGCTGCCGTCAAGCGCACCGTAATCCGAATAGATGAAGTATGTGAGGCTGCTCACCAACACACCCGCGAGCAGGGACAGTGTAATTGCGATCCGTTTGGCTCGGGCATCAATCTGCCCTTGAAGGATCAGGAAAGGCGCAAAATAGTAGCCAAACAACACCAGCAATGACAGGAATTTGTCGCCGAAAAGCGCCGAGCTGGCAACCAACGCGGCGAACGTCATGGTTACGAAGAACTGAAAGCGGCGGGGGACCGGCATCCGAAACCGAACGAACCCCATCAAGCCAGCCAAAATTGGCTTGAAGGTAATAATAATACCAAACAGCCAACCTTGTTTAGATCGATAAACAAAGCGATCGGTGGCGTCCAGCAGCGCAAACCCTTGCGTAAAACCGGTAAAAAGAAGATAAAAAATAGCTATAAGCGCCGCACCTATAGCTGCAACAACGAACGAATATAGTAGCATAGGAAAGGGAGCAAGCGGTCGCGGAGGGATGGTCTTTGCCAAGCTTGCGGACACCATGGCGCTGATGTGTAAAAAAGCACAGCTAATGACAACAAAGTAGGCGGAATGGACCGATCCCGCACCCATAAGCCCGAGCTCACGTATGAAAAAGTGATGGCCAATAAAAACCAGCGAAAAAAGTAAAAGTATTTTCGCCATGATGATCGGTAACATAATCGCCATCGAAGACAGGTATTTCCGGATTAATTTTCTCAGAAACAGCAGCATCAACAACGTCGAGACATAAGGCCACACTGCGGATTGCAGAGTCGCTTCCGCTAGTACCTCCAAAATCAAAAGGCAGTAGAGAAGAAAAAACGGCATCTTTAGCGGGCACTTTCAAAGCGATACAAACCGATCGCGCCCGCCGACCTACGATCCGCCGCACGCTAGGGGTTTACCCGATGAGAAGCAGTTTGTCGCTGCTTCAGTGGTTCGTTGGCGTTTGTTTCCAGACAGATGCCGCAACCTTGCGCCGCGGCCTGACACCCTATCAGCCGACTGCTGCGCGCCCGACCGTGCAGTTTGAACCCTCAACTGTTTGCTTGGTCGGCGCGCCCAAGATCGGCTCTTTGCGGTCTGCAATGATAGCCTGCTGGAAGCCGACGATCATGTCGCAGCCGACGTACGTGCCCCCCCCTCGCCCGGATCGCACGCGAGCGTAAGGGCACGCTCTTTCTAAGCCGCAACTTGCCCATGGTACTGTGGAAATGTCATCGTATGCGGTCGGATGACAACGCCGCGGATAGAGCACCCCTCCTGCATCGTGATGCCTGCCTCACCGTCAAGCAAGATGGCATAGACGCTCTCGTTTGACGCGGCGGGATAGTGGGTCGAAAATACGCCGCTATCGCCAATGATGCTGGCCGCCTTCGGAAGCGCTAGCAAACGAACCCTATATCGCAAAGGCGAGAGGAGCAGTTCACCGCCACCAAAAATAGCAGCTAGGTAATCGAGACCCGACTGCAGCGCGCCTGTGTCATCGGTCTCGCCATCGCCGACCGCGCCGAACATGCTGACGTCGGGACGCGCTTCGTGCAGCCGCCAGATCAGGCCGGGACTGCCGCAAGGAAATTCCCAGCGACTATTCGGCGCAGGGGTGCCTTTCACAAGGATATACCGCGCGCTGCCGCCATTGCTTGCAATGCCGTAAGCGCCAGTCAGAACGGCATCTCCCTCAGTGCCATTCAGCGTGCGCAAGGCTGCTGTATTGGCGGCAAAACGCATCCCCGCGTCCATACCCCTAAGCGGCGCCGATCGTGCGACCACCGGGTTCGTCATTGCTGCGGGCGCTAACACTGCCGCGCCGAACGAGCGACGGCGCTCCATCGCTTGATGACCGGCCGCTTCGTTATCCAGTGAATCGGTCCTGCCATTGGCCAAAATGCTCTCGACCAGTTCGCGATTGCTATGCGTCATGGCTTTAATCGTGAACCGCTCCTGAGACGAACGCTTGGCGCCATCAGCCAATCTGCGAGCCATATCCGGTCTCGCCAGCATACGCACCAGACCCTCCTTCAGGCTTTCGACGTTACCCGGTTCAACCAGAAGGGCCGTCTCTCCATCGACGGCAAGATCCGTGACACCCGTTGGAAGATTGCTTGCCACGACGGGGACGCCAACCACCATGGCTTCGAGTTGGGATATGCCGAATGCCTCAGTGTTTTCGGTCGATGGAAAGGCGAAGACATCGATCGCGGCAAGAATTTCCAGCTTTTTTTCGTGGGTGACACCGCCGAAGAAATGTACGCGATCGGCAATCCCGAGCCTTTGCGCCAAAGCCTCGCTCGGCGCACGTTCCGGACCGTCGCCTGCAATGAACGCATGCACTTCGGGCATGCCAGCGATTGCCTGAACTAGGACATCGAGCCCTTTGTAGCGCGCGTGCCTGCCGACAAAGCCCACGACCGGCGCGTCCCCCGAGATGGATTTACGCCACTGGCGCGCCCGTTCCTTGGCATCGTCGTCGAGTAGATAGTCGTCAGGATCAATACCCAGAGGTATCTCAACGATGTCACAGGGACGGCGGATATCATCCGATACGGCCAAATTTTTGCGGCTCGTGACTATGAGCTTGTCCGCATAACCGATCAAATGATTGTATAAAAACCGCGAAATTTTCGAAAAAAATGGCCTGCCATAAATATCGACATGATGTAATATTATAAGGTTAGGCTTTGATATTAAAAATACGTAACGCAGAAGCAGAAACAATGACGCAAATACATTTGGTGCATGGAAATATATCACATCCCATTTACCTAGAAATATTTGACGCGCAAAACCAAAACTGATCGGCTGCGAACTGAATACGGCGTTGCTGTGACGTCTATCAACCAATACACCGGAAATGATTTCAACTTTGCTACCAAACTGATGGTTAAAGACAAGAGCTTTAACTACATAATATTTGGCCAATTCTTCACTAATAAGTCGCGTACTTTCTTCAATTCCTCCTTGAACGGGATAGTAGTACTTGCCAACAACTAGAATACGATAGACCAAGCTTGTTCCCCCACCGGCATCGTTAGCATCAGCGACTAAACCATAGGGCGAAAACCTTTTTATTGATATATGTCCGATTCGTTGCTTGTACTATACATCAGAATTCTAGCCAAGGACTTGCGCGCTAGTCCGATCCGAACAAGTCGCGCGTAAAGACCTTGTCCTTCACGTCCTCGATGGCCGCAGTCATCCGGTTGGCGACGATCACGTCGCATTCCTGCTTGAACGTATCGAGATCGCGCACCACGCGCGAACCGAAGAACGCGTCTTCTGTCAGCGCCGGCTCGTAGATCACGACCTCGATGCCCTTGGCCTTGATCCGCTTCATGATGCCCTGGATCGAAGACTGCCGGAAATTGTCCGACCCTGCCTTCATCACCAGACGGAAGACGCCGACCTTGCGCGGTTTACTGGCGATGATCCGGTCCGCCAGGAAGTCCTTGCGGGTGCGGTTGGCATCGACGATCGCACGGATGAGGTTCTGCGGAACCTCTGAGTAATTTGCCAGCAACTGCTTGGTGTCTTTGGGCAAACAGTAGCCACCGTAGCCGAAGCTGGGGTTGTTGTAGTGCTTGCCGATACGCGGATCGAGTCCGACCCCATCGATGATCTGGCGGCTGTCCATGCCACCGGCGATCGCGTAGCTGTCCAACTCGTTAAAGAAGGCGACGCGCATCGCCAGGTAGGTGTTGGCGAAAAGCTTGATCGCCTCGGCCTCGTTCGCGTCGGTGAACAGGACTTCGACGTCCGTTTTCTCCGCGCCTTCGAGCAGCAAGTCGGCGAAAATCCGCGCCCGCTCCGACCGTTCGCCGACAATGATCCGCGAGGGATGGAGGTTGTCGTACAAAGCCCGGCCTTCACGCAGGAATTCGGGACTGAAGATGACTTGATCGGTCCCTAGGCGTTTTCGCACGTCTTCCACGAAACCCACAGGAACCGTGGATTTCACCACGATCGTTGCCCCGGGGTTCCCCGCAGTTGCCGTTTGGATGACAGCTTCGACTGACGAGGTATCGAACTTGTCGGTCTCGACATCATAGTTGGTCGGAGTGGCAACGATCACATAGCTGGCCCCTGCCAGTGCCGCTTGCGGATCGAGCGTCGCTGTAAGGTTCAACGGGCGAGCGGCCAGAAACTCTTCCAACTCGGTATCAACGATCGGCGACTGGCGCGCGTTGAGCATCGCAACGCGGTCGGCCGAAATGTCGACGGCTGCCACCTCATGGTGCTGCGCCAACAAGACAGCGTTCGACAGACCTACGTAACCAAGGCCAAAGACGGCGATCTTCATT
Source organism: Novosphingobium sp. Rr 2-17 (assembly GCF_000272475.1). Taxonomy (GTDB): domain Bacteria; phylum Pseudomonadota; class Alphaproteobacteria; order Sphingomonadales; family Sphingomonadaceae; genus Novosphingobium. The sequence continues at coordinate 46,510 of NZ_AKFJ01000005.1, forward strand.
CGGAAATCCCAGCCCAAATCGCAGCACGAAGCTCGCTGGGCACGTATATGCCCACTCTTTGGATTAACACCCGCATCGCTCCCCAGCATTTAGGTAGATAGCTATTCCGCCTTACGACCTGCACAGTCAACGGCTTTATGCTGCATATGCACATTGCCCATAGCAGCATACAAAAAGTTAACGGCGGGAGGCCGCACCGGCGCACGGGCCCGCAATGAAATGCTCAGGCGACACGCCGTCTCCGCTGCAGACGGATACACGGCGATGTGTTGACCAAGATCAAATACTCGATGGGCCAAATCTATAAAAGCGCTGGAGTACGACAAAACCTGAAATTCGCACTTGGGCAGGAAATGAAAGCGCTATCCTATGAATAGTAAGTCTTGGCCCATCATATTTATGCTGTTGCCACTGTCGTTGGGGGCATGTTCGAAATCGGAAACGGACAAGAAACCGGTTGAACAAGCCTCGGCGGTCTCGGTCCATGACGAGATGGTCACGGTCGTCATTCCGCAGACTCAAGCCATCTGGGATGTATCGAACGCTTCGTTGAACGACGAGGGCAGCCCCGATCCGACAAAAGTAAGCGATGCGGACTGGCAAAGCGTGAAAGCCGCCTCGTCCGCTTTGATGACCTCGCTCGATCGGCTGGCCACGGCGAACCGCTTCCTCGCGGCCAAACCGGGTGACAAAATCATGGACCAGGATATTGCCGGTGCAGCTCAGCCCAAGGATGTTCAGGCCCGCCTGGATGCTAATCCGCAAGGCTTTCGCGATCATGCCAAGACCTTGTCCGACTTCATCAAGGCGATCAACGGGGCTGCGGCCAAGAAGGACTTCAAGACCTTCTCTGAAAGGACCGCGGAACTCGATGGTGCATGTGAAGGGTGTCACAAGGCCTATTGGTTGAAGTGACCGATTGGTTGAAGTTACCGGCCGCTGCGCAGTGTGCGCATGAGCCTGCCCTCTCCAACGATGCTTGACGTAGTAGCCGGTACGGCCGGTCGCATTTTGCCTCTTTTGCGTTCGATCAAGGCAAGGCCCTGGCCGAACCGTATGATGGGGGTGCCCGCGACATCGTTGGGGGCCAATGGGGAGTAGCTGTTGTGCGGGCAAGAAAGAACAGTGCGTGGGTGGCGATGTTCATTGGCGCCCTACTGTCGGGGGGCGCGCCATCTTATGCGCGTGAAGCTGGGGCTGCCAAAACCGTGATCGTGGTCGAAGCTAATCGCACGCCCGCCAACCGCAGTCATCACGCAGGCGCCGTGGTCAAGGCTGAGATGCCGGTGCGATACGGCGATTTGAACTTGCATGACAAAAATGACGTGGCCCGGCTGAGGGTACGCGTCCGCCGGGGCGCCGTCAGCGCCTGCGAACACCTCGATAGCCTCTTGCCGCTCGAACCGGACACCAGTTGTCTCCGCACGACCTTGACCCGCATCGCCCCTCAGGTCGCGGTGGTCATCGCTTCGGCGGATCGGAATTAAACGCTCAGGACATCACGACATGATCATCAAATCGCTTGGCTACCTCGGGTTCAATTCTGAAAAGCTCGACGAATGGGTCGACTTCGGCACGCGGGTCGTCGGGCTTCAGTTGTACGAACGTTCCGATGACGTCCTGACCTTCCGCATGGACGAGCGGCAACAGCGCATCATCGTCCGCAGGGCGCCGCCGGACACGGGATGGTCGGGATGGGAGGTGGAAGATGCCGCAGCCCTGGAGGTTCTCAGAGTACGGCTCACGGACAATTACGTTCCCTGGACCGAGCTCGATACCCAAGCTCTCGCGCTGCGCGGCGTCTGTGCGGGAATTAGCTTCTCGGACCCGGCGGGTAATCGCCACGAGGCGTTTCATGGCGCCAATATAGTGCCCGCGCCCTTCGTTCCGGGGCGGCCTATTTCCGGGTTCCGTACCGGCGACCACGGGTTAGGGCACGTCGTCTATCAAACCCCCGCGTTGGTGAAGCTCCAGGCGTTTTTCGAAGGCGTGCTGGGGTTCGGCCTGAGTGACTATTTCTACGAACCGGTGTCGGTCGCGTTCTTTCACGTCAATGCGCGGCATCACAGTCTGGCGCTGGCGCAGACCCCCAATTCGGCCATTCACCATGTCATGTTCGAGCTGAACCAGTTGGACGACGTCGGCCAAGGTTACGATGTGGCCCGCGCCGAGCCTGGACGCGTCGCGGTGACTTTGGGGCGGCACATCAACGACCTCATGACGTCGTACTACGTGCGCTCTCCCGATGGCTTCCTGATCGAATGCGGCTGGGGAGGACGGTCCATCGATGTCGACGAGTGGGAGCCATTCGAACTCGCCTATGGGCCGAGCCTTTGGGGCCATGACCGTGAGTGGCCGAGCAAGGAAGCTGAGCAAGAGGCGGACGCGATCCGCGACAAGGCACGCGAAGACGGGCTGCGCCTGCCGGTGCAAGTGGCCAAGGGTAATTACAACGCCGGTTACGAGCCACTGGCATGGTGGGAGCAGAACCGGCGCAAGAGCTTGCCGGAAATCCGCGCTGACGCAGCAGAGGCTGACGCAGCAGAGTAAGGCCGCACCGGGCCGATACGACAAGGCTTGACCTGCTCCGGGCGGGGTCAAGCCTTGTCGTTTGGAAACTGGGCTGTCAGCCGATCGGTTGGCCGGTCGTAGGCGCGCAGATCCGCCCGATCATCCGTGGCTATCGGCAGCGCTGTTGCTTGGGTCAGCGGGGGCGGGTTCGACGAAGGCGGACGAAACCTCGACAATATCAGCCTTTGAAAAACCCGCCATGTCGGCGCGAAACTCAGCGCTGCTCATATAGCGTTCGGTGACCTCCTGCGGATCAAGACCATCGGCATATTCCACCAGCGCAATGAGACGTGGCTTGTCGGTATGGACCTGCTTCCAAACATGGTGAGTGGTGACACCGAACGCGGCGAGGCTCGTGACATGGCGGGTCCAGTGGACGCTGGCATATTGATCCAGCGCTTCATCGGAAGCCAGGGTGTAGGTCCGTAGTTCGAACATATTCTAAGTCCTATAAGAGCGCTGTTGCGCCATAAAAGGCGGACCGCATAACCGAATCTCGCCCGGCGCCAGCTTAGCCGGGAAGGAACTTCGCTATCCAACGGATTTGGCGGATCGGAATTGAGCGGGATGAACCGTCAACGTCCGGCGCGACGCAGAGCCTCGGTGATCCGCGACGCCCCCCGAACCGCCAATCCACGCAGGCAATGCAGCTGCGCGCCATGTTACGCCGGCAGACGTCCGCTTCCTGAAACCCGCGCATTCGTTCAAGTGGCGAGCGGCGTATTCGGCACCGTCCGTGGTCTTTCGAGAGGCGCTTGGCCTTGCCGCACGATTTCATCGACGAGCGCCATCGCATGGCGGCTGAGCAGGGTGAAGTCGGGTGCGCAAACTGCCAGATGACGCCGCGCCCACTGGTCGGCCAGCGGCACGATCCGTAACGTATCTGAATGAAAGCGTTGCGCCGCCGCCAGCGGCAGAATGCCGATGCCGATACCCGCTTCCACCAGGCGAGCGACGTTTTCGAAGCTGCGCAGGCGGACGCGGTAGCCGATCCTGCGTCCCAGCCTCGCTGCTTGATCGGCCAAGTGCGAATGGAGCGCGCCGGCGCTGAGGCCGACGAACGGCTGATCAAGCAGGTCGACAAAGCGGGCCGATGGGTTTTCCGCCAATGGATGCTGCGAGGGCAGCAGGACGACGAGGCGATCCTCGGCGACGGTCACCGTCTCCAGCTCGCCCGTCTCCGCCGAATCCGCGATCAGGCCGAATTCAGCCCGCCCTTCCGCAACGGCGGCGACTATGTCGGCGCTGGTTCGCTCCTCGATGTCCACGTCCACGTCCGGATGCGCGGTCAGAAAGACGCGCATGGCGGCAGGCAGCAATTCGACCAGCGCCGCCGTGTTCGACAGCATGCGGATGTGCCCCTTCAGGCCCGATGCGAAAGCGCCAAGATCACCACGCATGCGTTCGATCTGCGCCGTCACGATACGCGCATGCGCCAGAAGGGTGCGACCTGCGGGGGTTGGCACCACACCGCGCCGACCGCGTTCCAGCAGCGAGGCGCCCAGCACGGCTTCCATGCCGCTGATCCTGGCGCTCGCCGAAGCCAGCGCCATGTGCGCGGCATTCGCGCCCTGCGATATGCTGCCGGCCTCTACCACGGCGATGAACAAGCGCAGGTCGGTAAGGTCGAAACGCATCCAGCCTTCGTTATCACCGAAGGCTTCCATCGCATATCCCGCATTGTCGCTCTTGGCCGGGCGGCTCACAGGTCAGGCAGGAAATCCACACCGGACAGGAAACAAGACACCATGCGACACGGGCACAACGCCATCGTGGATCAACAGTTCGGGGGACAGGCCCAGGCCTATGTTTCCAGCGCGGCCCATTCCAGCGGACCTGACCTGGAGCGGCTGGCGCAGAGCGCGCAAGGCTGGTCGGGAGCCAAAGTGCTCGACCTTGGATGCGGCGGCGGCCACGTCTCCTACACGATCGCGCCGCATGTTGCGAACGTCGTCGCCTGCGACCTTTCGCAGCAGATGGTCGATGCAGTATGCACGCAAGCGCGGCGGCGGGGCATGGCCAACATCGAGACCAGGCAAGCAGCGGCGGAAGCGCTGCCTTTCGAAAGAGGCGAATTCGATGCGGTGGTTTGCCGGATGAGCGCCCATCACTGGCAAGATCTCGATGCCGGACTGCGCGAGGCCCGGCGAGTGCTGAAGGCGGGATCACCCGCGATCTTCATCGACGTCATCTCGCCCGGCGATCCCATGCTCGACACCCATCTGCAGGCGGTGGAACTCCTGCGCGATCGCAGCCATGTACGCGACTACCGGATCGAGGAATGGTCGGCCGCGCTGGGCCGGGCCGGATTCAACCTGGAGCGCGTATCCACCCATGCGCTACCGATGGAATTTGCCTCGTGGGTGGCGCGCATGAAGACGCCGGGCGCCCTCGCCGCCGCCATTCGGTCACTCCAGGCCGAAGCGTCAGCGGCGACCCGCGATGCCTTCGACATCCGGGAGGACGGCAGTTTCACCATCCGCATCGCAACCTTCGAGATTACGGCGGCCTAGAGCAAGTTCCGATCCGATTGCATCGGCTCGGTTGCTCTGGCCTTTTGTTTCGCCGCGTTTTCCGAGTCAGCAGGTGATTCCACCTGCTTCGAAAACGCCCTAGCCCCCTTCTGCTTCGGAACCCCTCATCCATAGGACTTCACGAAGAATGCGGCGGTCACCAAGCTTGCAAGAGCCAACGTGATCGCCCGCACCAAGGCAGGTGGCAACCGGATGCCGAGCAACGCCCCGAGATAGCCGCCGACGACCGCGGCTGGCGCGAGGAACAGGACTTCGCGCCAGCCGACCGCACCGGTGACGGCGAACAGCAAGACCGCTGACGTGTTCGCCGCCGTGACCAGGATGGTCCGCAGGCCCTGCAGCCGCTTGAGGTCTTCGCTCATCACAAGGCTCCAGAACGCCATCATCATGATCCCGACCGCGCCCCCAAAGTAGCCGCCGTAGATGCCGAGAATGAATTGTCCCCCAAGGATCGTGCCGCTGCCCGCTCCGTTCCAGCCATGGAATGCGGACGTGATCCGTCGCCCGAAGGCCAGCGCCAGGGTCGCGGCGAGAAGCAACCAGGGGAGCGCCTGGAGAAACAGCGCCTGCGGCGTCGCGAGCAACAGCAGCCCCCCCGCAAGCCCCCCGACCATCGACACTATGGCCATCCAGGTCAGCGAGACGCCGGCAACAGGCTCCAGCCCTTTGCGGTAGACCCAGGCACTCACTGCCCCGCCCGGATAGAGCGCCAGACTGCTGGTGGCATTGGCCGTCACGGGCGAGACCCCTGCCGCCATCAATGCCGGCAACGAAACGAAGGAGCCGCCGCCGGCCAGTGCGTTCACCGCCCCTGCCAGCAGGCCCGATGCGACGAGAAGATAGGCTGCGGTCATGCGCGGGCTATGCGCACCCGGATCGTCCCGCACAATCCGGATGATGCGAAGCCATGCCTCTGTGTAAGGCGAAGGCTGTAGCGGTAGCGTCGCGATCGTTCGGCTGCCGCGCTCAAATTTTGAGGCGTTGGCGATTGCCCTGGGTTCGGGTGTGCCTATGTCCGGTGCGTTGCAGTGTCCGGGGCGTGATCAATATCAACTGCACACAGCGGTCACTAGCCAGGGTTCGACCAGCGCGCGAATATCGCGGTGGGCAGCAGGCGGCCCTGATCGTCTTCGCGCACCGCCAGGTCGCCATGCTCGATGGTGCCGGGCAAGTCGGCGAACAGCTCGGCCATCAGCCCCGCCAGCGCCAGCGAGGACATCCGCACTGCATAAACGGTCAGGAACAGGAATTTGCTGTCGGCATCGAGCAGGCGGCGGCAATCGGCTAGCAGCGCCGGCAGGTTGTCTTCCAGCCGCCAGGTTTCCCCGGTCGGCCCGCGCCCGAACTTGGGCGGATCGAGGATGATGCCGTCATAGCGCTTGCCGCGCCGCACTTCGCGCGCGGTGAATTTGGCGGCATCGTCGATCATCCAGCGCACCGGGCGATCGGCCAGCCCTGACAGACCGGCATTCTCGCGCGCCTGGGCGACCGATTTCTTGGACGCATCGACGTGCGTCACCGGGCCGTGGGCGGACAGCGCCAGGGTGCCGACACCGGTGTAGCCGAACAAGTTGAGGGTGCTGGCGTCGGTGCGCCCGTGCAGCATCCCGCGCATCCAGTCCCACACCGGGGCCATGTCCGGGAAGAAGCCGAGGTGGCGGAACGGGGTGCATTGCGCGGTGAAATTGACCTCGTTCCACGCCAGCGGCCAGCCATCGCGCGGGACGGCGCGGTCGAACTGCCAGCGGCCGCCGCCATCCTCGTCCGATCCGGGCACGAACTCGCCATGCGCGTCCCATTCCGCCTGGCGCGGGGTCCACATCGCTTGCGGCTCGGGCCGCACGAAGCGGTAGGCGCCATAGCGCTCCAGCTTGCGGCCATGCCCCGAATCGACGAGGCCGTAGTCCGCCCAGCCCTCTCCCGCCAGGATCAGCGGCTGGGTGGTCAGGTCAGCCATCGGCGCGCGGAGTCGCGTGTTCCGCCACGAACGCGCAGACCGCGTCATATTCGCCGGACAGCGCGACGCACTTTTCCTCGCGGTCGAACAGATCGCCCACGCGCGCGGGCAGCGCCGGGTGTTCGCCGGTGGCACGCTCGACGGCGTCGGGGAACTTGGCGGGGTGCGCGGTCGCCAGGGTGACGATCGGCACGGACGGATCGATGTCGCCCGCTTGCGCCAGGCTACGCGCCGCGAACAGCCCGCAAGCCGTGTGCGGATCGAGCAATTCGCCGCAAGCCTCCCAGGCCCAGCGGATGGTTTCGTCCATTTCCTCGCCGTCGGTGCGGGCGGACTGGAACAAGGCCGATGCGCCTTCGCGCTGCGCGTTGGTCAGTTGCATGCCCTTGGTCATTTCAAACCCGGCCATCTGCGCCGACAACGCCAAGCCATCGCGACCGTTGAGGTCGAACAGCAAGCGTTCGAAGTTGGAGGAGACCTGGATGTCCATCGACGGGGCCGCCGTGGGCGTGACGGTGCCTTGCGAATAGTCGCCATCGGCCAGCGCGCGGTGGAGGATGTCGTTGACGTTGGTGGCAACGATCAGCTTCTCGATCGGCAGGCCCATTTGCGCCGCGACGTAACCCGCGAAGACATCGCCGAAGTTGCCGGTCGGCACCGAGAACGCGATCTTACGCTGCGGCGCGCCCAGTTGCAGGGCGGCGGCGAAGTAATAGACCACTTGCGCCATCAGCCGCGCCCAGTTGATCGAATTCACCGCGCCGATGGCGAAGCGATCGGTCATCGCGCGGTCGTTGAACATGCGCTTCACCATCGCCTGGGCATCGTCGAACGAGCCGTCGATGGCGATGTTATGGACGTTGGGCGCCAGCACCGTGGTCATCTGTCGGCGCTGCACGTCCGAGACGCGGCCATGCGGGTGCAGCATGAAGATGTTGACCTTGGCGCGGCCCGCCACCGCATCGATCGCCGCCGATCCGGTGTCGCCGCTGGTCGCGCCCACGATCGTCAGGTTACGGTCCGACCGGCCGAGGAATTCCTCGAACAGCAAGCCCAGCAATTGCAGCGCCACGTCCTTGAACGCCAGCGTCGGGCCGTGGAACAGTTCGAGCAGCCACTGCTGTTCGTCCAACTGCTTAAGCGGGGTCACCGCCTTGTGGGCGAAGCGGCCATAGGCCTGCGTCGTCAGTTCCAGCAGCCGCTCGTAAGTCAGGCTGCCTTCGACGAAGGGGAACATGACCTTGGCGGCGAGCTGCGCATAAGGCAGCCCGGCCATGCCCGCGATCTCGTCCGCCGAGAAGCGCGGCCACTCACGCGGGACGTAAAGGCCACCATCCGAAGCGAGGCCGGCAAGCGTCGCCCCTTCGAAATCAAGCGCCGGAGCGCTGCCGCGGGTGCTGATGTAGTCCATGACTGGCGCGGTTAGCGAGGTGCGCGCGAAATTGGAAGGTTATCCGTAGGCATTGGATGGATTCGGTGTGATGGCGGCGAGCGAAGGGTGCGACCGCTCCGTGTTGTAGTCGTCGTCGATGCTGAGGATGCGGTTCGTACCGGCTGGATCAGCTTGGAACCTTCGCGGGCAATGGCCCCAAAGACACAGCCGCGATGAGTAATACCCCCGCAAACGTCACCGCGAACCATAATGCCTGTAGCCCCAGCGTCATGAACGCTACCGCCCCTGCCATTGCGCCGACGACAAGCCCCAGCCACAATAACAGGTATGGAAGCCAGGCAAAGGGAGGTCCTCCCATCACAGCAAGCATCAGGTGCTGCCCCAATTTAACGAGGGTGCCCGTCATATAAGTCACGCCTACGCTCACTTCGCCATTTCGTTGGAATACGGCGTTCGCCATGCCCATGGCGCTGGCCATCAGCAAAGTCGGGGCGATGGAATCGCTTGCGATCATTTCCGATAGACTGGCGAGGGCGAGCGTTGCCATGACAAGGGCCAGCACGACTTGCTTACGCCATCGCTGAGCTGCCGCACCGGCAGCGGTTCCAGCCATCACGCCGGCCACGAATGCCGCGATCAAGGCGCCAGCGAAGAGGCTACCATGCAGGGGGGTTGCGACACCCACTGCCATACGAGTGGAATTTCCACTCATGAACGAGACGAACATGCCGTTCAACTTGAGGAAGCCCAGAGCGTCTACAAATCCCGCCAGGATTGCAAGGCCGATGGCCAGACGTCGATGCCGATTTTCATAGCGATGCATGACTTGCCCCCGAAGCGCGATTCCCCGAGGCTTCTATACGCCCAATCCATGCGACGCGCGCGCCCTTACCTCGCTGGGGAAACTTTCAACACCAGCGCGCTGTGGGGCGCAACGATGAAGTTGCGGCTCTTGCCCAGTTGCCCCAAGTCCTTGCCCGCCCATAGATCGCGCAGGCCCAGCTTGGTGGCCTTCAACCCCAGCATCTTGGCATCGAGAGCGATCGTTATCGGCGATTTTCCACGGTTGAGCAGGGCCACTGCCATGGCACCACCTGCCAGCGGGCGCCCCCAGATATCGGCGTCGCCTTCGCGTTTGAGGCGGTCGCCGGCTTTGCCCAAAGAGTCCTGACTTACCGCGATCAATTCGCGATTGAGGAGGATCGCGCGTGTTTCTGCGGTCATGGCCCGCGGGTCGTGCCCGGCGATCAACGGCGAGCCCATGATCGCCCATAGCGCGAAATGCGCGCGGTATTCGTCGGCGGTCATGCCGCCGTTGCCGACTTCGAGCATATCGGGATCGTTCCAGCCGCCGGGGCCGGCATGGCGACCGAGGCCAGCTTGCCGGTCGATGATCTGAAGCACGCCCATGCCCATGGCGGGCATCTTGAAGTCCGCCGGCAGGACCATTGGCGCATCGTCGACGCCGGACGCGCCGGGAGGCGCGAAGCCGGGGGGTGGGGCAAAGCCAGGGGGGGGTCCCGGCATCGGCATCTTGCCATCGGGTCCGGGTTGCGGCGGCGGACCACTGGTGCCTTCCTTGTCGAAGGCATCGGTGATGTCGCCCGTCGTGCGCCACATGTTGCCCACCGGCCTGGCCCACTTGGCAGGCTCCGACTGGCCCCATTCGCAAATGCTGAACAGGATCGGGCGACCCGTGGCCGACAAGGCATCGCGCATCTTCTGGTAGGCTGCGGGTGCGTCCATCTTTTCGAACGTACACCAATCGTATTTGAGATAGTCGACGCCCCAGGATGCGTAAGTCTGGGCGTCCCGTGCCTCGTGCCCAAGGCTGCCGGAGCGGCCTTGGCAAGTGCGGGGTCCGGCAGCCGAGTACAGCCCGAATTTCAACCCGCGAGAATGGACATAGTCTGCCAGCGCCTTGATGCCCGAGGGGAAATGCTGGGCATCGACCTGGATCGAGCCATCGGCGTTGCGGCCAAGCTGCCAGCAATCGTCAATCACGACATAGCGATAGCCGGCATCGCGCATGCCGGAAGCGACGATGGCATCCGCTACTTCACGGATCAGTTTTTCCGAAACCTGGCAGCCGAACTTGTTCCAACTGTTCCATCCCATCGGTGGCGTACGCGCAAGGCCATTATCAAGCGCCCCTACTGCCGTAGTGCCTGCCACCAGGGCTGCTGCTGAAATGAATGCCGCCAGTCTGCGCATCGTCCCGTTCCCGATACTATTATTTTTACTATCGATGCACCCTGTCCCAAGGCGCGGGCCATGTCGATCGAGAATTAGAGCGTTTTCGAAGCAGGTGGAATCACCTGCTGACTCGGAAAACGCGGCGAAACAAGAAGCTAGAGCAACCGAGCCGATGCAATCGGATCGGAACTTGCTCTAAGCGACGGCCCCGCCGCCTGGCGCAGCGTTTGCGCGGCGCCGATCCACCGATATCTCTGGCTCGGCTGCCACGACCGTGCAGTTGCGTCCGTTCGCCTTAGCTTGGTAAAGTGCGGTGTCAGCGCGCGCGACGATCGCATCGAGGTTACGCTCGCCGGGGGCGGCGGCGGCGATCCCGGCGCTGAACAGCAGCGGTTGGTCCAGCGAAGCGGCCGCTGCGCGTATCCGCTCTATGACGTCCACGGCTTCGCCGGCTTTCAGGCCGGGCAGGACGATGACGAACTCCTCGCCGCCCCAACGGCCCAGGATATCGGTGTCGCGCACTTTGGCGCGCAGCACGAAGCCGAGCGCGCGCAAAGCGTCGTCTCCTGCTGCGTGGCCACCTTCGTCGTTGATCTTCTTGAAATGGTCGACGTCGATGAGTGCGAGCGACACGGGTTGCCAGGTGTCGGCGGCGCGAGCCAGGACGTCCATGCCGTGTTCCGAAGCGTCGCGACGGTTCGGGAGGCCGGTTAGTCCGTCGATCGTCGCCAGCGCTTCCAGCGATTTGCGGTGGCGGCGCCCATTCAGCACAAACAGGCCCACCCCGATCATCAGGACCACGCCAGCGCAGAAGACCATCAGCGAGATGTTGCGTGAATAGCGGACCCGCTCCTGCTGGAAGACCAGTTCGCGGCTGAGCAACCTGTTTTCGTGCGCTTGGCGATCGCTCTCCACCTGCATACGCAAGTTGGCCGTCTCGCGTGTTTTGGCCGCCTCGGTCTCTTTGCGAAAAGCATCGGAATACGCCGACAGGTCGGCGTAAGCCTTCTGGTATTGGCCCAGCGCCGCATAAGCCCTTGCGCGTGTTTCGTAGGCCGAGCCATCGTCGACGGCTCGGTTTCCGGCTGCCGCCAACACCTGGGTGGAAAGCTTCACCGCCTCTTCGTACTGTCCAACGCCCAGCGCGATGCGCGATCGTTGAGCAATAAGGCGAGGCAGAGCGATCTTCTCGTCGCCGAACAGCCTTTCGGCATTGTCGCATGCGCGCTTGGCGTCCGAGAAATGCGCAAGCTCGGTTTGTGCCTGGCAAATGGCGAGCATCGCGAAAGCGGCGAAGTGATCGTTCCTGATCCTGCGGGACAAAGTATAGGCTTTGGTGAATTGCGCGATCGAACCGGCGTAGTCCTTGTTGTTAACCATAATCATGCCGGTGCGGTAAGCAATCGCAGCGCTTTGATACTTCTGATGCTGTTTGTCGGCCCAGCGCGCGCCCTCGTTCACCAGACTTTGCGCCTGGGCGATATCTCCGGCTTTCATCATCAGGGCGGCAAGATCTATGGCGATGCCGGCGCGCTGCGCCTCAAAGCCCTGCTGTGCCGCCATACGATAGGCCGTGCCCATCTGTCGCAACGCTTCGGCCGGCTCTTCCGACAAATAGCCAATCACTGCGCGCGAACAGATGTCTGCGATGGACTTGGGTTCGACGAAGCGACGGGCCTCCTCGATTTGCGCCTTGATCGGAGCGATGGCAGCGCGGTTCATTTGCCCGAATGCCAGTTGGGCCAACAATTCCATGTGCGGCGGATCGCGCGGATCGGGCGCGAGTTTGAGCCCGGTCTGCGCTGCCTTCACTTCCTCGGCATTGCTTTCCAGCGTGCTGTAGGCCAGCGCCTGCGCCGCATAGAGCCAAGCCTTGTCGATCCGGTTGAGGCCTGGCCGGGCGAGTTGCCGGTTGACATCCGCCAGCGCCTTCGCCGGATCATCGTCGATACGGCTATGCAGCTTTGCAACGATCGGGGGGGAGCCAATGCTGCACATCGCTTGCGCCGGTGCCGCGCCAAGGGAAACAGCGGCGCCAGCCAGCACGGCAAAAGCCGCATAAGCAAAAGGCAAACTCAACCGCAAGAAACGACCCCCGAATCCAGAATAGCTTTGAATAGCTAATGGTTAACGCGCCGTCACCCCATCGCGACAATGGCGGCTATGTAACCCGGATCGTACCAGCTACGGCGGACCCTGATTTGGGTCCGAAGGTGTTGTTCTGCGCTTGCGCCGGCGGTTTTGGCTAACTCTGTGTCCAAGGCAGATGTCAGCTAGCCGGTCATTGGGTGCAGCCTTACCGCTTCCGTCGCTTCGTCATCGGGTCGGGCTTCTTTGGCGGCTTCCATCCTGGAGGCGGATTAACGTGCTGTTGGCTTGTTCCAAGTCCCATCGCTCCTGGTTTCTGGCGAACGAGGCCCGAGGGATCGAAATCGCCTGCGGTTCCCTCCGGCACACCACGCAAAAGGCTGATCCGATCGCGGAGTAAGGCCGCCTGCTCAAAGTCCCCTTTGTCGGCTGCGTCTTGCATCGCTCGATAGAGCTCGGCGATGGCGGGTGGCTCTCGACCGTTCAACGGAAAGCCCACCGCAGAGTTTGCGCCACGCCAAGCGTGCCGGCGCGCACCAGGGTTTTCTCCAGGGGAGAAGGCGACAGCCCATGAAGCCTGCGTGCCCAACGCGGCAGAAGATCGACACCGGCCTGCGCGGCAAGCCTTCCCGGCAACGCGGTAAGTTTGTTTGATGCCGGAGGGTGCAGGATCAGGTTCGCGACTTCGGCTGTGCGCGCGTCTTTTCTCAAATGCGGGCGCGTCTCGGCCATCAGGCGATCGGCTTCATGACGCGAGCGCGGCAACGGATGCGCTCCCATCGCGCTGCCTACCAATGCCATTTCCGCGAAGTACCGATCCTGATCCGCGCGCGACATCGACGGTTCGCCATAGCGAATCCAGGCGTTGAGGAAGCTAATGGTTTCGGTGACATGCACCCACGCGAGCAGAGCGGGATCGTTGGCCTCATAGCGCGTGCCATCGGGCATTTCGCCTGTCACCCGGTCATGGATGTGCCGCACGCGCTGGATGAGCGCTTTGCCCTGATCCTGATCAGCGTAAGTGGTAACCGCGATAAACCTGGCTGTGCTGCGCAGGCGGCCATGCATATCGGCGCGAAAGTTCGAATGATCCCAAACGCCGGCAAGCACTGCAGGATGGAGCATCTGCAAGAGGAGCCCTGTGATGCCGCCCACCATCATCGAGGCCACGTCCCCATGGACCCGCCAGGCCACCGACGCGCTATCAAACAGGGCGTTTGAACTACGCACCACCGGCCTTTCGCCGCGGTTGCTGTCGTTGAATAAGCCGACGACCTGCTGACGAATGGCCTGCTTGATCGGGTTCGTCGTGGTAACGCTGCGGCTCATGATGGTTTAACGAACGACCACGACAATCGCTCCTGATGGCGGGCCGGAGCATACGTTCCCGCCCACGTCGGCGGTCAATGCCCGTATCTCCCGGGTGGACCTCTTGAACCTCACGGCGATCCGATCCATCTGACGGGCGGAAGTCCGAAATATATGAGCCAAAGAAACGATGACGACAGAAACTGTTAGCGCGCCCGAGACCCGCGCCTTCGAGGCGGATGTTTCAAAGCTTCTGCATATGATGGTCCATTCGGTTTATTCGGACCGAGACGTGTTCCTGCGCGAGCTTATCTCCAACGCTGCCGACGCGTGCGAAAAGCTGCGCTACGAAGCGATTGCCAGTCCGGAACTGCTCGGCGACGATGCTCAATTGCGCATCACCGTGACGCTCGACAAGGAAGCCGGGACGCTCACCATTGCGGACAACGGCATCGGCATGAGCGCCGCCGACATGGCCGAAACGCTGGGCACCATCGCCCGTTCGGGAACGAAGGCGTTCATGGACAAGCTCACCGCAGACAAGAACGGCGAGGGGCAGCAACTCATCGGCCAGTTCGGCGTAGGCTTCTACTCGGCGTTCATGGTCGCCGGGAACGTCGAGGTCGTCTCCCGCCGCGCGGGCGAGGCAGAGGCGGCCAGTTGGTCCTCGGATGGCTCGGGCACTTACACCATCGCACCGGTCGATCCGGCGACCGCTCCTGTACGCGGGACGCGGGTTACATTGTCCTTGCTCGATGAGGCGAAAAGCTATGCTGAACGTCACACCGTCGAGCGGATCGTAAAGGCTCAGTCCGGCCATGTGCCGGTGCCCATTTTCCTGGAGGAAGCTGGCAGCGACAGTGAGGCAAGCCAGCTCGCCGACGGCGCCGCGTTGTGGACCAAGCCCAAGTCGGACATCAGCGAGGACGATTATGCCGACTTCTATCGCAGCGTAGCAGGACAGTTCGACAAGCCGGCGCTGACGGTCCACTACCGGGCGGAGGGGCGGCACGAATATTCCGTGCTCACTTTCATCCCCGAGACCAAGCCCTTCGACCTTTTCGAACCGGACCGCAACGGTCGCATCAAGCTCTATGTCCGGCGGGTATTCATCACTGACGAGGCAGAAATCCTTCCACACTACTTGCGCTTCGTCCGCGGTCTGGTGGACTCGGCGGACCTACCGCTCAACATGTCGCGTGAAATGATCCAGGAAAGCCCTGTGCTTTCCGCCATCCAGAAGGGCGTAAGCAACCGGATCCTATCGGAACTGGACAAGCTCGCGGCAAGCGATGCCGATCGCTATGCGGCAATCTGGGAGAATTTCGGGGCCGTGCTCAAGGAAGGGCTCTACGAGGATTATGAGCGTCGCACCCAGTTGCTGGAGCTCACCCGCTTCAAGACGACGGCATCGAACGGAGAGTGGCGCTCGCTTCAGGACTACGTCGGGGGCCTGAAGGAAAACCAGACGGCTATCTTCTATGCCATCGGCCCCGACCTTGACCGGATAGCGACGTCTCCTCACCTCGAGGGTTTCAGGGCTCGGGGCATCGAGGTTTTGCTGCTGCCCGACCAAGTGGACAATTTCTGGACGACGATGGGAGTCGATTATGACGGCAAGCCCTTCAAGTCGGTGACGCAGGGCGCAACCGACCTTAGTCCGATCCCTCTGGCGGAGGGAAGCGCGGAAGCTGCGAACCCTGTCCAGGACGTCAGCGGCTTTGTCGCCTTCGCCAAGGACGTATTGGCGGATCAGGTTTCCGACGTCCGTATATCCGACCGGCTGACCACCAGTGCGGTGTGTATCGTGGCACCGGACAACGCTATGGATCTTCAACTGGAGAAGATATTGGCTTCGGCCGGTCGCGCGCCTGAACGCGCCAAGCCTGTTTTGGAAGTGAATGCTCGCCATGCGCTCATCGCCAAACTGGACCAGTCCACGGCGAGCGAGGACGAGCGGCGGGATATCGCATTCTTGCTGCTCGACGAAGCGCGTATCGCGGAGGGAGAAGCTCCCGCCGATCCGCGGGTGTTTGCAGAACGGTTGGAACGATTGATGACCAAGACTCTGGGATGAAGTTGGAGGGGAGCCGATCGGCTCCCCGTTTGTATGGAGCGGCCACTTTTTTCTTCCGAATTGACCAAGCGGCCAGCTTGTCCAGCTCGTGGTCGGTAATTTCACTCTTACGAGTGGGCCGGCATCATGCCTTGTCCATTGTGACAAAGTTATGGGGCGACCGCTCTATCGCTTCCGAATGCAGTATTCAGACAGACGCGTTCTGTCCCATTCGAACGTTGAGCGTTTTCGAAGCGGGTGGAATCACCCGCTGACTCGAAAACGCGGCGAAACAAAAGACTAGAGCAGCAGAGCCGATGCAATCGGATCGGAACTTACTCTAGCCATAAGCCCCGCCTCATCCCCCTTCCGCTAACCGCATCCTCCCGCTAAGACCCGCCCCCGTGGGCAACATCAGGCATTTCTTCCGGTACCACCCGGCGCTGGCGGCAATGCTGCTGGCGGCGGCGTTGTGCTTGAAGGCGTTCGTGCCCACCGGCTACATGCCCACCGCGACCAGCACCGGCGTGGTGGTGGCGCTGTGTTCGGGGACTATGCCGGCGGACAGCACGATCACCATCCAGATCCCCAAGAAGCCGGACCATGCGGCCAGCACCGCCGATCATCCGTGCGCGTTCGCGCCGCTATGCGCGGCGCTGACGGGGGCGGATTTCGCGCCGCTGTTGCTGGCGGCGCTGGCGTTCGTATTCGTCGCGGCGATCCGGCGTGCGGCGATCGCCTTGCCTGCCATTTCGGCGCAGATTCGCCCGCCCAGCCAAGGGCCGCCGCGCCTCATCTGAACCAAAAGCCTCGCCCGCGACCCTACCCTCGCGGCTGACCCATGCTTGCCCGTCGCCATCGCGCGCGGGCCGTTCAGGTGAATTGCCATGTCCCGTATCCAGCTCGCGCTCAGCGCGGCGCCGCTTGCCTTGTTTTCGCTTCCTGCCTTCGCCGACGAAACGCCACCCGAAGCCCCACCCACCGATACCATCCTCGTCGTCGGCCAGACGCAGAAGGCCACCAGCCTCGATGTGCGCGGGCTGTCGGTCAGCCTGGGCCAGGACCAGTTCGATGGGGTCAACGCCCGCAACGTCGAAGACCTGATGAAGTACGCGCCCGATTTCTTCGTGCGCACGCGCTATGCTGGCGATTCCAACGGCGTGCCCGGCTTTCGCGGCACCCATTCCACCCAGAGCGCGCGCTCGCTGGTGATGGTGGATGGCTTCGTGGTGTCCAACTTCCTGGGCAACTCGTTCAGCTACGCGCCCAAGTGGGGTGTGGTCGGGCCGGGCGAAGTCGAACAGTTCGACGTGATCTACGGCCCGTATTCGGCGCGCTATGCGGGCAATTCGATGGGCGGCGTCGTCAACATCACCACTCGCTCGCCCGAACGGACCGAAGCTTTCGCCACGGTGCAGGCAATGGCGCAGCCGTACAAGCAGTACGGCACGCGCGACACCTATTGGGGCGGTTCCGCTGAAGCCGGCTTCGGCTTGCGGCAGAAGGACGGCCCGTGGTCGCTGCGGCTTTCGGGGCGGTACTTTCGCAACACCAGCCATCCGATGATGTACTATGGCCTCACGCCCAGTTCGGGCAGCGGAACGGCGGTAACGGGCGCGGTGGTCGATGCCGGCCAGCACATCGCTGGCGCTCCGGGGACGAGCACCAACCCGATCTTCGCTGCCCAAAGCCGGGCGCAGATTACTCAGGACCAGGCAAAGCTGCGTATCGGCTATGATAGCCCGTCCGGCGTGACCGGCGAAGTGCTGGTGGCCTACTGGCACAACCTCGATAGCCAGACCGCGCCCGATTGCTACTTGCGAGATGCCGGGGGCAATGCGGTGTGCGACGGGCAGGTTTCGATCGACGGCAAGACTTACACCGCCAGCGGCGCCAACTGGTCTCGCACCGTGCGCGACGAACTGCTGTCAGGCGCGAAGATCGCCGCGCCGCTGTCCGACACAGTGGGCGTGCAGGCCAGCGTTTCGACGTACCAGATCCTGCGATCGGACGGCTTCACCTCGAAAGGCTATACCGCCGGGCAGAACGACGGCGCCGGCACCCTGGCGCGCCAAGGCCCGACCGGGTGGTGGACCGGCGACTTGTCGCTGACCGCGGACTTGGGCGCAGCGCAATTGTCAGGCGGCGGGGCGGGCAACCTCTACAAGACCGACGTGACCAATTACACGCTGAGCCACTGGCGCAGCGACGAGGGCGCGGCGTTTTCCACCCGCACCTTCGGCAAAACTCGCACCCTGGCGGCCTGGGCCGAATTGCGGGTGCCGTTGGGCGCGGTGACGGCAACCTTGGGCGCGCGGTACGAGGATTGGCGCGCGTTCGACGGCGGCCTGGCGCGTCTGGACACCAGCGGTGCGATCGTCACCAATCGCTACGCCAGCCGCCATGCCACCGGGTTCCAGCCCAAGGCGTCGCTGGAATGGGCGGTCGATGCCGATACGCGGGTGCAGCTCAGCCTGGCCAAGGCGACGCGCTTTCCAACCGTTGGCGAACTGTTCCAGGGCAGCCTCAACGGCGATGGCAGCTTCAACCGGGATAGCTTCGATCCCAACTTGAAGCCCGAGCGATCGACCGATGCCAACTTGCTGGTCGCACGCCAGTTCGGGCGGGTGAAGCTGACCGGATCGGTATTCTGGCAGCGGGTGAAGGACACGATCTTTTCGTTCACCGGCTTCAACCAGAACGGCGTCACCACCTCCAGCTTCAAGAACATCGACGTGACCCGGCAATACGGCCTGGAACTGATCGCCGAAGCGCACGACGTGGGCGTCGAGGGCCTGAGCGTGGACGCCAACGCCGCCTGGATCGATGCGATCACCGTGCGCAACGACGCAGCCCCAGCGGCTGAAGGCGTCCAGTTCCCGCGCATTCCGCGCTGGCGGCTCAACGGCAACGTGCGGTATCGCGTGGCAGAGCCGGTGCTGGTCTCGCTGGGCGTGCGCTATGCCAGCCGCCCGAACACCGACTTGTTCGGCACCCAGCGCGGCGACACGTATGGCTATACCTCCGAGCTGTTCGCGCTGGACGCGAAAGTCACGTGGTCGGTCACCGAGCAGTTGCGGCTGAGCGCCGGGGTGGACAACATCACCAACGATCGAGCCTGGGTCTATCACCCCTACCCCCAGCGCAGCTTCCTGGTCGAAGCGGGGTGGCGGCTGTGAGCGGTCTGGACGCGGCAGGAGCGCCACGCACCGAGCGCTGGTATCGCGCGGTGTGGCGCTGGCACTTCTACGCCGGGCTGTTCTGTGTGCCGTTCGTGCTGTGGCTGTCGGTCACCGGCGGGCTGTATTTGTTCAAGCCGCAGATTGAAAACGCGCTATACGCGCCTTATCGACACCTTATCGACACTGTAACGCCAACCCTCGCGCCCGAGGCGATTGCGGCGAAAGCGGTGGCGGCAGTGCCTGGATCGGTGCTGCACAAGTACGTTCTGCCCGAAAATCCGGGCGATGCAGTGCAGGTTCTGGTGGGCAAAGGCCCCCAGGACGTGCGCGTCTGGGTCCACCCGCAGACCGGCGCGGTGCTATACCAAGTACCTGAAGAACAACGGTTAATGCGGGTTGTGTTCCGCCTTCACGGCGAGCTTTTGGCCGGCGATTTCGGCTCCGCGCTGGTCGAAGCGGCGGCCTGCTGGACCCTGGTAATGCTGATCACCGGCCTGTTCCTATGGTGGCCACGCGGCACCCGGCGGCTGGCCGGCGTCCTCTACCCTCGCTTGCGCCAGGGTAAGCGCTTGTTCTGGCGCGATATTCATGCCGTCACTGGCGTGTGGATTTCGCTCGCCGCCGCCTTCCTGATCCTCACCGGCCTGCCCTGGGCCAGCGCCTGGGGCGACTGGTTCCGCGAAGTCCGCACCGTCACCGGAACCGCCGCCGGCCGCCAGGATTGGTCCGCCGGCTCCGCCTCCGAGGCCATCCAGCGCGCCCGCGAAGACACGCAAATGCGGGCGATGGAGCACCATGAAGGCATGGCCGGCATGACCATGGCCCCACCCGCAAAAGCGCTGAATTCCGTGGTTTCGCGCGCGGAAACGCTAGGCTTTGCGGCTCCGGTCGAAGTCAGCCCGCCCACCTCGCAGGGCGCCCCTTGGCAAGTGCGCAGCCAGGCGGAAAACCGCCCCCGCCGCGACAGCGCCGAGATCGCCGGGGACGGAACCATGGTGGGAATCCAACGCTACGCCGATCGCCACTGGATCGACCGCGCGGTCGGCTACGGCGTCGCCATCCACGAAGGCGCCTGGGCCGGGATCGCCAACCAACTCGTCAATCTGGCGGTGTTGATCGGACTGGTAACCCTCTGTGTCTCCAGCATAGTTCTATGGTGGCGGCGCCGACCGCTGGGTAAGCTGGGCGCGCCACAAAGCCTCGCTCCGCTGCGTCATTCCTGGGCTTTGGTCGCCCTCGTCCTGCTGCTCGCGCTCGCGATGCCGCTGTTCGGACTGTCGCTGGCGCTGGCGATCACGACGGAATGGGCGCTCAAACGCCTCGCCCCGCGCCTGCGTATCTGGGCGGGGTGGCGCGCGCACGCTTAGCCAAATCCAATCGAGCTTGCCCAACTCCGCTTTCCCCGCCCATAGTCTCAGGCCCATCTGACTACGCAAGCAAAGGAGTGCAGGCGCATGAGTGGTATCGTCGTACAGAACATCGAACGCGCGGATCCGGCCGTGATCGACGGGCTCGCCAAGTGCGGCGTCGCCACCGTGCATGAGGCGCAGGGCCGCACCGGCTTGCTCGCCAGCTACATGCGCCCGATCTACAGCGGCGCGCGCATCGCCGGCTCGGCGCTGACGATCAGTGCGCCTCCCGGTGACAACTGGATGATCCACGTCGCGATCGAGCAGCTACAGGCAGGCGACATTCTCCTGCTCGCTCCGACCTCGCCGTGCGAAGATGGCTACTTCGGCGACCTGCTCGCCACCAGCGCCCAGGCTCGCGAATGCCGTGGCCTCATCATCGATGCCGGCGTGCGCGACGTGCGCGACCTGACCGAGATGAACTTCCCCGTGTGGTCCAAGGCGGTCTACGCGCAAGGCACCGTCAAGAACACGCTGGGCTCGGTGAACGTGCCGGTGGTCTGCGCCAACGCCTACGTGAATCCGGGCGACGTGATCGTTGCGGATGACGACGGCGTCGTCGTCGTGCCGCGCGAAAAGGCCGCCGAAGTGCTCGCCGCCGCGCAGGCGCGCGAAGCCAACGAAGGTGAAAAGCGCGACAAGCTCGCCTCGGGCGTGCTCGGTCTCGACATGTACAAGATGCGCGAAGGCCTGGCCGCCAAGGGCCTCAAGTATGTCTGATTTTTCCGCCCCCTGCATGTGGATGCGGGGCGGCACGTCCAAAGGCGGCTACTTCCTCAAGGACGAGCTGCCTGCCGACACCGCCGCTCGCGATGCCTTCCTGCTGACCGTGATGGGATCGCCCGACCCGCGTCAGATCGACGGCATGGGCGGCGCCGATCCGTTGACCAGCAAGGTCGGTGTCGTCGCCAAGTCCACGCGTGAGGGGATCGACGTCGATTACTTGTTCCTGCAAGTCTTCGTCGACCAAGCCATCGTCAGCGACGCGCAGAACTGCGGCAACATCCTTGCCGGTATCGGCCCGTTCGCGATCGAGCGCGGACTGGTTGCAGCGACCGGCGATGAGACCCGTGTCTCCATATTCATGGAAAACACTGGCCAGGTCGCGGTCGCCACGGTGCAGACGCCAGGCGGCGTCGTCACGTACAAAGGCGATGCCGCGATCGATGGCGTGCCTGGCACCCATGCGCCGATCCCGTTGGAATTTCGCGACACCGCCGGCTCCTCGTGCGGCGCGTTGCTGCCCAGTGGCAACGCGGTGGACGTGGTCAACGGCGTGCGCGTCACCCTGATCGACAACGGCATGCCTTGCGTCGTGTTCAAGGCCGAGGACGTGGGCGTCACCGGCTACGAAGACCGCGACACGCTGGACGCCGACACCGAACTGAAAGCGCGGATAGAGGCGATCCGCCTGGCCGTGGGCGAGCGGATGAACCTGGGCGACGTCAAGGAAAAGTCGGTCCCCAAGATGATGCTCGTCGCCCCGCCCAAGAATGGCGGCGCGGTGACGGTGCGCAGCTTCATCCCGCATCGCGCCCATGCCACCATCGGCGTGCTGGGTGCGGTCTCGGTCGCGACCGCTTGCCTGATCGAAGGCTCGCCTGCTGCCGAAGTCGCGCAGATCCCCGAAGGCTCACGCAAGACGCTCTCGGTCGAACATCCCACCGGCGAGATGAGCTGCGTGCTCGAAATCGACGAGGCCAGCGCGGTCAAAAGCTCGGCGTTGCTGCGAACCGCGCGCAAGCTGATGGACGGCGTCGTCTTCGGCTGAGGCGGCCAGAACGGCAGAGAAGAACAAGTCCGCTCAGCCTGAGCTTGTCGAAGGCCTGAAGCGCAACGAAAAGGGTGAAGAATGTCCGATCGCATCGTTTCCTGGCACAGCAATCCGTCGAAGCCGCGCTATACGCCGCCGGCCGGCGCGGTCGATGCCCATTGCCACACCTTCGGGCCGATGGCCGAGTTCCCGTTCAGCGCCAAGGCCAAGTATCTGCCTGAGGATGCCGGCCCGGACAAGCTGTTCGCCTTGCGCGATCACCTGGGTTTCAGCCGCAACGTGATCGTCCAGGCGAGCTGCCACGGCACCGACAACGCCGGCACCCTCAACGCCATCGCCAAGTCGAACGGTAAGGCGCGCGGCGTTGCTGTGGTCGATCCGGCGATTTCCGAGGCCGAACTTGCCGCCCTGCACGAAGGCGGCATTCGCGGCATCCGCTTCAATTTCTTGAAGCGCTTGGTCGACGACGCGCCCAAGGACAAGTTCCTCGAAGTCGCCAGCCGTCTTCCCGCGGGGTGGCATGTCGTGATCTATTTCGAGGCCGACATTCTCGATGAACTGCGCCCGTTCATGGACGCGATCCCCGTCCCGCTGGTGATTGACCACATGGGCCGCCCCGATGTGACGCAAGGGCCTAACGGCGCCGAGATCCAGGCCTTCCGCCGCTTCCTCGAGAGCCGCGACGACATCTGGTTCAAGGCGACCTGCCCCGACCGGCTCGACCCGACCGGTGATCCGTGGAACGCCTTTGCCGACGCAGTGGCCCCGCTGGTGGCCGATTATCAGGACCGCGTGCTGTGGGGCACCGACTGGCCGCACCCCAATATGCAGGACAACGTGCCCGATGACGGCCACCTGGTCGACATGATCCCGCGCATCGCGCAGACGATGGAACTGCAGCAAAAGCTGCTCGTGACCAATCCGATGCGGTTGTACTGGCCCGAAGAAATCTGAGCCTGCCGAGGTTCAATAAGAGGCCGCGTCGGAGCGATCCGGCGCGGCCTTTCTATGGCCTCAAAGATCGTTGCCCGGCGTTGGATCGTAGCGCTGGTGGCAGGATTCGCAGGCCTCGGTTATTTGCACCGACAGCTCCATCAGCTCATCCTCGTTCTTGCGCTTGACTGCTTCGGCGGTCTTGAGCGCAGCGACGCGCAAGGCGACGGCGGCTTTGTCCCACTCCGGCTCGGGCACCCGGCGGCCGGGGATCAGCAAGTCGTTGCTCAGTTCGGCAAGGGTCAGGCTGGAGCGTTCCATCGCTTGCCAGCCCTCAGCGTTCTGCGGGAACATCGAGCGCGTGCCCTTCTCGTCCGAGATGTAGCCCATGCGCCCCCAGATAGCGTGGGCAGCCGGTGACATCACCTCGCTCATCAGCTTGTTGAGCGGCATTCCGGTGTAATAGGGAACGCCGGTTTCCGCAGAGCCGGCCTTGTTGCCCATGGCGACCGCGCCTTGCTTAGTCAGCGGAGCAAAGCGCTCGACCGGGCCACCCACGACGACGTCGATCACGACTGGCTGGGCGGAAAGGTTCTTCCAGAACCACCCGTGCAACCCCTCGAACGGGGCCTTGAACACGCCTTGCGCCTTGGCCTTCTTGCCGGTTTCGAAGCTGACGGCCTTTTGCGCGCCGCCGTCCTTGGGCTCGCCGTGGAAATCATATTCGACCGGCGCGCCGTCGCTGGACCATTGGTAGGTCATCTGGCCGCCCGCCTTGATCCAGCCCTTCACCTCACGCCCGCCGTAGGGGCGGATAACGATGCGAACGTGGGTGCCGCCATCGGCGGTCTGCTCAACGATGTCCCCGGCTGCCGCGGCCTCGGGCGCGCCGTTGCCGGCTTGCGCTTCCTTCATCTTGCCCAGCTCGGTCAGGCCCAACAACCGCCCGACCCCGGTCGGGTCGATGCCGTATTCGGCTGGCAGCACGAAGCCGACGAGGATGATCGCAGCGCCAGCCAGCGCGGCGGCAGTCCCCCGAATCAGCCGTTGGCGAGAGGGTGCGGCGACGGGCGTGGAAATCTGTGGCTCGCTCACGCGGCGCTCCCTTGGGTGAAGTAGCCCGCCATCTGCAGGCCGAACAGAACGAAGCCAGCCATCATCAAGGCGACGTTGGCGGCAAAGGCATAGCGCTCGAAGCTGCGGGTGCGGCGCCAATAACCAATCACGATCAGCATCGCCGTCAGCGCGACCAACTGGCCCGCTTCGACGCCTAGGTTGAACGCCACGAGGTTCGCGACCACACCCTCACCCGAAAGCCCCAGCCCCTGAATCTTGGTGGCAAGGCCCAGACCGTGGAACAGGCCGAAGAACAGCACGGCCAGCTTGGGATTGATGCCAAGCCGTTTAAACGCGCCCAGGTTGTCGAGCGCCTTGTACACCACCGACAGCCCGATCACCGCATCGACAAGGTACGCGTTGACCTGGGTGTGCAGCAGCACACCCAGGATCAGCGTGGTGCTATGGCCCAGCGCAAACAGCGTTACGTACGTCGCCACTTGCCGCAAGCGATAGAGGTAGAAGATCACGCCGAGCAGGAACAGCAAGTGATCGATCCCGGTCACCATGTGCTTGGCGCCGAGATAGAAGAACGGCCCGATCCGCGTTCCGCTGGTCATCTCGATAAAGGCCTGGTCCCCCTCAGCCACGCCATGCGCCTTGGCTGCGGTAGCCGCGCAAAAGGCTAAGCCTACGAGCAGCAGACGGGCCCGGCCTGACAAAGCGGACGCCACGCTCATCGTATGCCTCGGCGCAGTGCCAAAGCCGAGTGGTCTGATGTCTGTTGGAGCGTCTTGAACATGCCGCTTCCTTGCAGCGGTGAATGCTGGCCGCAAGACAATTACATGTTTCAAATGAAGCTGAAACGTTTGCTACAATGCCGGAAAACTGCGGAAACTGGTAAGAAACAGGATGAACTTGAACGTACAAATTCATCTGCTGGTCGCGCCACGAAGCGACGCACTATCCCACCCGGCCCATTGACGCCTCCTGTCCTCAAAAATCTAGGGGCTACTCAGCTACCTCACCGGCTGGGTTGGATAGGGCGTCCCATCTTTGTGGAAGTAGCCGTCCCCGCTGAATTTCATGTCGATGTCAGAATACGCGCCCGAACCGTTGCGGTCACCGGCACTGACGGCGATGAAGCTGCAATCCTCAGCACTTTCGTTGATGACGTGGTGGCCATTGGCTACCCCCTTGGCCCAAGCACAGACATCGCCGGGGCGTAGAACGGTTCGTCCGTCGTCCTCCACAAGCACTGCCTCTCCGGTCAGCATGACGAGGAGTTCGTCCTCGTCATCGTGCCAGTGGCGCTGGCTGGACCAGGCGCCGGGCTTGAGCACGACATGGCTCGCGCCCATTTCTGTCAATCCGCCTGCTGGTGCGAGGCGGCGCCACCAGCGACCTTCGACGGGCTTGTCTAAGGGGGCGGGGTAGCCGGTGCGATTGCCCGGTTCGATGGCGTCGATATCGATCCTGGGCATGGGCATTCCTTGCGAGTCTGGCCTTGGACAACGGGTTGTGCGATGGCGCTGGCCTATGTCACAGACCGCCAGCCAGACCGCAAGCGCCGCCAATCTCGCCCATGCCCTGATCGCGTGTGAAAGCGTGACACCCGCGACCGGAAGAGTGTTTGACTGCCTGCAGGGAATGCTTGCTCCGCTGGGCTTCGAGGTGGTGCGCTTCCTTGCAGGTGAGGCGCCAGACGGCCCGGTCGAGAACTTGTTCGCCATCCGGCGAGGGCCGCCGGGCACGCGGCACTTCGCTTTTGCTGGCCATCTCGACGTTGTACCGCCGGGCGAAGGGTGGACGTCCGCCCCCTTTGCGCCGGAGATCCGTAGCGATCTGCTGTACGGACGCGGCGCGGTGGACATGAAGGGTTCGATCGCGGCGATGGTGGCGGCGGTGCGTGATGTTCCGATTGAGGCCGGCACGATTAGCTTCGTCATTACGGGGGACGAGGAAGGTCCGGCACGCTTCGGCACGCTGGCGCTGATAGACCTCATGCGCGAGCGTGGCGACATTCCCGACTTGTGCCTGGTGGGGGAACCCACTTCGGTCAACCGGCTGGGCGACATGATGAAGGTCGGCCGTCGCGGATCGGTGAACATCTGGCTGGAGGTCGAGGGGGTGCAAGGCCACGTCGCTTACCCGCACCTGGCCGACAACCCGATCACCAAGCTGGTCGCCATGCTTTCCGAGCTGGGCGCGTTGGTGCTCGACGAAGGGACCGATTGGTTCCAGGCCAGCAACCTGGAGGTGACCGACATCTCGTGCGGCAACCCTACCACCAACATCATTCCGGCCCAGGCGAGCGCGCGCCTCTCCATCCGCTTCAACGATTTGCACACTGGGCAGCAACTGGCCGATCGCGTGGCCGCTATCGCCCAGAACCATGGCGGCACCGCCCGCGCCGTCATATCCGGCGAGGCGTTCCTGACCCAGCCCGGCGTTTTCTCGGCGCTGTTGGCCGAGGCGATCCGGAGCGAAACCGGGGTCGAGCCTGAATTGTCCACCAGCGGTGGCACGTCCGACGCCCGGTTCCTGAAGGACTTGTCACCGGTGATCGAGTTCGGGTTGTCCAACGCGACGATGCACAAACGCGATGAAGCCGTAGCGGTGGCGGACCTGGAAACGCTCGCGCGCATCTATCGCCGAGTGACGGTAGCGTCGCTAGGAGCGACGTAAGCTGGCAGTGGCAGCCGCTTCTCGATGTGCTTCACTATGGTGACCTTGCGCGCAACGGTGATGGCTGTTCCTGGAATGCTGTAGGCACCCCGAGCCAGACTTCCGGCAGCGATTCGCTTGCACCGGGTATCAGGGGTCTGCACGGCACAGTGCACCGCAGCAAACCCCACGGGAATACCTTTCGACCCTATAAGAGGGATTTTCTTATCTGCTGCTCTCATTAGCGGGCGAGAAGCCCTGAAAACCTGGGACATCTGCCCTGGTTGCGGTAGCTTGTGTTAAATAGTGAACAGATTTTCTAGGTATAAAAACTTATATGGTTGGGGGTTTGTCAGTTAGGCATCACGTTCAATTTCCACACGGCATGCTTGTGCCGCCGGATAGCTTTATTACAGTATTTACAATGACCAATGTAATGGAAGCCATCCCATAAGACATTTTCTCTGACAGGCCTGTGCCTATTCATGAAGCACAATGGTAATGGAATATTCACGATCTTCGACACCTCGGCAAAAATGCGAGAGCTGATTACGCCGCTAATATGATTTTCGACCACAAGCTGACTTGCTTCGCAGCATCGTCGCTCCCCGCTACTTGATACTCCCGTTTGTGTCGCGCCGCAACATGGTTCGATGTGGAGATGCAAAGAGTTTGCGGTTGGTGCGGCGCCTTGGCTAGGGAGGCGTCATGCAACTGTCTTCTCCTGCAAACCGCTCTTTTGACGTCATCGTCGTCGGCTCCGGCGCTGCCGGTCTGACTGCTGCTCTGGCCTTGGCCGGTACGCACAAGGTCGCGGTCCTGGCCAAGGGCACGCTGACCGGGGGATCGACCGCGTGGGCGCAAGGCGGCATCGCCGCCGTGCTCGATGCGGGTGACACGTTCGAGGAGCATGTCCGCGATACGATGATCGCGGGCGCTGGCCTTAACCGGCGCGAAACGGTGGAGTTCGTGATCGAGCGGGCGCCGCATGCGATCGAGCGGCTGATGGAGCTGGGCGTGCCGTTCAACACCGAGGGCAACGCGCTGCACCTGACGCGCGAGGGCGGGCATTCGCATCGCCGCATCGTCCATGTGAACGACGCCACCGGCTGGGCCGTGCAGGAAGCGCTGCTGCGCGCGGCGCAGGCGCACCCCAACATCACGCTGCTGCCGGGGCGGTCCTGCATCGACCTCATCTCCGGGCGGCACGAGTTGCGCTATTCGGGATCGGGCCGCGTCTGGGGCGTCTACGCGCTGGACGAGGCGACTGGGCGGGTCGAAGCGCTCACCGCGCGCGCCACCATCCTGGCGACCGGCGGTGCCGGACGCGTCTACCAGTTCAGCACTGCGCCACGGGGCGCCACCGGGGATGGCATCGCCATGGCGTGGCGGGCCGGCGCGCGGGTCTCCAACATGGAGATGATGCAGTTCCACCCAACCTGCCTCTACAACCTGGAGATCAAGAACTTCCTCATCACAGAGGCGGTGCGCGGCGAGGGCGGGCATCTGTTGCACCCGGTCACCGGCAAGCGCTTCATGCCCGACTACGACGAGCGCGCCGAGCTGGCCCCGCGTGACATCGTGGCGCGTGCGATCGACGACCAGATCAAGCGCTATGGCCTGGATTACGTCCACCTGGATATCAGCCACAAGCCGCCCGAGTTCGTGCGCGAGCATTTCCCGACGATCTACGAGAAGCTACTGGGCCTGGGCATCGACATGACCACGCAGCCGATCCCGGTGGTGCCGGCGCAGCACTACACCTGCGGCGGCGTCGTCATCGACCTGGATGGCAAGACTGACCTGCCGGGCCTCTACGCTGCTGGCGAATGCACAGAAAGCGGATTGCACGGGGCCAATCGCCTAGCATCCAACTCGCTGCTGGAATGCTTCGTCTTCGGCGAATCGAGCGCCGCGCATATCCTGGCGCATTGGGACGAGTTCGATGAACCCGTGCCGGTTCGGCCGTGGGACGCCAGCCGCGTGACCGATTCCGACGAGGAAGTGGTCATCAAGCAAAACTGGACCGAGATCCGCCGCTTCATGTGGAACTACGTCGGCATCGTGCGCACCACCAAGCGGTTGGAGCGGGCGATGCACCGCGTGCGGATGCTCAATGGCGAGGTGGAGGAATACTACCGCCACTTCCGCGTCTCGACCGACCTGATCGAGCTGCGCAACTTGCTGCAGACTGCCGAACTGATCGTGTCATCCGCGCTCAAGCGGCACGAGAGCCGGGGGCTGCACTATACGCTGGACTACCCAGCCACCAATCAAGAGCCGCTGGATACGGTCTTGGTGCCTTAAGGAAAGCCCGGGCGCCGCGGGGCTCTATAGCGGCGCCTAAATTCGCTTACGGCGGATTTTCAAAACAGCCCTCAGAAATTGATGTGCAGCATCCGACCCAGGAAGATCAGCACCAAGGCGCCAACGATCGAGGCAAGGCACCCCGCCTGGCTGAAATCGCGGCCACCGCGGCTGGTAACGAGCCCGGCGACGAGAGAGCCGCCGATACCTAGCAGGATGGTGGCAATCCAACCCATAGGTACGGGACCGGGATAGAAGTAGCGCGCCAGTCCGCCGATGATGAGGCCGCTGATGATGGCGCCGATGATGTTCAACATGGTAACCCGAACTCCGGTGGTCGATGCGAAACCTTGAGGATCAAACTGGTCCGCGTCGATAAAACGCCAAGAGTATCGCGGTTGCACGCAAATTTTTCACACATCAACGCTGGGATCGTCGATCCGCCATCTCCGATCGACGGGGGTCGAACGTGATGGCCCGATTGCCCGATGAGCCAACTCGGCTCGTCGCAAGTACGATTCAGTCTGGCGGAATTTATGTGGAAAAATTTTGTCGCTAATCCAGCAAATTGGCTCTTGCATTCGAAACGGAGGAAGGACTTCCCACGCGTCGCGGGCCTATCGGTGATTGTCAAAGCCATTGGCGATGGGGCGAGTGTTCGACCCGCCCCTCTTGCGTCCTGCTGAGGAAAGGGCACTATGGGTTGTGGCGTGTCGCTGTGTAGGCATCAACACCTTGCGTTGATACGAATTGGGCCGGTGCGGCCCGTCGCGGCAATCGGGGATTGATACGAGGGCCCGCCACAGCGATTTACCATAGGTCCGATGGGGAAGATCGTTCTCATTTTGTACTGGTTGCGCTACGCGAGAGGTTCGCCGCTCGCCAAGTCGCAATCGTTCGTCGGACCGCTCGATACGCTGTGGACCATCATCGCGGTGGTTCGATCGCAGCAAAGAAGGTTGTGACGACGGCTTTGAGGACTTGGGGGCGCCAATGGATTTCAGGAACGGAAGCGACGGTCGTGAAGAAGATTTTGACGTGAGCGGACAAGTCGAGATGGATGGGCTCTACGTCCCGGCCCGGACCCCCGCTCCGAAAACGGCGACCCAACCGGGTGCGGCCAAACAGGAAAAGGAGGCTTCGGCCGTGATCATGGACAAGATCGATACCGCAACGGCCGAACGCGTCGACGCGCCCGAGGTGACGGCAGCGCCCGAGCCGGCAAAGCTGTACAGCGATTCCAAGACGATCAATGCACGCCGGTTCACGATCGTGACCGATGACGCGCGCGACGCGCTGCTGACCGACTTCGGCAAGGAAACGCTCGACGATCGCTACTTGCTGCCGGGCGAGAAGTACCAGGATCTGTTCGCCCGCGTCGCCGATGCTTATGCGGACGACCAGGAGCACGCGCAGCGCCTGTACGACTATATCTCGAAGCTGTGGTTCATGCCGGCGACGCCGGTGCTCTCGAACGGCGGCACCGGGCGCGGTTTGCCGATCTCGTGCTATCTCAATTCGGTGGACGACAGCCTCGAAGGCATCGTCGCCACCTGGAACGAGAACGTCTGGCTCGCCTCGCGCGGCGGCGGCATCGGCACTTACTGGGGCAACGTGCGCGGCATCGGCGAGCCGGTGGGCCTCAACGGCAAGACCAGCGGCATCATTCCCTTCGTGCGCGTGATGGATTCGCTCACCCTCGCGATCAGCCAGGGCAGCCTGCGTCGCGGCTCGGCGGCATGCTACCTCGACGTCTCGCACCCCGAGATCGAGGAGTTCCTCGAAATCCGCAAGACCAGCGGCGACTTCAACCGCAAGGCGCTCAACCTGCACCACGGCGTGCTGCTGACCGACGAGTTCATGGAAGCCGTGCGCGACGGCGCCGACTTCCCGCTGCGCAGTCCCAAGGACGGCTCGGTGCGCAGCACCGTCAATGCTCGCTCGCTGTTCCAGAAGCTGGTCGAAGTGCGCCTTGCCACCGGCGAGCCGTACCTCGTCTTCTCCGACACCGTGAACCGCATGATGCCCAAGCATCACCGCGACCTGGGCCTCAAGGTCTCGACCTCGAACTTGTGCTCGGAAATCACGCTGCCGACGGGACGTGACCACTTGGGCAACGATCGCACCGCGGTGTGCTGCCTGTCCTCGCTCAACCTGGAAACCTGGGAAGAGTGGAAGGGCGACAAGCGCTTCATCGAAGACGTGCTGCGTTGCCTCGACAACGTCCTGCAGGACTATATCGACCGCGCGCCCGACGAGATGGCCCGCGCCAAGTACTCCGCCGCCCGCGAACGCTCGGTGGGCATGGGGGTGATGGGATTCCACTCGTACCTGCAGAAGCGCGGCATCGCCTTCGAAAGCGCAATGGCCAAGGCGTTGAACCTGCAGATGTTCCAGCACATCGCCGCCAAGGCCGACGAAGCCTCGCTGATGCTCGCGCACGAGCGCGGCGCGTGCCCGGATGCCGCCGACATGGGCGTGATGCAGCGCTTCAGCTGCAAGATGGCGATCGCGCCCACCGCGTCGATCAGCATCATCTGCGGTGGCACCTCGGCCTGCATCGAGCCGATTCCGGCCAACATCTATACCCACAAGACGCTGTCGGGCAGCTTCGTGGTCAAGAACCCATACCTGGAAAAGCTGCTCGCTTCGAAGAGCAAGGATTCCAACAACGTGTGGAATTCGATCCTCGAACACGGCGGCTCGATCCAGCACCTGGATTTCCTGAGCGCCGACGAAAAGGCGATCTACAAGACCAGCTTCGAGATCGATCAGCGCTGGCTGCTCGAATTCGCGGCCGATCGCACCCCCTACATCGACCAGGCACAGTCGCTGAACTTGTTCATCCCGGCTGACGTCGACAAGTGGGACTTGATGATGCTGCACTTCCAGGCCTGGGAGAAGGGCATCAAGTCGCTGTACTATCTGCGCTCCAAGTCGATCCAGCGCGCGGGCTTTGCCGGTGGCGTCGAGGCCGACAACACCAGCGAACTGCCTAAGTTCGAACTGACGAGCGAGACCACCGACTACGACGAGTGCCTCGCCTGCCAATGATGGGCTGAGCGACACATTACCACCGAGGGCGGCCTTCCGAGCGATCGGGAGGCCGTTTTCGGTTGTTCGCCTCGTTAAATCTGTCGGGCGGTCGCGTTATCTGCCCATCCCGCTTGGCGGGCGGAACTGCGGCGGCATCTGCACGTCCTTGGAAGTAACCACCTTCCAAAGGACACTTTCATGCCCCCACCCACCAATCTGGTTCTTTTACCACAGGCTGAAACCCGAACCGCCGAGATCCGAACCGTCGATACCCTTGTCGATCTTGCACGCGGCGGCGCGGCGGGCGGCGCGGCAGGGCTCGTGGCGTCGGCGGCGATGAACGGGTTCCAGTCGCTAGTGACGCCCCTATTCCAGCCGTCCGGTTCCACCCCGCCCGCCACCGAGCAGGCGGCGCAACGGGCAGCCGTGCTCGTCTCGCGCTCGGGCATACGCTCGACGGACCGCACGGCCAGCGGCACCTTCGTCCACTACGTGATCGGGACCGCCACCGGCGTGATCTACGGCGCTATGGCAGAGACACGGCCCGGCGTGACGCGCTGGCAGGGCCTGGCGTTCGGATTGGCGGCAGCGACACTGATAGATCAGATCGCGGTACCTCTCGCCGGCCTCGCCCGCCCACCCTGGCGCTACACCGTGCGCACCCACCTTTACGGTTACGCCTCGCATCTGGTGTTCGGTCTCGTGACCGAGCAAGTGCGCAAAGTCCTGCGCCGCCGGAAAGAGGCGGCAGCTATGCCTCGCTCCGGCATCACCCTCGAAGACGTGGCATTGCCGCTGTTGATCGGGTTGGTAAACGGCCAACGCACGATGTCGCCGCCCGCCGCTGTTGCGATCGTAGCAGCCGGCAACGGATTGGCGCTGGGGCAAGCGCCGCTATCGCTGCTCGGCTCAAAATGGACCGGCGCGATCATGAGCGCGGCGGCTATCGGCGAGTTTGTGGCTGACAAGCAGCCCGGTATTCCTGCGCGCATCTCAATGCCGGGCCTGGCGGGTCGGGCAATGGGCGGCGCCTTGGCGGGCGCGGCGTCGGCGCGGCCTGGCAAGGCGTTGTTCTCCGCTGCCGTTGCGACGGGCGGGGCCTTGGCGGGCGCTTATATCAGCTATCGCATGCGGATCGCACTTGCCCGTGCCATGGGCCGCGACCGCCCGGTTGCGTTTGCTGAAGACGCCATTGCCATTGCCGGCTCTGCGGCCTTGGCTGGCTACAGTGTCCTGCGACACAAACAACGAGAGGCGCGCGAACGAACTCTGCTGGCAGCGTGAAGCTGCCACTGAGACGTCCGGAGGCAAGCGTGCGACAGCTTGCTCTCCGGGCGGTGCTCATCGGCTCATTCGGGAAAGGGGTCGCGATCTGCAGGCCCATCCGCCCACACCAAAAGCCCCGGCCTCCCGCAATGGAGACCGGGGCTTCGGAGACGGGCTATGAACCGCCCGTCTGGCTCAATTTCTTAAACGGCGTCAGACGCCGACTGGCAGTGGAGTGCCTTGCTTGAGATAGACGCGATTGTCGTCGATCTTCTCGACATCGTCGATGGCAAAGTAGTGGTGCGAGCCATCGGCGCTGTCGGTGCGCGTAAGCTTGATCTGGTCGCCGTCCACATCATCTACGGTGCCGACGTGCTGGCCCGTGCTGGTGGTTACTTCCATGTGCTCTTTGATGCGAAGCTTCTCGAACATTGTGAAATCTCCATGTCTCAAGGGGGCGTCTGAGGTACGTAGAGAGAACGATAACCGGGGCGTTTCCGTTCCTGCGCTTCGTCCCGTCCGAGCCACGGTTGAGGGCCTCAGGGAAAAGTGCCTCAGGGTTGAGCGCCAAGGCCGAACGTAGCGTCGCCGCGCGGTGAGAGCAGCACGGCCTCCTCGCTGACGCCATCGACTTGGCTCAGCGCAACGAAGGCGCCCTCAACCGATCCTGCCAGCAGAATTTCTTCCCCATCGATAGCTTCCACGGTGCCAAGGAAGGTTCCATCGGACGCCAGGACTTTCATACCCCTGCGGATGGTGCCCGAAGCAGTAGGCCAGGCGGATTGGTCGCTCGTCGATTGGGTCATGGGATATTGCTCCAGAAGGCGGCGTGCCTTGCTTTGGACAAAGCCCGCGCACTTGGCCTAGTTCCGCGAGGCAATGCGCAAAAAGCACCAAACTTAACGACGTTCGCGACAGCGCCGAATGACACTGGCCTACAAGCCCTTGCGTCCCCATATCCCGTCAGACGCTAGATATGCGGAAAAAAGCCTGTGGACCACGCTTGCAAGCACCTCCCATCGCTGCGCATTTAGCGTATTCTAGATGGCTCGGCGTTCTGGTACTGTTCCGCTCGCCCCTTCGTTCAAGCCCGGAAGCCCGCGCCTTTTGCTGTGCGAGGTGATTCGGGAATTCTAATGCCGATCACACGCAGGAGCTGTGCCAGTGCCCCTTCTCGAAGCCCGCAAGACCTATAAGCCCTTCGAATACCCTTGGGCTTACGACTTCTGGAAGCGCCAGCAGCAAGTCCACTGGCTGCCCGAGGAAGTGCCCTTGGGCGAAGATTGCCGTGACTGGGCGCAGAAGATCTCGGAGCATGAGCGCAACCTGCTCACCCAGATTTTCCGCTTCTTCACCCAGGCCGACGTCGAGGTGCAGGATTGCTATCACGACAAATACGCCCGCGTGTTCAAGCCCACCGAGATCAAGATGATGCTGACCGCGTTCAGCAACATGGAGACGGTGCACATCGCTGCCTACTCTCACTTGCTCGACACGATCGGCATGCCCGAGAGTGAGTACGGCATGTTCCTGGAATACGAGGAGCTGAAGGCCAAGCATGACTACATGCACACCTTCGGCGTCGATTCGGATGAGGATATTGCCCGCACTCTCGCGATGTTCGGTGGCTTTACTGAAGGGCTGCAGTTGTTCGCCAGCTTCGCGATGCTGATGAATTTCCCGCGCTTCAACAAGATGAAGGGCATGGGCCAGATCGTCAGTTGGTCGGTCCGCGACGAATCGCTGCACTGCGAAGGCATCACCAAGCTGTTCCACACGTTCGTGCACGAACGCGGCTGCCTGACCAAGGCAGTGAAGGAAGACATCATCGACTGCTGCCAGAAGACGGTGCGGCTCGAAGACGCCTTCATCGACCTCGCGTTCGAGATGGGCCCGGTGCCAGGCATGAGCGCCAAGGATATCAAGCGCTACATCCGCTACATCGCCGATTGGCGCCTGGGCCAGTTGGGCCTGCCGCCTGTCTACATGATCGAAGACCACCCGCTCCCCTGGCTCACCCCGCTGCTCAACGGCGTGGAGCACGCCAACTTCTTCGAAACCCGCTCGACCGAATATTCCAAGGGCGCCACTCGCGGCGACTGGAACACCGTATGGTCGAACTTCGATTCGCGCCGCAAAGCCCAGGCCAATGACGAACAGCCGCTGATCGAAGCGCATGAGCCGGGCTTGTTCGGAGAAGTGGCAGCGGAGTAAGCTGGCGACGGCATCTGGCCGGACGACATCACTTTTGCTGATCATGCCGTCGTCCCTGCGCAGGCAGGGGCGAACTTAGCTTTGCCGCCAATCGCAAAGGTTGCTCTATTGACCTGAACCTGAAGTTCGCCCTGGCATATTTCTGACGCAGCAGCGCTCGATCGAGGCGAGGATGTCGTCGGCGGATTTAGTCCATCGCAAGGGTTTGGGATCGGCGTTGTGCCGGTCGATAAAGCTGGTGGGTGATGGCGGTGTGGAGGGCCTCAAGGCTTCTTATTGAGCCATGGGGCGCCGGGCTTCTGACGCGCCACGATGTGGTCGAAGAATTTGGCCGGAACTCCCGCTATTTCAACACATTCGCCGGCAATGCCGTTTCCTGCGCGGCGGCCGCTGCCGTACTCAAGGCGATCAAGCGCGATCGCATCATGGACAATGCCCGCGACGTCGGCGCTTATCTGCGGTGTTACTTGACCTTGAAGCTGTAGCCGCCTTCCATCTTATGCTGGTCGGCGCCGACGATATGCCATTTGAGGTCATACGTGCCCGCCGGCAGGGCGCGAGGCATGGTCACGGTCATGGTCTTGCCTTCCGCGCTGGTCTTGAACCCCTTGATCGGCATCGCCGGGTGATCGGTCATCCCCGGCATACCGGTCATGGTTATGTCCACGCCGCTCATCGGCGCGAGGAAGGTTTCGGAGAAGGTAAGGGTCAGCTTCGTCGGCTTCGAAACGGTCGCGTTGGCGGCCGGGTTTGACGATACCAGCTTGCTGTGCGCCGCAGCGACGCCGGGTAGCGCGATTGCAACGGCGGCGGCAAAGGTCAGGAAAGTACGGTTCATGATTTCAGTCTCCATCCGAAACGGCTGAAGGGAATTACGCATCATCTTGCCTCACCCCTTGACCCATGCGCCTAATTTTTAACGGCACGGAATAAGGGATCGGAGGTCCGCACGCGATATGTCCGGTGCAAGCAGACACTGCGAGTTCCTAACGCCGGCGAAAAGATCATCGAAACGCGGCTCTTATCGCGCGCGAAACTTCACTGC
This sequence comes from Novosphingobium sp. Rr 2-17, assembly GCF_000272475.1. Lineage (GTDB taxonomy): Bacteria > Pseudomonadota > Alphaproteobacteria > Sphingomonadales > Sphingomonadaceae > Novosphingobium. The sequence continues at coordinate 83,502 of NZ_AKFJ01000005.1, forward strand.
CATATTGAGGGATGACGGCGATCCGAGCGTATAGGAGGGCATGACCAGCATCGCTCTCAATCGCCGCGCCCTTATCCGGGGGGCAGCCGCCCTGACGATCGCGCGCGCCTTTCCCGCCTGGGCGCAAAGCGGCACGGCGGGCATCGCCCCAGCTTCGGGTGTGCTATCTGGGGATCGCATCGCCCTCACCGTGGCCGAGAGCCATTTCTCGACCGGCGGTCGTTCAGCCCACGCCATCACCATCAACGGCACCCTGCCCGCGCCGCTCATCCGCCTGAAGGAGGGGCAGACGGTACAACTGGCAGTCACGAATGGGCTAAAGGAGGATACCTCCATCCATTGGCATGGCCTCATCGTCCCGTTCCAGATGGACGGCGTGCCGGGCGTCAGCTTCCCCGGCATCCGACCGGGTGAGACATTCACCTATCAATTCCCGATCCGCCAGTCGGGGACGTATTGGTATCACAGCCATTCCGGCATGCAGGAGGCGATGGGCCATTATGGCCCGATCGTCATCGATCCCGCCGGTCCCGACCCGGTGCAAGCCGACCGCGAGCATGTGATCGTGCTTTCCGACTGGTCACCGATACATCCGCATGTGATCCTGAAGCGCCTCAAGCAAATGGGCGGATACTACAATATGCAGAAGCAGACCCTCGCGGGGCTGCTCAAGGGCAAAGACCAGAGCCTGAAGGAGCGGATCGAATGGGGCGCGATGCGGATGGACCCCACCGATATTTCCGACGTTACAGGGTCCACCTACAGCTATCTGATCAATGGCCATGGGACGTCCGAAAACTGGACCGGTCTGTTCGTGCCGGGGGAACGCGTGCGGCTGCGCATCATCAACGCATCAGCCATGACCAATTTCAACGTCCGCCTGCCCGGCCTGCCGATGAGCGTGGTGCAATGCGACGGCCAGCATGTCCAGCCGGTAGAGACCGACGAATTCCAAATCGGCATCGCCGAAACCTATGACGTGATAGTCGAGCCGACAGACGCGAACGCCTATGGCCTGATCGCCGAGGCGATCGACCGATCGGGGCTGGTGCGCGCCACGCTGGCGCCGAAGATCGGCATGATCGCGCCGATCCCGGCGCTGCGTAAACGTCCGTTGCTGACCATGAAGGACATGGGCATGGACATGTCCGGCATGGACATGGGCCAGAACGGCGTCATCGACCTTAGCCAGCCGGCCAATGACAGCATGTCGGGCCATTCGATGAAGATGCTAGATCCCTCGGTGGCGCCCGACGTGCCGATGGGGCCGGGCGTCGCGACATTATCGTCCATGCCCAGCGATCGCACGGGCGACCGGCCAACGGGCCTGGAGGATGTCGAGCATCGCGTTCTCACTTATGCCAACCTCAAGGCGCTGGAACCTAACAGCGACACACGCGCGCCGACACGCTCGCTAGACATCCATCTGACCGCCAACATGGAACGCTATATGTGGTCGTTCGACGGTGTGAAGCTGTCGGATGGCGCCCAGCCGATCGCCTTCCGACACATGGAGCGGGTACGCGTGACGCTCATCAACGACACGATGATGCCGCACCCTATCCACATCCACGGCCATTTCTTCCAACTGGTGACGGGCGATGATGCAGCCCACCATCCGCGCAAGCACACCGTCAATGTGCTGCCGGGCGGCAAGGCCAGTTTCGATCTGACCGCCGACGCAATCGGAGACTGGGCCTTCCATTGCCACATGCTGATGCACATGCACGCCGGAATGATGCGCATCGTCACTGTCCGCCGCGAAGGAGAAGGGGCATGATCCGCACCCTCACCGCTCTCCTCTCCCTGTCGGTCGCGGCAACCTCGGCCTCTGCCCAGACGATGGACCATAGCACAATGGACCATGGTCATCCGGATCAGCGAGGGCAGCAGGCAACGGACGCCCCGAAAGCCGACCAGCCCGCCGCCGATCCTCACGCCGGTCATGACAATCCCGCCACCGCCGAAGGCATTCCGAAGGGCAAAGCACCGCCGCCCCCGACCGATCACGCCGCCGATGCGGTTTACGATCGGACGGTCATGGCGCGTGCGCGAGACCAGATGATCCGCGAAAGTGGCGGCATGGTTTATTCCAAATTCATGCTCGATCGGCTGGAATACCAGGCGCAGAAGGGCGCGGACGGCTATCATTGGGAAGGCGAGGGCTGGATCGGCGGCGATATCAATCGCCTTGCCATCAAGTCCGAGGGCGAAGGGACATTCGGCGGTCCGCTCGAACAGGCGGAGCTGCAATTGCTCTATAGCCGAGCCATCGACCCGTGGTGGAATGTGGTAGGAGGCGTACGCCAGGATTTCCGTCCATCTCCGCAGCGCACTTACGCAACCGTGGGCATTGAGGGACTCGCGCCCTACCTGTTCGAGATGGAGGCGCAGGCGTTCGTGTCCGACAAGGGGGACGCGCATCTACGGATAGAGGGAAGCTACGATCAGCGCATCACCCAGCGCTTGATCCTGCAGCCCGCCGCCGAAGTGAATTTCGCCGCGCAGGACGTGCCGGAAATCAGAACCGGGTCGGGCTTGTCCAATATCGAGCTTGGCCTGCGCCTGCGGTACGAGATCGCACGCGAATTCGCGCCCTATGTCGGTATCAACTGGGAACGCAAGCTGGGTGACACCGCCCGTTACGCTCGGCAGGATGGTGATCGCGCCTCTGCCACCAGCCTGGTCACCGGCATACGCTTCTGGTTCTGACCCCTGCGGTAGACGGGCCAGTCTGCGCACGGCTCAATAACCCCGGCCCCGTACCACCAATCCATCCATCGCCGCGCCGGCCTGATGCCGGCGGATATTGGCGATCAGCGCGCGGGCGGCGCTGTCGGCCCGCGTCATGCTGGCGACATGCGGCGTCAGAAGAATGCGCGGATGCGTCCAGAACGGATGGCCGGCGGGCAAGGGTTCGGGATCGGTGACGTCGAGCATGGCGGCGGAAAGATGTTCTTCGTCCAGTAACGCCAGCAGATCCCGCGTCACCAGATGGCCGCCGCGCGCGGCATTGATAAGCGCCGCGCCGCGAGGCAGGCGCCCGAGCAAATCCCGGTTCAATATGCCGCGCGTCTCGGGCGTGAGCGGCAGCAGGCAGACGAGGATGTCGCAATTGGCCAGAAAGGCATCCAGCCCATCCGGCCCTGCGTGGCAGGTCACGCCTTCCATCTCGTGGGGGGAACGGCTCCAGCCCGACAGCGCGAAGCCGAAGGGCCGTAGCGCGGCGAGCGCGGCCTGCCCCAGTTGTCCCAGCCCCATGACGCCGACGCGCCGTTGTCGCGCGGGGACGAGCTTGATCGGCGACCAACGCTCCGCCCGTTGCGCCTCGCGATAGGCGATCAGGTCGCGATGCATCGCCAAAACCGCCATCGTCACATATTCGACCATGCCGCCGACGATGCCCGGTTCGATCATGCGGACGACGTCGACGTGCGATGGCAGGCCGTCCATGTCGAACTGGTCGACGCCCGCACCGATCGAGAAAAGCACCTCGAGGTTGGGGAGGTTGGCGATAAGATCACGCGGCGGGTTCCAGGCGGCGAGATAGCGGATCGAAGCGGGATCATAGGGTTGGGGCGGCTCGATGAAATCGATGTCGCCGGCCTCCTGCCCGAAAATGTCGCGCCAGATGCGGCCGCGTTCGGGATCGGATGTGTAAAGCAGGTTCATGCACAAGCCTTTCGGGTAGTACGACGGCGCCAGGCCGCAACGTGCCTCCACATAACTCGATGGGCCCGCAATGCGCCGGTGATCGATAGGACCGGCGAAAAGCCACTTTGATCAGCCCGACGTGACCGGGAGAGCGAAGGTATTACACCGGCATATCAGGGAAAAACCATGCCCCCTCACGCTCAAGCGTGGGAGGCATGGGTCTTTACTCAGAAGTCGAAGCTTGCGCGCACGGTGAATTGCCGTGGTGTGCCGGGTGCGACCCACAAGGCAGAGTACGAGCTTGCATAATACTTCTTATCGAAGATGTTGTTGACGTCCGCCGACAGCTTGATCTGATCGGTGACTTTGAACGAACCCACTACCTTGGCGATGGTGTAGGCTGGCAGGAAGAAGTTCGTCGCGGTTTCGCCCAGACGACGGCCGACATAAGTGACGCCCCCGCCCAGCATTGCGTCATGATTGCCGACCGAGAAATTCTTGAACAGCAAGGCGTTGCCTTGATGCTTGGGAATGTTGATCAGCGGATCGCCCTTGTGGATAGGCTGGGAGAAATTGGGATCGCTTGCATCGCTGGCCCAACCGGCATCGGTGTAGGCATAAGTCAGGAACAGCTCGAAACCAGCGGGCAACTTGGCGTTGAGGTCAAATTCGACGCCCTTGCTCTCGGCCGAACCCACCGCCTTGGAGAAGCCCGTTTTGGTGGGATCGGGATCGGCGGTCAGTACGTTGGTCTTCTTCATCGTATAGAGCGAGAGAGTGCTGGTGATCCGGCCATCAGGGGTCACGAACTTGGCGCCGATTTCATACGACGTGCTGACTTCCGGTTCGAACGGCTGGTTGTCCGCGCCCACACCGCTGTTAGGGCGGAAGCCCTTGCCATAGCTGGCGTACAAGGAAAGACTGTTCGTGGGTTCGAACACCAGACCCGCCATCGGACTGAACTTCGTATAGGATTTGTGCGGATGGGTGTTGTTGGTGCGCAGGTCGATATCCTGCGTGAAGTCGTCGTAACGACCTCCGAACCGCACCTTGAACTGGTCTGAAATTTCGACCTGGTCCTGCGCGTAAATGCCCCAGGCCTCCTGAATTTCCGTTGAGTTCTGGATGACGCTTGTCGGGGTGGGCGCGGCAATATCGTAGTTGGGATCGAAGATGTCGATGGAATAGGACTGGTCCGCCGCGGTCGGGCGATAACGAGTCTGGTACGTGTCGATCTTGAACCGGTCCCAATCCCCACCGACGCGGATATTATGGGTGATCGACCCGGTTTCGATTTTGCCGCTGATTTCGCTGCGAAACACCAAGCTGGAGGTGCTGTAATCACGATAGCGGCGCTGGCGCGACAAGGTTTGGCCATCGTTGTCCAGAAGCTGGCGGCTCAGCGCCAGCTCCGCGTCGCTGGAATAGCCCTCGAACGTCGTCTCCTTGTACGCCGCCCCCAACATCAGCGTCCAATCATCGCTGAAATCATGCTGATATTGTGCCTGGTGACCCAACACCCCGATGCTGATCGGGCCGTCGTCGGGGTTGCCGAGGAAACGGCTGTTAGGGATGGCGCCGAGATTATAGCTGATCGAACTGTCCGAGTTCACCGTCGGAATTGCGACAACGCCCCGGTCGAAAGGGACTTTCTGTTTCACATATTCCATCTCGTAAGTGAAAATGTCGGATTCCGAGATCTTTACCAGAAGCGATGGGGTCAACGTATATTTCTGCGTTTTGACCGTGTCACGGAAGCTGTCGCCTTGTTCCGACGATCCGTTGATCCGGATGGCAATCGAATTGGAAAGCGGCATGTTGAAGTCACCCTCCACCCGATAGGTATTCCAGCTGCCCGCCGAAACGGAGAAATTGCCGCCCTGCTCGAAATTGGGCTTCTTGGTGACGATGTTGATCGTGCCGCCAGGCTCGCCTCGACCAAAAAGCGCGCTGTTCGGCCCCTTCAGCACTTCGATCCGCTCGACGTTCGATGCATCGCGCGGGCCGCCATAGCCGCGACCGCCGTTGAAGCCGTTGACCAGGAAGCCGCTCGGAAAATTCTCGTCCCCGGCAAAGCCGCGGATCGCGAAGCTGTCCCACAAGCCGCCGAAGTTGTTCTGCCTCGATACGCCGCTGGCCAGGTCGAGTGCGGCGTCGAGGCGAGTGATGTTGAGATCTTTGAGCAGCTTGCCGTCCAGGACCTGCACCGCCTGCGGAATTTCCTTAACCGGCGTATCGCCAAAATACTGCTGCTTCAGGCCGGAAACGACGATGGCTTCGTCAGCCGACGACTCTGCAGGTTCTTGCTCCTGCGCGTGTGCGGCGGAGGAAAGGATCGCGGATAGAGCAATGGCAGCGGAGCCCTCGAAAAAGGCGCGGCGGCGGTTCGGTGACATGCGCATGATATTATTCCCCTTATAAAATTTCCGGTTCCTTTATGTCCTCCGAAACGGGGCTGGCTTTCTTATGCCCGCGCGACCTTCGTCGAGCCATTGGCGTAGAAGCCTTTTGCCAGGGCGGTTTTCCACCTCTTGCTAGAGACAAGGCTAGGCGCGGTTAAAGAAATATTACCTCAAAACCGCGCTACTGGTCGGCACAATATTGTGGATAGAAGAACAGTCACGGCACGAACATGCGGGCGTCGTGGTTGCCCCCCACGAAGATCAAAATGCCGATACGTCGATCTTTTCGCCCGGCATGAAGCGAGCGAGCCGATAAGGCTTGGGATCGACGATCGGCGTTTGGCCCGAGACGATATCCGCGACCAGATGCCCTGCCCCCGGCCCGATGCCGAAACCGTGTCCGCTGAAACCCGCCGCAAGGACGAAGCCGGGGATGTTCGGGATCTCACCGATCACGGGAACGCCGTCGGGCGTGCTGTCGACAAAGCCCGCCCAGGCCGCCACCATCGGCACCGTGGCGAGCGCCGGAATCTGCTCCGCGGCGCGCTTGAGCGTCAGCCGCACGGTCAACGGGTCGGCGATCGGATCGAGGATGCGCACCGCTTCCATCGGCGTGGGACCATCCAGCGCCCAGCGCGACAGGCCTTCATGCCGCCCACGGACGCCGTGAAGGCCACCTAGCGACAAGGCGCGCCAGCGCTTGGAGAACATCGGCAGGAACTTATGTTGGTAACGCAGGAATTGCAGGGTCGGATCGACCTTGGCCCGGCCGCTGATCGCCAGCGTATGGCAGCCATCGTCGCGACGCGTGATGGACAGCGACTTGCTGTAGAAGGCGTCGGGAAGGTTGAGGCCGCTGGTGCCGACCGCCAGAATAGACTGGCGCACGGTCGCCTGTGGGAAGGCGATTCCCAGTTGGCGCAAGAAGGATGAGGCCCAGGCACCCCCGGCATGGATGACCAGCTTCGTGCGGATCACGCCCCGTTCCGTCACGACGCCGCTGACCGCGCCGCCGGTCGTTTCGATACCGCGCGCGGCGCAGGCCTGATGGACGGTGCTGCCAAGCTTCATCAAGGCTTTCGCCACGGCGGGCACGGCTAGCCCGGGATTGGCGATGCCGTCGTTTTGCGAATGAACCCCACCCTTCCACTGTTCGCCCGTAAAACCGGCGTGGCGGGTCGCATCTTCGGAGTTGAGCATCCGCGTCTGGACGCCGACGGAGCGGGCATAGTCACCCCACCGTGCCCAGGTGTCGAGTTCCTCCTCGTCGTTGCTGACGTAAAACAAGCCGCAGCGGCGGAAGCCGGTATCTTCGCCGGTTTCCTGGCCGAATGCCTCCCATAGGTCGAGCGCCTTGGTAGCAAGCGGCAATTCGCGCTCGTCGCGATTCTGCTGCCGGCACCAGCCCCAGTTACGGCTCGACTGCTCGCCGCCGACCACGCCCTTTTCCACCAACGCAACCTTGAAGCCGCGCTTGGTGAGATAATAAGAGGTGAAGGCGCCGATGATGCCCCCGCCGATCACGACAACGTCGGCTTCGGCGGGAAGCGTAGGCGAGGATTCGATGAAACGCAGCGGGGCGGGCATGCAAAGGGTCTCCAGAAAACGGGCAGATCAGGCGAAACCGAGAATGGATTTCACCTCGAGATATTCTTCAAAGCCAAAGGCGCCATATTCGCGGCCATTGCCGGAGCGCTTGTAACCTCCGAACGGCGCGTGCGCGTCCCAGGCGGGATAGTTCAGGTGAACCTGCCCGGTGCGAATACGGCGGGCAACGCTGCGGGCTTGCTCGAGATCGGTGCCCTGAACATGACCGCCAAGGCCGAAAATCGTATCGTTGGCGATCGCGACAGCCTGATCGATATCGTCATAAGCGATGATAACGAGCACTGGGCCGAAAATCTCTTCCTGCGCTATACTCATCGCGGTTGTAGCGTCGGAAAAGATGGTCGGGCGAACGAAAAAGCCCTGCTCCAGACCTGCAGGCTGACCCGGCCCACCGCAGACGAGCCGCGCGCCCTCTTCCATGCCCACCGCGATCATCGTCTGTACGCGCTGATATTGGGCTTGATTGGCAATCGGGCCAAGAGTGGTAGCGTCCTCGGACGGAAGGCCGACGACGATCGATTCGACGGTCGCACGAGCGATCGCCTCCACCTCGGCCAGCCGATCGCGGGGCACGATCATGCGGGTGGGGGCGCTGCACGACTGACCGACATTGCGGAAGGCGGACAGGATACCCAGCGGCACCGCATGCGCGAAATCGGTGTCTGGCAACATCAGGTTGGGCGACTTTCCGCCCAGCTCTTGCGTCACCCGCTTGACCGTCGGCGCCGCGGCCTGCGCCACTAGCACGCCGGCGCGATTGGAGCCGGTGATCGAGATCATGTCGATGTCGGGGTGGGCGGCCATAGCCGCGCCAACTTCCGCCCCGGTGCCGTTGACGAGGTTGAAGGTTCCAGCGGGGGCGCCGGCATCATGGACGATCTGCGCGAACATGAGAGCACTGAGCGGCGACAATTCGCTGGGCTTCAGAACCATCGTACAACCAGCGGCCAGTGCGGGCGCGACCTTTGCCGCGATCTGGTAGAGCGGCCAGTTCCATGGCGTGATGAGCGCGCAAACGCCGATGGGTTCGCGCACGATCGCGGTGGTGCCGCGAATTGTCAGGAAGTCGTAGTCGCGCAGGACGTCGATCGCAGCCTGCACATGGGCGGCCGCCAGCGGGACGTGGGCGGCGCGGGCGTGACTGATCGTGGCGCCCATCTCCAGCGTCAATATCTGCGCCAACGGCTCTGCCCGCTCGAGCACCAACGTATGGATACGCTCCAGCAGCGCGAGGCGATCCGCCACCGGCGATGCAGTAAAAGCCGGAAAGGCGGCGCGAGCGGCAGCAACCGCGCGGTCGAGGTCTGCAGGCGTCCCGGCTGCCACTTCAGCTATGATAGCACGCGTCGACGGATCGACGACCGGAAGCACTTCGCTGCCCTGCACCGGTTGCCACGCACCGTCGATATAGGCATCCCGCCACGGGCCCATGGCCGCGCTCAAATCGTCAGCCGTCTGCACGCTCATTTCACCAGATCCTGATAGCGATAATAGGCGCCGACGAACGGCAGGAACCAGGGCTTGCCGAAATGGCCGGGAATGCTGGGCCAGTCGAAATCACGCCACGGGTTGAGGTCGGCCCGACCATCCAGCACTTCAGTCATGATCGCGCCCATGTAGGTCGCCATATGGGTGCCGTGGCCGCTATAGCCCATCGAATAGAAGACCCCGTCACGCTCGCCGGCACGCGGCAAGCGATCGCGGGTCATGTCGACCATCCCGCCCCAGCAATAATCGATGCGAGCGTCGGCCAGTTCAGGGAACACGTTCACCATCGAACGGCGCAGGATGACGCCGCTCTTCGCGTCGGAGGCTGCATCGCTGCGCCCCGAGAAGCGGGCGCGCCCGCCGAAGATGATCCGGTTGTCCGGCGAGGTGCGGAAATAGCTGACGAAATTGCGCGTGTCGGTAGTGTTCCGGCGATGCGGTGTCAGACGGTCCAGCACGTCGATCGGCAGCGGCTCGGTGGCGATGAGGAACGCACCGACCGGCACGATCCGGCGGCGGAACCAGCCCAGCGGCCCGACCGCCGAAGTCCCGGTCGCCAGCAGCACTTGATTGGCGCGCACCGTGCCATGCGGGGTCGTCAGCTCGTGCACCTGCCCTGCCAGTCGCGTCATGCGGATCATCGGATTGTGCTCGTAGATCATCGCACCGTGCCGGGCTGCAGCTTGGGCCAGCCCCTGGCCGAACTGCCCCATGTGCAGTCTTGCTGCCTTTTCGTAGAGCATGCCGCCGAAATAGCGGTCCGACCCGAGTTCGCTGCGGATGTCCGCTTGGGGGACCAACCGGGTTTCGGGGTCCACCTCACGCGCGAGCAATTCCTGCGATCGGACGATCTTGTCATAATGTTCGGGCTTCGCCGCGACCTTCAGCTTGCCGACGCGGGCGAAGTCGCAATCGATGCCTTCCTGCGCGATGATGGATTCGATCTTGTCCACACCGGCATCGAAAGCGCGGTACAGCATGTTCGCACGCTCGAACCCGAGCTTTGCCACCATGCCGGCATAATCCTGGGCGAAGCCATTGTTGCACATGCCGCCGTTGCGTCCCGACGCCGCACCGGCCACGCGATCGGCCTCCAGAACGACGACTTTCGCGCCCTTTTTCGCCAGCGCCAGCGCGGCGGAGAGGCCGGTGAAGCCGGCGCCGACGATGGCGACGTCTGCAGTCCCTTCCGGGCCGGATGGCATACCCGAGGCGAAAGGCCGGGCGGTGTCCAACCAGTAGGACATCATCTTCATGCCATTGTCTCCGCGAGCGGCATTGCGTTCATCCCCGTCACCAGCCGCGCATCCGTGTCCAGTTGGCGACGATGGCGTGGCCGCCATGTTCGATCACGTTGTAGGCTTCGTGCTGTGCGCCTGTCGCGCAAGCATGGTTGGGCAGGATACGGACGCGGGCGCCGATCGGCAGGTCGGGAAGGCTTGCCGTGCTGCCTTCGCGCAGCTTGATAATGCCATGTTCCTGGCTCGCATCCTCGACGATCAGATCACCGAAAGGGTTGCCGTCGATATCGCAGACCAAGCCATAACCCTGATCAACCGGATGCTTCTGCGTGCCCCGGTCGCGCGACATCGCCATCCAGCCGGCATCGGTGAGGATCCAGCCTTTTTCGGGTCGATGACCGATCACCGTCGCCACTACCGAAAGGGCGATATCGTCAAGCGCGCAGACACCGATGCCGTGCATGACGAGGTCGAAGAACACGAAGACGCCGGCACGCACTTCGGTCACGCCATCGAGATTGCGGGCGAAATGGCTGGTGGGTGTCGACCCGACGCTGACGACCGGCGACGGGTGGCCGGCGGCGCGCAGTGCCTGAGCGGCAGCGACAACAGCGGCGCGTTCGCCTTCAGCGGCTTCCGGCAGGCCCAGGCCGCCGCGTGCGCCATAGGATTCCCCGGCATGGGTCAGCACGCCGCCCAGTTCGATGCCGCCATCCTTCACGATGTCGGCAATGGCGATCAATGTCGGATCGCCAGGCAACAAGCCCCCGCGATGGCCATCGCAGTCGATTTCGATCAGAACCATCGGCATCGGCGCGCCGTCCCGCGCCGAAAGGGCGAGAGCCTGCGCTTGCTCAACCGAGTCGATCAAAACCGCCAACTTTATGCCCCGCGCGACGAGCTTGCGCGCGCGCTCGATCTTGTCCGGACCAAGACCCACGGCATAGCAGATATCGGTGAAGCCGCCGTCGGCGAAATATTCTGCCTCCGCCAAGGTCGAGACGGTGATCGGCCCGTTACCGGAGGGAAAAAGCCGCTGCGCCACGTCGATCGACTTGGCGGTCTTTACGTGCGGGCGGAAAGCGACGCCGAGGGCAGCCAGATGCGCGCGCAGACGCGCGACGTTGCGATCGACCTTATCGACGTCCAGTACGAGCGCCGGTGTTTCGACCGTGTCGATGCTGGCGGCGTCAGTCTTGACGGAATGAACCATGGTGTCGGCCATCGCCATTAAGCTCCTATGGTGGACGGCGTCAGCCGAGCGATTGATTGTACAGGGCGTAAAGAGTCATGCCCGCCTGGGCCACGGGCGGCTCGCCAAGCGACATGCACTGAACCTCGCTCGTCGCCGGAAGGCCGATGCTCTCGAGCCAAGGGCTCAACCCGTCGCTGAGATAGACATCGATGCGGACGAACTGACCGACATGGCGCGCGGCGAGCGCGGCGATCAGCGCCTTTGCCTGGTCATCGGACCGGGCGACCACGGGGCCAACCACGTAGCCCCTGCCCCAGCGGCGCACGCAGCCATAACCGACCACCTCTCCGTCCTGTTCGACGACCAGCACATCGGAAATGGCGCACAAGGCGTCGAGCAGCGCCGTGCGCTCCATGCCTGAGGCATTTCCGTCCAGCACGATCAAAGCGGCGCGGTCATCCGGGGTCGCGCCGCGCAACGCGACCGATCCGTCGAGCGCCGGCGCCTGGCCGAGCACGGCCTGATGCTGGACCACATGGTCATAGGGCGTGAACCCCAAACGCCGGTAGAGCGCCTGGCCTTCGTTGGTCGAATTGAGGATGATGCGCCGGCCCGCCGCGTCAGCGAGGAGCGCGTCCATCAGGCGCGCGCCGATGCCGCGCCGCTGCGCATCTTCGGCAACGATGATCATGCCGGTCGAGGCGAAATCGTCGCCATAAGGCCACCAGAGCGCGGTGCCGACGAGGCGGCCGTTCATTTCGACGCCGAAACCACGGCCAAGGTCGAACGCGAACGCCCAATCTTCCGCCCGATACGGCCACTGCACCGCCTGGGACAAAGCAAGCGCTTGCGGCAAGTGATCGCGCGTCAGCGGGATCGCTCGGGTTAGACCGATCGGGTCGGCTACAGGCGGGAAGTCGGGCTCAGTCATCGTCACCAATCATCGTGCTGTCATCCCGAAAGCATCTCACGCTAGCGCGGCCCTTCGCTCCGCCTGTCAAGCGGCGACTATGGCATTAAGCCATGTTCCCTTGGCAACATCTTCCGAACGCACCACCTGCGCCACTTTGTCATACGGCGACAGGGGCTGACCGCGATAGATGCTGCCGTGGCGGAGAGCCCTTCTCCGCAGCGATCCAAGTCCGGTGCGCCTACCCACTCGTCGATCAGGAAACTGGTCGCTGGGTGGCGTAGATCTTCTTCACATATTCCTCGCTCAGCCAGGCGCATCCTTCGCCGCGCACGAACATGCAAATGTCACCCTCCTGGAAAGTAACGCTGCCCTTGCCGTTGCTGAAGCTGACCTCGCCCGCCAGCAGCAGCATAAGCTCGACCTGGCGATAGGGGATCTGCCGCCGGTGATAGGGCGTCGAATCCCAGATGCCGCAGACGAACTCCGTGTTCGCCGACAGGAAGTCTGTATGGTTGCGGCAAGACGGCGCCGGGCCAAGCAGATTTTCAGCCGCAGGCGGGCTGGACGGCGTCATCTCGGCGCCGAGATCGATCGCGACGGGTTCGGCGGGATTTCCCGCCGCCTGTGTCGGCGCGGTATAGACGATCGCCAGCAGATTGTCCGACGCGCGCCAGCGGAAACTGGTGCCAGCCGGAAGCACCGCGCCATTGTCACTCGCGACGACCAGCGTTCCGGTGTCGCTTTCTATATCGAGGCGCCCTTCCACGACCAGCACGAACTCATCGTCCGCAAGCGCCTCGACGCGACCTTCGCCGCGCAGCGCGAACGCCGCGACCTGGGCCGCATCGTCGGCAAAGGCCGGTGCCTTGCGACCTGCGAACCAGTCGGTCGAGGGGGTAGTGCCGGCCGCATAGGCCCGCATGTCCACGACCGCGTCGACGGCATGATCAAAAACCGCGCTCACAATCCCACAAGCCCTGGTAGACCGCCCAGATTGGGGATGTTGTGCACTTCATAATAGGCGTTGAGCGGTTCATGGCCGCGATTGACGAACGCCTTGTTCGTAATGCCCAGGTCATAGGCGGTCATGAGATCGTAGCGAAAGCTGGACGAACAGTGCAGCACATCTTCCGGCCCGCAGCCCAGCGTATCGAACATATATTCGAACGCCTGCATTCGCGGCTTGTAGGCCTGCGCCTCTTCCGCCGTGCAGACGGTATGAAAGGGCGCTTCGAGCTTTTCGACGCTGTAGGGGATAAGGTCGACCATCGAGTTGGAAAGGATCACGAGCGGGATTTTTTCACCGACGCGCTTCAGCGGCTCGACCACGTCGGGGTGAGGATTCCAGCTCGGAATAGCGGCATAAAGCGCTTCGCCGTCGGCATCGCGATACTCCACGCCTGAACGCTTGCACGCGCGCTGGAGCGCCTCCGCCACCACGTCGCGATAGGGACGCCATGCGCCCAGCACGCCGTCAAGACGATACGCGGAGAAATATTCAGCGAAATCGTTAAGCGCCTGACCCGACAGCCGATCAGCGTAAACCTTGCGAGCGACGGGGGCCATCTCGAAATTGATGAGCGTGCCATAGCAGTCGAAGGTGATGAATTTGGGTCTGGGTATGGTCATGAAAACCCCTGTTGCGAAAACGCTGATCCGCCCGGCAATCAGTAATGCGCGGAAGATTATGCCGAAGGCCAGTCATGCGACCGGCGGCGGCATTCTCTTGAGATTAGTGCGGCAATGCGATGCGATCCTGTTCTTTTATCCCGCACAAGTGGCACAGGCTGACCTTAATCCGCTGGCCGACGGCATGATCTACCGTAGCGGCCATCGGCGCCTCAACCGCGCGCCGCAATGAGCCGGCGGGCGATTGTCAGATCCTGCAACGCGATGCCCGAACTGTCGAAGATTGTGATTTGATCGGACGCCGTTCGACCAGGCGTACGCCCGCGCAGCACATCGCCCAGGGCAACGATCGCGGTTCGGTCGCCGGTAAAATGTTGCAGATCGCCCAGCATGACGGCCTGCGCGGGAAGGTCGCAGAACACAGCGGCATGGTCCAACAGCGCGGGCGGCAATTCCTGCTTTCCCGCCGCATCCGACCCCATGCTGGAGACATGCGTGCCAGCGCGTATCCATTCCGCATCGAACAAGGGCGCGCGCGAAGGCGTGGCCGTCACCACGATATCCGCTTTCTGGCAGGCCTCCTGCGCATTTGCCCCGGTAGCATTCAGACCTTCGCGCTGCAGCGCCGCAACGAATACCTCTGCCTTAGCCGGATCGCGCGCGACGACGTGGATCTGGCGGATAGGACGAACGCGGGCGATCGCGAGACATTCGAAAAGCGCCTGGTTGCCCGCGCCAAAAATGGTCAGCACCGACGCATCGGGCCGCGCCAGCGCGTCGACCGCTACCGCGTCGGCGGCGGCGGTTCGGTATGCGTTGACCTTACCGGCCTCGATAACCCACTCGACGCGACCGACAGCCTGATCGAACAGAAGAATCACCGAGTTATGTCGAGGCAAGCCCAAGGCATCGTTTCCAGGCCAGAACGAGCCCACTTTCAGTCCCGCAAAGGCGCCAGTTGCCGCTGACTTGATCGAGAAGCGGTTACTGGTTTCCGAGCCGTGCGCGATGACTGCAGGAAAGATCACGGCGTCGTCGACCACGGCGACGAAGGCTTCGCGCGCGGCTTCAAACGCCATCTCGTGCGAGACAAGCGCTGCGGATTCGTCTTCGGACATAAAATGCATTGCTAGTTTACCTCGTAAGGAGATGGGCAGGCGCATCGCGCAAACCAATTAGCGCCAGTTCTTCCTCGGTCCGGTGACACAGGATGCTGTTTCCGGCAGACATGCGGCGCAGCGGCGGCAGCACGGTTTCGCACCTGCCTGGTATCGCCATCATGCAACGCGGCAGGAAGCGGCACAGCTCCAGCTGTTCCGGCATATGCGCGAAAGGCGCTGTCCCAAGGGTGCTTTCGTCGGCCAGCCAGTCCGTTCGCATCTCCGGCACCGAAGAGATGAGCAGATCGGTGTAGGGATGAAACGGCGCGGCGGCATAGCTGTCGCAAGAGCCGCTCTCTACCCGCGTCCCCTTGTAGAGCACGACGATTTCGTCGCACAGCGCCTTCACCGTTGCGATATCATGGCTGATGAAGAGATAGGCGACGCCCAGATCGCGCCGCAGTTCCGCCAGCAAATCCAGGATCGCGCCGCGCACGACCGTGTCGAGGGCGGAGGTCACCTCGTCGCAAAGGATGACGTCGGGTTCCGCGGCCAGCGCCCGCGCCAGATTGACGCGTTGCTTCTGCCCACCCGACAATTCGCTGCAACGCCGATCGACAACCCCGGCGGGCAGCCGGATAAGGTCGAGCAGCCGGGCCACGCGTCGCTTCGCTTCCGCGCCGTTCACGCCATGATAAAAGCACAACACGCGGCTGAGGATGTCCCCTACGCTATGGGCGGGGTTCAGCGCGACGTCGGCATTCTGGAAGACGATCTGCACGCGGCGCAATTGCTCGCGGCTACGGCCCGCCACAGTGGGAGCAAGCGGCGTCCCGTCCAGCAAGACCGTTCCGGCGGTCGGCGCGAGCAGCCCGGCCACAACGCGCGCGACGGTGGACTTGCCCGACCCCGATTCACCGATCACGCCAACGGCAGCGCCCTTGCCAATGGTCAGGTTGACGTCGCTCAGCACCGGGTTGGCAGGTCGGCCAGCCTTGTCCACTGGGCCGTAACCGGCGAAAACCCCTTTGACCGCCAGTAGCGGCTCAGCCGAACGCGCGGTGGGGGCTTTCGCCGCGACTACCGGCTTGGCCGCCGCCATCAACGTCCGGGTATAATCGTGCGCCGGCGCTTCCAATATCTGGCGGACCGCATTTTGTTCACGCACCCGGCCGCGATTAAGGACCAGGATATGGTCCGCCATCTGCGCCACCACCGCCAGATCGTGCGACACGTAGATGCCGGTAGCGCCTTGCTCGCGCACAACGCGGCGAAAGGCCTGCAGCACTTCCACTTGCGTGGTCACGTCGAGCGCGGTGGTCGGCTCGTCGAAGATGACGAGATCGGGCTTGGTGATGAGCGCCATCGCGGCCATCAACCGCTGAAGCTGGCCGCCCGACAATTCGTGAGGGTAGCGGTTGCCGATCGTGTCGGGGGCCGGCAGCGCAAGCGCGCGGAACAGTTCGACCGCGCGCTTGCGGGCGGCGGCGGCCGACGCGGTGCGGTGGATCAGCGCCGGCTCGATCACCTGGTCGATGACCCGGCGTGACGGGTTGAACGCCGCCGCCGCGCTCTGGGCGACATAGGTGATTAGGTGGCCGCGCTGCGCGGCGAGCGAAGCGGTGCCTTGTCCGGCAAGGCTGGCGTCGCCGACGCGTATGTCGCCGCCGATGACGGCCCCACCCCGGCCATAACCCATCAGCGCGAGCGCGATGGTCGTCTTGCCGGACCCGGATTCGCCGATCAGCGCCAACATCTGTCCACGCGGAACAACGAAGGAGACATCATCGACGATGCGCAGCGGCGCGCCATCGGGGCCGCGCACGGTGACGGACAGACCATTGACTTCCACGTGGGGCAACTGCGTCATTTCACGCCCCCTTGCGTGGCAGCGTCGATCAGCAGGTTGACGCCGACCGTCAGCGTGGCGATCGCCGTCGCGGGCACCAGGATGGCTAGAGCGCCTTCCGCCAGGCCCGACACATTCTCACGCACCAGCGAGCCCAGGTCCGCGTCGGGCGGCTGAAGACCGAGGCCAAGGAAACTCAAGCCTGACAGCAGCAGCACGATGAATACGAAGCGCAGGCCGATGTCGGCGAACAACGTGCGGATCATGTTGGGCAGCATTTCGACCAGCGCGATATGCAGCCGCCCCTCGCCCCGCGCGCGCGCCACCTCGACATAATCGAGTTGCGCCAGCCCCACCGCCAGCGACCGCGCGATACGGAAGTTCCCCGGCACATACGTGATCGCCACGATGAGCGTCAGCAGAACCAGCGAAGAACCGAACGCGGCGACCAGCACCAGCGCGAAAATCTTGCTGGGAATGGAAATGAGCGTGTCCATTGCCCGCGACAGCAGTTCGTCGAGCCAGCGCGGCCCGACAGCAGCGGTCAGGGCAAGGCCCGTACCGATCGTCGCCGCGATGGCGACCGCCATGAGTGAAAGGCCAACGGTGAACCGCCCCCCCACGAGCAGCCGGCTGAGCACGTCGCGCCCCAAAAAGTCGCTTCCCAGCCAGAACCGGCTGCTCGCGCCCGCGAAGACTTCCTCGCTGACGAAGGCGCCGGGCGGATAAGGCGCAATGAGCGGCCCCACAAGCGCGGCGACGATCCAGAAGCAGACGAGGGCAAGGCCGATCTTGCCAGACAATGGCAGGGCCAGGACGTGGCGAAAGAAAGTCTGTCGCGTCATCCGTGTCGCAGCCTTGGGTTGGCGAGGATCGCGACCGTGTCGGCGATCAGCACGAGTAGCAGGTAGGCGGCGCAGAAGATCATGGCGCAGGCCTGCAGCAACGGCATGTCGCGCGAAGTGACCGCGTTGACCATCAGGCTGGCGAGCCCCGGATAGCTGAAGATCGTTTCCACGATGATCGCACCTCCGAACAGATAGGACAGGCTGAGCGCCATGGCGTTGATAATGGGGCCGACCGCGTTGGGCAGGACGTGGTGCACGATCAGCCGGCCCGACGACATGCCCTTCAACCGCGCCATTTCGACGTAAGGCCGATCAAGCTCCGCGATGATCGCCGCGCGGATCATGCGGCCCAGTTGCACGATCACGCCAACGGCCAGCACCATCACCGGCATTGCATAAGCGCGCAGAAATTCGGCCAGCGTCGGGTCTTGCGGCACCAGCGCGATCGAGGGGAGCCACAGCAACTCAACGGAAAAGATCATCACCGCGATCGTCGCCACCAGAAATTCGGGCAGCGCGACCATCGACAGGGTCAGCACATTGAGCGCGCGGTCGAGCTTGCGCCCACGCGCCACCGCCGAGGCGATCCCGATCAGGAAAGCGAACGGCACTGACACCAGGGCGGACAACGCGGCCAGGGTCAGCGTGTTGGGCAAGCGTTCGGAGATGATCTTGGCGACCGGCGTGTTCGCGACCATCGAATGGCCGGGATCGCCCATCGCCATCGCCCGAAGCCAGCGCGCGTAACGAACAGGGCCAGGCTGATCGAGCCCCATCTCGTGGCGCAGCGCCGCCACCTGCTCGGGCGTGGCGCTCTGGCCCAGCACTTCCTGCGCGGCGTCACCGGGCAAAAGCCCGCTGATCGTGAAGATCACCAGCGACACCAGAAACAGCGTCAGCAACGCCAGGCCGATGCGCTTCACGATGAGGCTCAAAGGCCCCCGCCAGCGGGATACGGCAGCCGAAGCGCTCATGCGTCCCACCATACATGCTCACCGAACGTATAGGCCATGAAGCCGCCTAGGGGGATTGGAAAAATGCCCTTAAGGCGACGGTCGAACCCATCTATCAGGCTGATGAAGACGGGGATGCCCACCCCGCCGTGCTGATGGACGATCCACTGCATTTCGCCGTAGATCGCCTTGCGCTGGGCTTCATCCGTCGATCGCCGCGCTTCCAGCAGCAGCCGGTCGAACCGACCATTGTTCCAGCCGGATTCGTTCGACAATGCCTTTGACTGGAAAAAGAGGCTGAACATCATATCGACGGTCGGGCGCGGGTTGACGTTCCCGAAGGTCAACGGGTGCTTCATCCAGTGCGACGCCCAATATCCGTCGCTAGGTACGCGGTTGATCGCCAGGTCGAGGCCAATCTGTGCAGCATGTTCCTGCAGGATCGATCCCATGTCGACGGACATGTTCGCTGCCGGCGACACGTAGACCGGCAGACGTGTGTTCAACAAACCCGCGCGTTTTAGCAGAAAACGCGCGCGGTCGGGATCGAAGGAGCGCTGCGGAATGTCGGGGTTGTAGTAGGGGCTGAAGGGCGGAACCGGATGATCGTTGGCGATTGTCGCATAGCCCCGAAACAGCGCCCGCTTGATGAGTTCGCGGTCGAGCAGATATTTCATCGCCATGACGAAATCCGGGTTGCCCGTAGCCGGATGGTTGTGCCGCATGATGAGGTCGGTAAACAAGCCCGACTTGGTTTCCATCACGGCGTGGTTCGGCGATGCCCGCACCCGCTTGACCGATCCGGGGCTGACCGCATTGATCATCTGCACATCGCCCGACAACAACGCATTGACCCGCGAGAGTTCGTCAGAGATCGCGATCACTTCGATCTCGTCGAGATAAGGGCGACCGGGCTTCCAGTAATTGGGATTGCGCCTCACGATGGTACGGATGCCCGGGGCGAAGGCGTGGCAGATGAACGGGCCGGTGCCGTTAGCCACGCTGAAGTCGCGTCGGCCATTCTCCACGATAAGGAAATGCGGCTGCGCCAGGATCACGGGGAGATCGGAATTGGGGCCGGTCAGCCGTAGTTCCACGTCCAGCGGTCCGGTCTTGCGGGCACTGGAAAATTGCTCTGCCACTGCCTGCATCTTCGATCCCGTGGCGGGATCGCGATGGCGCATCAGCGAATAAACGACATCGTCGGCCGTCAGCGGCTTGCCGTTATGGAAATGCACGCCTTTGCGCAGGCGGAAATGCCAGACGATGTTGTCGCGCGTCTCGATCCGCTCGGCAAGGCCGGGTAGCGCCCGTAACTGACCGTCATATTGGGTCAGACCGCTGTAGAGCAGATACAGCCGCATATAGTCGGTCGACAGATTGCCCTTGGCCGGGTCCAGCGTATCGGCAGTCGACGCCGCTACGCTGGCGACGCGGATGCGTCCCCCGATCCGGGGCTGGCCGATCACTCTACCTGCGCTGCCCATTGTCATTCCCGCAGCCAATCCCCCCAAAAGCATGCGCCGGGAAAGATCGCTGGAAATGACATTGGCCATAGGGATGTCCCTGTTTCTTCACATTGATGCGCTACGGCATGGCTGTGGCACTGCGACCGAGCGTATCGCGATTACCAATATATCTCTGCCGATTTGCCGGTGCAGGCCAGCATAGCCCGGCATCTCGTGCCGGCTGGTCAGCAGTTTCTGCGGCGCTACGCCTCACCCGTGATACGCCCGCCACGGGGAGCGGATCACGCCACCCCCGGTCCGAAGTATTTCAGAAGTATTTAAGCCACGCAATGTCGCGACGGCGGCGCTTCAGTCGGGCAAACCAAGCCGTGGGAATATAAAGCGGCACGATCATCGCCATATACCACACAAAGACCCAATTATAATTTTCCAGTACGAAGTTCGTGCCATGATTGGGACCGAAGATCGCCAGAGCGCTATGGTAGAGGATCCGCAATACGGCGAGGTGAAACAAGTAGAAGAACATGGGCGCCCCGCCGAAGACGGCAAGGGCAGCGATCAATTTGGACTCCTTGATCCGTTCGAACAGGACCAACAGCAGCGCACCGCTGCCCAGCGTGGGCAGAAGGAACTGCAGCGACGGCGGATATTTGGTCATCGAAATGAAGCTTACCGCCGTGCGAAGCGCATCGCCCTGAACCGGATGCCAGGGCTTGTCACCGTAGACATTGAGCAGCCGCAGCACGACGAACGCGGCAATCATGCCGAAGCCTAGGATCAGCAGCCTACGCTGGCGCGTCGCCGGATCGACCTCAGGCCGAAACCAGGGTCCGATGCCGAAACCTAGCGATATGACGCCCAGCCATGGCAGAATCGGATAAGTCGTCTTCGCCACAAAGCCGAATGGTAGAAGGATGGTGTCGCGCTGGTGCAGCAATGCCCACAGCGGAAAGAAAGGGTCGCCCTGTGTCAGATGGATGGGGTCCAGCAGATTGTGAAGGCAAACGAGCGCGAGGCCGACCCCGATCAGCACCGGGCGCGGCAGGCGCATCAGCGCGGCGAGCGCGATCATGCAGATGCCGATACACCAGATCACCTGCAGCCAGAATGTCGGCTGCGGCACGATCCCCCAATAGAGGGGCGAAAGGAAAAGGATTTCGAACGCTATCAACAGCAGGCCCCGCTTCAGCAGATAGCTGGTCGTCTCTTGCACCGTGTGATTGACGCTGAACAAGTAGACACCCAGGCCCGTCAGCCCGACGAAGATCGGGGCGCAGAAGCTGACGGCGAAACGGGCAAAGCCCATGGCCGGCAGGGCCAATCGCGCATCGTAGGGGTCGGTCACCGCCAGATGCGTGAACCACGTCTCGCGCAGATGGTCGAGCAGCATCAGCACCATCACAAAGCCGCGCAAGGCGTCGATATTCTGAAGCCGTCCCGTCACGGCCGCCGCCGGTGTTCGCCGCGCGTCGGTCGCGAAGCTATCATATGTCATCGAAGCCCTGCTAGCCATCTGCCATCCCCATAACCAAGCGGCGTAGATCCAAGCCGATCATGATGGTGTTGCAAAGTGACGTGTATCGAGTTTCACCCGGACTCGGCGCTTCCTGCCGGTGCCACCACTATGCGTGAAATATAATAGCGCCGCGCAATTCGGGCAGGCGATCGGCGGCTTCGCTACTATCACCGCGCCCGCAGATGCCGCTCGGCCAGCGCCACATGCAGCCGCACACCCAGTTCCAGAACATCATCGTTGAAGTCGTAATGCGGATTGTGCAGCGGCACCGCCCCATCCGATTTCGCCTGCCCTAACCAGATATAGGCGCCCTTGCAGGCCTGCAGCATGAAAGAGAAATCTTCCGAGGTGAACGCCGGCTCAGGCGCCAGCAGCGCGTTGCCGACGGTCGCCGCCGCAGCCAGGGCTTCCTGCGCGGCCTCCGCATCGTTGATGGTCGAGGGATAATAACGATCGTAAGCGACCGTTGCGGTAACCTCCCCGGCCAGCGCGACGCCCGCTGCCATCTCGCGGATCGACGCCTCGATCCGGTCCTGCACCTGCGGGTCGAACGTGCGGACGGTGCCCGACAGGGTCACGACCGCGGGGATGACATTATGCGTATGGCCGCCGTGGATCTGCGTGAGCGAAACCACCGCCGATGCTGTCGGCGCAACCCGGCGCGATACGATGGTGTTCAATTGCTGCGCCAGCGCGGCCGCAGCAAGAATGGCGTCCGGCGTATCGTGCGGGATCGCGGCATGGCCGCCGCGCCCTTCCAGTCTGATCTCGAACTTGTCGGCCGCCCCCATGATCGGCCCCGGCCGGGTGGCGATCGTCCCGGCAGGCAGATCGGGCCAATTGTGCAAGGCGAAGACCCGCTCACAGGGGAAGCGATCGAACAGCCCCTCCCGCACCATTTCGCGCGCGCCGCCTTGCCCTTCCTCGGCGGGCTGGAAGAAGAAGTTGATCGTGCCGTCGAAATTGCGGGTCCGCGCCAGATGCTGCGCGGCGCCCAGCAGCATGGCGACATGCCCGTCATGCCCGCACCCGTGGAAATGACCCGGCGTGCGGCTGGCGTATGGCAGGTTGGTCTGCTCGTCGATCGGCAGCGCATCCATGTCGGCCCGCAATCCGATGCTGCGCTCCGAAGTACCGTTCCGAAGCACCCCGACGACACCGGTCCGACCGATTCCTTCGTGCACCTCCAGCCCCCGCAGGCGCAGTTGCTCGGCGATCCGGCCGGCGGTGCGATGCTCGCAAAAGCCCAGTTCCGGGTGGGCGTGAATGTCGCGGCGGAAGGTGACGAGCGGTTCGATCAGATCGGCAATCTCGGTCATGGATATCGTCTCGCCTATCGATCTTCACCAAACAGGTTCTGAATCGGGTAATGATATTTGATGAAAGGGGACTTGATCACGATGTAGCTGAAATACTTTTCGATGCCGTAACCGCCTTCCAACATCCCTTCGATGATCGACTGGTAATGCCCCACGCCTCGCGTCACGAATTTCAGCAGATAGTCGTAGCCGCCGCTCACCAGATGGCATTCGACGATCTCGTCCAACTTTCGGATGCGCGCCTCGAACCGAGAAAAATCGCCCGCACGATGTTCCGTCAGCGTTACTTCTGTGAAGACGGTCAGATATTCTCCCAGCTTGTGCAGGTTGATGTGCGCACCGTAGCCGGTGATGTATCCCGCTTTCTCGAGCCGCTTCACACGAGTCAAGCAAGGGCTGGGTGACAAGCCAACCGCGTCGGCCAGTTCGACGTTAGTGACACGGCCAGACTGTTGCAGCTGCGTGAGGATCTTGAGATCGATCCTGTCCAGTCTGGGTCCACCAAACATATCGTCCCCTTCTATATCATCCGACCGCAGCGCGAATATCAGCGTCTTCCAGCAGGTCGTCCAGCGTTTTGCCGATCCGCGTGAAGATCATGTCCATCTCTTCGTCCGATGCGCACAGCGCGGGCGCGAGGCCGATGATATTGTCGCCAAAGGCGCGGAAGATGACCCCATTTTCATAACCTTTGGCGAACAAGCGATCCGGCAGTTTCAGAGCAGGATCGAACCGGTCCTTGCTCGCCTTGTCCGCCACCAGTTCGATCGCACCGAGCAGCCCCCGGCCGCGCGTATCGCCCACCATCGGATGGTCGGCGATGGCGGCCAGCCCCGCGTCGAACCGCGCGCCGACCTTGCGACCGTTCGCCAATATACCGCCTTCGGTGTAAAGACGCAGCACCTCCAGCCCGACAGCCGCGCTTACCGGATGGCCCGAGTACGTCGCGCCATGTCCGATGACCAGATCGACCGCTGCGCCGTCGGCGATGCCTTGATAGACCTTGTCCGCCATCAGCACCGCGCCCATCGGCACATAGCCCGAGGTCAGCCCCTTGGCGACGGTCATAAGATCGGGGGATACGCCCTCCGCCTCGCAGGCGAACATCGGGCCGGTGCGACCGAAGGCGGTGATGACCTCGTCGGCCACCATCAAGATGCCCAGTTCGTCACACGTCGCGCGGATCGCCTTCAACCAGCCGACTGGCGGCACGATAACCCCGCCCGAACCCTGGATCGGCTCGCAGAAGAAGGCCGCGACATTGTCCGCGCCCAGTTCCGCGACCTTGTCTTTCAACTGCTGCACCGAGCGCGCGATGATCGCCGTGTCATCCCCCTCCAAGTCGCTGCGATAGGGATAGGGCGAGGGAATATGATGCTGCCAGCGTAGCGGGAGGTCGAAATTGCGGTGAAAGTTGGACAGCGCCGTCAAGCCCGCTCCGGTGCTGGTCGATCCGTGATAGCCGCGCTCAAGCGCGATGCACTGTTTCTTGTCAGGCTTGCCGATCGCGTTGAAATAATGGGTGATATACCGGATCGCCGCATCGACTGCGTCTGATCCGCCCAGGGTAAAGTAGACGTGATCCAGCCCTTGGGGGCTAAGGTCGACCAGTCGCTGCGCCAGCCGTGCAGCCGGCTCGTTGCCGAAATGGAAGTAACCCGTCGCGTAGGGCAGGCGACGCATCTGCTCGGCCGCAACCTCGACGATGCTGTCATGGCCATAGCCCACGTTCACGCACCACAGGCCCGCAAAGGCATCCAGCAACTCGCGACCATCCATGTCGGTCAGCCACATGCCCTTCCCGCTTTGAAGCATGGTCGCGCCCCGCGCTTCGTGCGCCCGGAACGAGGTGACGGGATGGATCAGATGGTCGCGGTCAATATCAAGCAACGACCGATTGGAATGCAGCGTCATCAGGGGACTCGCGGTAGTGGTGACGCTTCGAGCCTATCTTCGTGCTGCAGGGGGAAAGGCCGATATGCATAAGGCAGCGACGCGCCACCAGCCTTTGCGGGCAGGAAGGCGGCATAATCTGCCGCCCCCCGTCCTGGGTTGTCTTTCGATCAGGACAGTGCGTCAGCGATCGCCTTGCCGCATTGCTCGGTATTGGCCTTGCCCTTGAGGTCGCCGGTGCGCAGCGCCGGTTCCGCCAAGACCGTTTCCACTGCGCGCATGATCGCCGCGGCGGCGTCCGCCTCGCCCAGATGCTCGAGCATCATCGCCGCCGACCAGATCTGCCCGACCGGATTGGCAATCCCTTTCCCGGCGATATCGGGCGCCGAGCCATGAACCGGCTCGAACAAAGACGGCGCAGTCTTGTCAGGATTGATGTTGCCGGAGGGTGCGACGCCGATGGTGCCGGTGCAGGCAGGTCCCAGGTCGGACAGGATATCGCCGAACAAGTTGGACGCGACCACCACATCGAAACGGTCTGGGTTGAGTACGAACTGCGCGGTCAGGATGTCGATATGATATTTGTCATGGGTGACGGTCGGGTAGTTCTTCGCCATCTCCTCCACCCGTTCGTCCCACCAAGGCATCGTGATCGCGATGCCGTTGGATTTGGTGGCGGACGTCACATGCTTGCGCGCGCGCGTCGCCGCCAGATCGAAGGCGTAGCGCAGCACCCGGTCGGTGCCGTGCCGGGTCATGACGGTTTCCTGGATCACCACCTCGCGCGGGGTGCCGGCAAACATCTTGCCGCCGACCGAGCTATACTCGCCCTCGGTATTCTCACGCACGACCCAGAAATCGATGTCACCCGGCTCGCGCCCGACCAGCGGACAAGGAACGCCCGGCATCAGGCGAACCGGACGCAGATTGACATACTGGTCGTATTCGCGACGGAACTGGAGCAGCGATCCCCACAGCGATATGTGGTCCGGCACTGTATCGGGCCAACCCACCGCACCGAAGAATATCGCATCGGGACTGCCGATCCGGTCCTTCCAGCCGTCTGGCATCATCTGTCCGTGCTTGGCGTAATAGTCGCAGCAGGCAAAATCCTGCCACGTCTGCTTGATGGCAAAGCCGTAAAGGCTGGCCGCGCGCTCCAGCACGCGAATGCCTTCGGGCACCACTTCCTTGCCAATGCCGTCGCCTGGAATGACCGAAATATTGTAAGTGCGCGCCATGAAAATTCCTCGTGGAAGCGGGGATTACAGTTTCAGCCCGCCAATGTGGAAGGCCTTGGTCTCGAGATATTCCTCGATCCCGGCATGAGCGCCCTCGCGGCCCAGGCCCGATTGCTTGACGCCGCCGAAGGGTGCCATCTCCATGGCGATGCCGCCGGTGTTGAGCGCGACCATGCCGGCCTCCAACCGCTCGGCGACGCGGAAGGCGCGGTGCAGATTTTCGGTGTAGAAGTAGCTGGCGAGGCCAAATTTCGTGTCATTGGCAAGGGCAATACCCTCCGCCTCGTCATGGAAGCGGAACAGCGGCGCGACCGGGCCAAACGTCTCTTCGCCGGCCAGTCGCATGTCGCGGGTCGCCCCGGTCAGGATCACCGGCGTCACGAAGCGTCCGCCCGTGGCACCTTCGGACGCCTTGGCGAAGATGGTCGCACCGTGGACCAGCGCATCCTCGACATGGGCATCGACCTTTTCCACCGCCGCGCGGTTGATGAGCGGTCCGATGGTCGCGCTTTCCTGATCGCCCGGGCCGACCTTGAGCGCCGAAACGGCCTTCGCCAGCTTTTCCGCAAAGGCGTCGTAGACGCCGTCCTGCACCAGGATGCGGTTGGCGCAAACGCAAGTCTGGCCGGCATTGCGGAACTTGCTGGCCATGGTCGCTGTAACGGCGAGGTCCAGATCGGCGTCGTCGAACACCAGCAACGGCGCGTTGCCGCCCAGCTCCAGGCTCAGTCGCTTAATCGTATCGGCGCTCTGCCGCATCAGTAGCGCCCCCACCCGGGTCGATCCGGTAAAGGACAGTTTGCGCACGGTCTCGCTGGCGGTCAGAACGTTGCCGATGGGCGCGGCCTGTCCGGTAACGATGTTGATGACCCCCTTGGGAAAGCCCGCCTGCTCGGCCAGCTTCACCAGCGCCAGGGCGCTGAATGGCGTCAGTTCGGATGGCTTGACGACGACGGGGCATCCCGCCGCCAGCGCCGGCGCGCATTTGCGCGTGATCATGGCGGCCGGAAAGTTCCAGGGGGTGATCGCGGCCGACACGCCGACCGGTTCTTTCAGGATCAGGATACGGCGATTGGCCTCAGGCGCGGGAATGATGCCCCCCTCGATCCGGCGGGCTTCCTCGGCGAACCATTTGATGAAGCTTGCCGCATAGCGCATTTCGCCCTCCGCCTCGGCGATGGGCTTGCCCTGCTCGGCCGTCATGATCCGGCCGAGATCAATCACATTATCCATCACCAGCCCATGCCAGCGTTCCAGCAGCGTGGCGCGTTCACCAGCCGTCTTGGCGCGCCATGCGGGCCATGCGGCCTGGGCCGCATCGACCGCCGCCTGCGTATCGGCCTCGCCGCAATCGGGGATACTGCCCAGTACGGCCCCCGTCGCGGGATTATCGACATCCAGCGTCGCGCCGGACGATGCGCCAACCCATTCGCCTGCGATGAAAACCTGCTGTACGAAAAGAGCGGAATTGTTGAGCGAGAGAGTCATCCGAGCGCCTGCGTCGTGAGAGTGAAGGTCCGAGCCGAAGGATCAGCTTTGGGCGGGCGGCCGCGCACCATACTCGTCACCTGCCCCACTTGCGGCAGCCCCAGTTCCTCAAGCCAGTCACCCAGACCACTTTCTTCAGGGATGTCGATACGGCAGAAGATGCCGGCATGCGAGCCCAGCCAGTGGGAGATCAGCACCTTCGCGCCGCCGGTGTCAGGCGCGACCGTAGGGCCGACCACATGGCCGCGTCCGAAACGACAAAACAGGGAAAAGCCAACCGGCTCGTTGTCACGCGTCAGCACGACGCCCTGTGCGCCCGGAACCAGCGCGTTGAGCAAAGCGTCGCGATCCATGCCGGTCGCGCGGCGGGCAAGAGCCTGCAATGTCGGCATGTCCTTGGCGCCCAGCGGACGCACCCTCTCTCCGGGAATGAGTTCGGCGATCGGCACGGCGAAGGCCGCGCCCTGATGCTGAAACACCAGGCCAAGCGCTTCGAAGCCCATGCCCGCATAAAGCGGCCTTCCCTCGGCGGTGGCGTTGAGCAAGACGGTGCGGCCGTCCAGATCACCCAAGACCGCATCCATCAACTGCCGACCAGTGTCGGTGTCTCCCGCATGCGGCGACACGATAACCATTCCGAGGGTTGCGGCGTCGGCGCCGTAAAGCCACGCCATCGCGGTGCCCACGATACGCTCGTCGGTTTGCGCGACATAGCCAAAGCCGAGGCCCAGAAGCATGTCCCAGTCCTCGACGCGATGGGGCCATTTCTGGCCACTGGACAATGACTGCGCGGCGGGCAGATCGTCCACCGTCATCCGCCGCAACGTCACCCTCGCCTCTATGTCCGTAGCCATGCTCATGCTCCATTGGCGGCGTGGGATGCGGCGCCGGCGTCTATTCAGGGCGGAAATTTAGCCCCACGGACAAGCATTGGATGCCGCCTTCACGCCTTTTTCGGAAGATCATCGCGCGTTATTGGCTATGGCACCTGCATAAAATGCCGTGCCGATCTCTCATCGCCTCACGAGGCAGCCGCGAGGGGGAGACCTATGCATCTGCGTATGTATCTAGAGCGTTTTCGAAGCGGGTGGAATCACCTGCTGACTCGGAAAACGCGGCGAAACAAGAGACTAGAGCAACCGAGCCAATGCAATCGGATCGGAACTTGCTTTAGACATAAAAATGCATCGGAGGTGACACATGGTGAATATCGATGATTGGCTATCATCAGCAGCGGCGCGTACTTCGTTGGAGATGTCTTCGGGCGCTCTTGCCACGTTGGAACGCCAGCTTGATAAGGAAATGGCCCCAATAGCAATCGCGGCTCGCCGCAATGCGCAACGCACGATGGTGTGCGGCGCCCTGGCCGCCGCTTTTGCTTTTGTGGCTACCGGCACGCTGATGTTGCCACAAGCGCCTGCGCGTCCGATGTGGCTGGCTTCTCCATCGGCATCTTCGCCTTACAGCTTGCTGATCGGAAACTGACATGATCCGATCGCGCTTTGGGCTGGCACTGCCGGCCCTTGTCGGTGCGCTCATCGGCGTCGCTCTCGCTACCGGGTTGACGATGGCTTGGGACGCGGCACAACATCGTGATTCCGACTTGCACCAGTTGCTGCACAAAGCCGCGCCCCTCGACCCCGAGGAACAAGCGGCACTCGACGTTAAGGAAAAGCAGTTCGAAGCGGTACGCTCGCAGATCGAGCACCGACTGCAGAACGCCAACACACAGTTGGCGGATGCCATCGCGAAAGACCCCAAGTGGTCTCCCGCCGTCGAGGTGGCAACGCGCGAAGTCGAGAAAGCGGCTGGTGACTTGCAAAGAGCGACCCTTGAACATGTTTTCGAAATGCGCGCGGGCCTAAAGCCGGAGCACCGCGCGGCTTATGATGCGGTGTTGATAAAGGCGCTGCGGCGTGGTCCCCGGTGACGCCCGATACCAGCGATGAAGAGTGGGTCAGGCGCGCGACCAAAGGAGATCGGCGCGGCTATAGCACGTTGGTTCATCGCTACGCGCGCCGTTTGGCACAAGCCGCGCGCGGGTTTGGCCTGCCAGAAACTGACGTTGATGACGTGGTACAGGAAACGTTTGTCTCGGCGTGGCGCAATCTCGGCCTCTACGACCCCTCGCTGCCATTTCGTCCGTGGTTATTTCGGATCGCCACGAACAAGATGCGCGATCATCGGCGGCGGCGTTCCGTCCGCTCGTTTCTGTTCGGCGCCAGCGACATCGACGAGGGTTTGCGCATTGCCGACGATGCGCCCAATCCGGAACAGACCATGATTGCCGTGCTCGATCTTGCCCGAATTAAAGCCACCCTCAACTTGCTGGAAACGCCACTACGCGAGGCTTTAGTGCTGACCGCGCTTGTCGGATTGTCACAGTCGGAGGCGGCCCAATCCTTGAACGTCAGCGTCAAAGCGGTTGAAACCAGAGTGGCCCGCGCGCGTCGGAAACTGGCGCGGTTGATCGAGTTAGAAAAAACAACGCTGCCATGAGGGGGAAGCCCGGCTGGGTGCGTAAGGGGAGTATCGGCTGCACCTAAAGCCGGTTTTCGTCGGGGGAAGACGTCATTTCTGTAACACGCTTCGTTGGGGGCATTCTCACGGGTTTGCTCGTAAGCGCGCCGGTCGCTTGGGCCGACACGGCTCCGTCCTATGCCGAGCTGCTGAGCCGCTCGATCGAAAATGCGCCAGCGCTGCTGGAACAAGTCGCCAACGTGCGGGCAGCGCAAGGCGATGCACGCCAAGCCCGCGCCTGGCCCAATCCGAGCATTGGCGCCGACTTCGAGAACATCGGCGGCAGCTCGGTTAGCAACAGCCCCAGCACGCCACAGACGACGTTCACGGTTACCCAGCCCCTCGACGTGTTTAAGCGCGGCCCTCGCATCGCCGCTGGCAACGCGGGCATCGTCGCGGCCCAGGCGCGCGGCGCGCAGGCAAAGGTCGAATATGCAGCGCAGCTTGCGCTAGCTTATGCCACCAGCGAAGCCATGCAGCAGCGGCTGCAACTGGCCGATGAGGACGTGGGGCGCGCTCGCGAGGATCTACGCGCCGCGAACGCGCTGGTCGATGCCGGCAAGGAAGCAAAGTTGCGCTCCGTGCAAGCGCAAGCCAGCGTGTCATCCGCAGTCGCATCGCGTGAGGCCGCTTTGTCCAACCTGGCAGAAGCGTTGGCCAACTTGTCGGCGTTGGCCGGCGTTCCAAGCCCCTACACTGGGGTTACGCCCTCGCTGCTGACGCCGGACGTGCAAGCGGCTCGCGTTATGGGTCCGAGCGACGGTACACCGCCTGCTGTTGCGGCGGCACAGGCGGAACGCGATGCCGTGGATGCGCAAGTTCGCGTCGAGCGCAGCAAGGCAATCCCGGACATTGGTCTGAGCGGCGGGGTTCGTCGCTTTGGCGGTAGCGACGAGACGGGTTTCGTCGTGGGCGTGACATCCAGGATCCCGCTGTTCGATCGCAATGGGGGCGCCATCGCCGCGACCGAAGCACGCCGTGACGCGGCCGACCAGCGGCTGGCGGCGGCACGGCTATCTTCCCAGGCAGCGCGCAACATCGCGCTCACGCAAATCACCTCGTCCCAAGCGCGCCTTAAGGCCACGACCGAGGGCGAGGCCGCGGCGCAGGAAGCCTATCGCCTTAGCCGCATCGG
This sequence comes from Novosphingobium sp. Rr 2-17, assembly GCF_000272475.1. Taxonomy (GTDB): domain Bacteria; phylum Pseudomonadota; class Alphaproteobacteria; order Sphingomonadales; family Sphingomonadaceae; genus Novosphingobium. The sequence goes on from NZ_AKFJ01000005.1 coordinate 114,963, forward strand.
CTACGATTCCGGCAAGACGCCACTCATAGAAGTTCTCACCATACGCCGCGCCCTCCTCGATGCCCGCGCCCTGACCATTGACGCTCGCCTTGCTCGTGTCAGCGCGCTTGTCGCGCTGGCCCGCGTCGATGGCCGCCTCGCCTTCGGAGACAACTGATGGAAGATCGCCGCCAGCCCAGTTGGCCGATGCTTGGTGGTATTGCCGCCGTCGCCGCCATTGCCGCGTTCGGCATTGCCCGCTGGACCGCGCCCGACGCATCCGCTCCCGCACCGGTGGAGCAACCATCCGCTGCGTCTGGTCCTGTCCAGCTCAAGATCCCGCAAGCCTACCTGCAGACCGCCAACATCGTGGTCGAGAAGGTGGCCGCCGCCGGGATGGGCACGGACATTCTTGCGCCGGCCACGATCGCGTCCACGCCGCAAGGTGAGGCCGTTGTAGTCGCCCGCGCTTCGGGTGCGATTACGCAAATCAACAAGCGGCTAGGCGACAGCGTCCGCGCCGGCGAGACGCTTGCGCTGGTCGACAGCCTCGACGCGGCTACCATCTCCGCTGACCGCAGTGTCGCTGCCGCCAAAGTCGATCTCGCGCGCCGTACCTACAACCGCGAGGCTGGCTTATTCAAGCAAGGCGTCAGCCCGCGCGAGGACATGGAGGCCGCGCAGTCGGCCTTGGCGGTGGCGCAGGCCGAAGCGAGCCGTGCATCGTCTGTGGCAAGCGCCGCCCGCGTCACTGGAAACGGGCGCTCGGTGTCGGTTGTCAGCCCGATCGCGGGCAAGATCACGGCGCAAACCGCAACTTTAGGCTCGTACGTCGATCCCCAGGCCGAACTGTTTCGCGTTGCCGCAAGCAACGCCGCACAAGTAGAAGCCTCCGTCAGTGCGGACGACGCGCGCCGCGTGTCGCCGGGTGACACGGCGACAATCGTCCTGGGATCGGGTGACACCCTCGCAGGCACCGTGCGCTCGGTCACGCCGACCGTCAGCGGCGCGAGCCAAGCCGCAACCGTCGTTATCGTCCCTGCTGGCAACGGGCGACTGCTCGTCGGCCAAGGCGTGCAAGTCCGCATCCGCGCAAGCACGGGCGGCGGAAAGACGGGTATCTCGGTTCCGGAAGAAGCGGTCCAGAGCCTGAATGGCAAGGACGTGGTGTTCGTCCGCACCAAGGACGGGTTCCGCGCCCAGCCGGTGCTGGTAGGCAGCCGTAGCGGCGGCGTTGCCCAGATCCTTTCCGGTTTGCAGGCTGGTGCTTCCGTTGCGACCCGCAATGCCTTCCTGCTCAAAGCAGAGGCGACCAAGGGCTCCGAGGAAGAAGAATGATCTCCCGCATCCTTGCCGGCTCGGTTCACGGTCGCTGGCTCGTCCTGTTCGTCACCGCTGTGATCGCGGCGATCGGTGCATGGCAGCTCACGGTGTTGCCGATCGATGTGACGCCCGACATCACCAACAAGCAAGTGCAGATCAACACGGTCGTCGAGACCCTATCGCCGGTTGAAGTCGAAAAGCGCGTGACGTTTCCGATCGAGACGGCGTTGTCCGGCCTGAACGGGGTGGAGAGCACCCGATCGTTCTCCCGCAACGGGTTCAGCCAGGTCACCGTCATCTTCAAGGAAAGCGCCGACCTTTACTTCATGCGCCAGCAAGTGCGCGAACGCCTCGATCAGGCCCGGCCCAGCATGCCCGCGGGCGCAGATCCGCAGATGGGGCCGGTTTCGACCGGCCTTGGGGAAGTGTTCCACTACAGCGTGGAGTTCGCCAACCCCGAAGGCAAAGGCGCCAAGCGCATCGACGGCCAGCCCGGCTGGCAGACCGACGGCACCTTCCTCACCGATCAGGGTGAGCGCCTGTCAGGCAGGGTGTCACAGCTCGCATACCTCCGCACCGTCCAGGACTGGATCGTGAGACCGCAGTTGCGCACCGTCCCCGGTGTGGCCGACGTCGATTCGCTCGGCGGCTATGTGAAAGAGTACCTTGTCGAACCCGATCCGGCGAAAACCGCTGCCTTTGGGATATCTTACGACGAGTTGGGCGACGCGCTGGAGAAAGCCAACATCTCGGTCGGTGCGAACTACATCCAGCGTTCCGGCGAGGCTTATCTGGTGCGCGCCGATGCCCGCATCCACTCGATCGAGGAGATATCGCACGCGGTCGTCGCCAATCGCGGCGGCGTGCCGATCATGGTCGGCCAAATCGCCAAGGTCGAGATCGGCGGCGAGCTGCGGCGCGGTGCCGCCAGCCGCGATGGCTATGAAACGGTAATCGGCTCGGCGCTGATGCTGGTCGGCGCCAACAGCCGCACCGTCGCCAACGACGTGGGCGTCAAGCTGCAGGAGATTGCCAAAACCCTGCCGCCGGGCGTCAAGATCGTGCCCACGCTCGATCGTTCGCAGTTGGTGCTGGCAACGATTTCCACCGTCACCAAGAACCTTGCCGAGGGCGCGGTGTTGGTGATTGCCATCTTGTTCGTTCTGCTTGGCAATTGGCGCGCGGCGCTGATCGCGACGCTGGTGATCCCGCTTTCGCTGCTGTTCAGCGCGATCGGCATGAACGGCCTCAACATTTCCGGCAATTTGATGAGCCTGGGCGCGCTCGACTTCGGCCTCATCATCGACGGCGCGGTCATCATCGTCGAGAACAGCTTGAGGCGCCTGGGCGAGCGACAAGCGCACGAAGGGCGCCTTCTCTCCCTTAAGGAGCGTCTGGAGGAAGTCATTACTTCGTCGAAGGAGATGGTCCGGCCTACCGTTTACGGCCAGATCGTGATCTTCCTCGTCTTCCTACCCTGCCTCACTTTTCAAGGTGTCGAGGGCAAGATGTTCTCGCCCATGGTCGTCACCCTGATGCTGGCCCTGGCTTCGGCCTTCGTGCTGTCGCTGACGTTCGTGCCGGCTATGATCGCAGTGCTTATGACGGGTTCGATCGAGGATAAGGAAGTGCGTGTCATCAACGCAACCAAGCGCCGCTACGAACCTTGGCTCCGACGCACGGTAACGCGGCCCTGGCCGTTCATCGGCGCGGGCCTGGGTATTTTGCTGGCGGGCCTGATTACGTTCCTGTTCGTGGGCCGCGAATTCATGCCCACGCTCGATGAACAGAACCTCAACCTTTCGTCTGTCCGCATCCCTTCGACCACCATCGAGAAGTCGGTCGAAATGGACCTTCCAATCGAACGGGCGTTGCTCCAGCTACCAGAGGTAAAAACGGTCTACTCCAAGGCCGGTACTGCCAGTCTGGCAGCCGACCCGATGCCGCCGAATGCCTCGGACAACTACATCATTCTCAAGCCCAAAAGCGAATGGCCTGACGGTGTCACCACCAAGGAGCAAGTCGTCGAACGCATCCGCAAGAAGATGGATGCGATGGTCGGCAACGCCTACGACGCCACCCAACCGATCGAGATGCGCTTCAACGAGCTGATTGGCGGCGTGCGCAGCGACGTAGCGGTCAAGCTCTATGGCGAGGATCTCGACGTCATGGCGCGCAACGCGAACGAGATTGCCGCGGTGCTCAAGAAAATTCCCGGCGCAACCGACGTCCGCGTTGCTCAGACCGGAGGTTTCCCCACGTTCGACATCGTCTTCGATCGTGCCGCTATCGCTCGTTATGGGCTGACGATGGAGCAAGTGGCGAATGCGGTATCGAACGCTTTGGCCGGTCGTACCGCAGGCCAGATCTTCGAAGGCGACAAGCGCTTCGACATCGTCGTTCGTCTTCCATCCGCCCAGCGCGACAACCTCGACCTGCTCGGCGCGCTGCCGATCACGCTGCCTTCGGGTTCGGGGCGCGCGGTGCAGTCGGTTCCGTTGCGCGAACTGGCCCAGTTCCGCTTTACCGAGGGACTGAACGAAGTGAGCCGAGACGACGGCAAGCGTCGGATCTACGTCGAGGCGAACGTCTCTGGCCGCGACCTGGGCGGTTTCGTGGACGATGCGCGCCAGCGGATTGGCGAGCAAGTAAAGCTCGCGCCGGGTGAATACATCGAGTGGGGCGGCCAGTTCCAAAACCTGCAGGCCGCCACCAAGCGCTTGATGGTCATTGTGCCGATCTGCTTCATCCTGATCGCCGCCGCCCTTTACATGGCTATCGGCAGCGTATCGCTGACGGCGACGGTGCTGACAGCCGTTCCCATGGCGCTGGCTGGAGGTGTCTTTGCCATCGCCTTGCGGGGGATACCCTTCTCGATCTCAGCGGCAGTCGGCTTCATTGCCGTGTCTGGCGTGGCGGTACTTAATGGTCTCGTCCTCATCTCGGCGATCCGCAAGCGTATGGCCGAGGGGGCGGACAGCGATACAGCAGTGATTGAGGGAGCGATGGAACGTCTGAGGCCGGTGCTGATGACCGCACTCGTCGCCAGCCTCGGCTTCCTACCCATGGCAATAGCCACCGGCACTGGCTCTGAAGTTCAAAAGCCGCTCGCGACGGTGGTTGTTGGCGGGCTCCTCACTGCGACGGCGCTGACGTTGTTCGTATTGCCCGCGCTGTGTGGCTTTTTGCTGCGGCGGGAGGGTTCCAAGCGGGGCCGGGCTGACGACTTTACGACGGTCGAAGCGTGAAGTCGCTTATGCTGCGGATTCTGGAGCGGTCGCTATTTCGCACAAATCTGCCGTCAGTTCTTGGAAGTCCGATACAAAACACCGAAGCCACCTCATAGCCTCCTCTGCGTCAGATCGATGACATTCTGCCACGAGATGGAGACGACCCATGCGCATTAAGCTTGCCCCCATCGTCTTAACCGCTGCCATTGGCATGGTCCTACCAACTGCGGCAGCCGATGCACACGGCATCTGGTTCGAACAGCGCGCAAAGCAGCTCGTCATTGTATACGGCATCGGTGCCGACGATCTTGAGACAGTCAAACGCCTGCCAATGATGGAGAACATTAAGGCCTACGACGCCGACTACCAGCCCATCAGGGCTTCGGTTCGCGCCTTCGGCCCGGCGGTGGTTGTCGATACCGACGCACAGCTCACAGTCGCTGCAGCCGTACTACCTTACGGCATTTGGTCGCGGGTGGGCGACGGAGAATTCGAGAAGAAGACGCTGGCAGAGATGCCAAACGCCACCGTCTCGACGAAGAACGTCAAGTATGCCGTCACTATCCAGGGTCAGCTAACCAAGCCACTCCCGGTGCTTCCCGACCAAATGCTACAGATCGTCCCGGTGGGGACAATTCCCCTGACGCTGGGATCGCCGCTCAAATACCAGGTACTCTACAACGGCAAGCCGATTGCGGGCGTCCGCATGATCAACGACATGATCAACGATCCTGACGCGACGGAGCAGATGACCGGCGCCGACGGCACGCTCACGCTGCCGGTCCGCAATCAGGGCCTCAACGTCATCCGCGCGGTCTATGACGGCCCAAGCGACCAGCCCAAACTTTACAAGCAGGTAGAACACACTGCCACGCTGTCGTTCGTGCTGCCCCACAAGCCCGAATGACGGGCCTCATCATCGCCCCAACAGAGTACCGCTCATGAAGAAGACCCTCGCACTTCTGCTCGGCTTTGCCACCCTCGGCTGTCTCGCCACCACCGTCGACGCGCACGGCCTCACCAAGCCACAGCACGGCGGCGTCGTACAGATGAACGGCGAGACGCTGTTCGAACTGGTACGGGGTCCGACCGGCGTCTCGCTCTACGTGGTCGATGAGGACGAACCCGTCGCCGCATCGAACATGACGGCAAAGCTAAGCGTCAGCGGCAAGGGGCAGAAGGTTGACGTGCCGCTGGCTCCCGGAAAAGGCAACCAGTTCTTTGCCAAGGGCCTAAAGCTCGCCCCTGGCAGCAACGTCGGCGTCCAGATCGTCGATAAGGCGAGTGGCGCGCGATACGGCACTACTTTCATCATCAAATGATGATCTCCGGCCCGCGGAAACCGCAGTCGCGGGCCGAACCTGCAAAGGGCTACGACATGACCGACCTTCGCTTCTCGCTACGACGGCCGCCCGCCATGCTTATCGCCCTCCTGGTATCACTCACGCTCTTCGCCAGCGACGCCATGGCGCACGGCGTAGCTGAAAGCGACAAGGCGTTCATCCAGGCCAACCCCGGCATCAATATCATTCCGTACTTCTATCTCGGCGCCAAGCACATGGTCACGGGATATGACCATCTGCTATTCCTATTCGGGGTTATCTTCTTCCTTTATCGTCTCAAAGATATCTGGGCCTACGTTACCCTGTTCGCGATCGGACATAGCACAACTCTGTTGGCAGGGGTGATGTTCAACATCCATGCTAATCCGTTCATCGTCGATGCCATCATCGGTCTCTCGGTGGTCTACAAAGCGCTCGACAACCTTGGCGCCTTCCCGACGCTGCTCGGCTTCCAACCAAACCAGAAGGCAGCGGTGCTGATCTTCGGTTTCTTCCACGGCTTTGGCCTGGCGACCAAGCTGCAGGATCTGATCGCGTCGCGCGATGGACTGTTCGCCAACCTCGTCAGCTTCAACCTCGGCGTGGAGGCCGGGCAAGTCATGGCACTAAGTGTTATCCTGATCGCAATGACGCTCTGGCGCCGCAGCGCGAGTTTCAACCGTAGCGCGCTGATCGCCAACGCGATGCTGATGTGCACCGGCTTCATCCTCACCGGCTATCAGATCGCCGGCTTCTTGACGGAGCAGACTACATGACGACTGGAACTTCCCCGGCCAGCAATCCCGGCACACCTTACCGAGCTTCGCCCGCCTCACTTGCGCGCGCCACTTTGGCAGCAGGCGTCGTCGCCGCAGCGATCCTCACGCTGTTCGTCCTTCCTGCGGAATGGGGCATCGATCCCACAGGCGTGGGCAAGGCGCTCGGTCTGACCCGCATGGCGGGCGGAGCCGAGGCCGACGAAACGGACAGCCCCGAAGTCGGAGCCGCCGCCGCCGCCGCCACGACCGACCTCGCCTTGCCTGAGCAGAACAAGCTCAACATAGAAGCCCGCAAACCGCTTCGCAGCGACGACAAAACACTGACGCTACCACCGCATTCAGGCGTCGAGATCAAAGCACACATGGTCAAAGGCGACCACCTGATCTTCGCGTGGAACGCGACGGGTCCGATCCGCATGGACATGCACGGCGAGCCCAAGGGCGGCAAGGACGGGGAGTTCACCTCGTACTGGAAGCAGAAGGAGCTGCGCGAAGCCAAGGGTTCGTTCTCAGCGCCGTTCGAGGGCACGCACGGCTGGTACTGGCGCAATGGCGGCGAGACCCCGGTGACGATCAAGCTCCACACCTCCGGCTTCTACCAAGATCTTTTCGAACCCTCAGCCGAGTAATCGAGCGTCGCGCTGAACACGCATCGGTCGTCGGTGGTGAGGTCGAACACCGTCTAAGCTACGCCCAGGGAAGTCGCCCTTCTTCCAGCTCGGCGATGATCCGGGCCGCGACCTCAGCGTAGAGGCTTTGACGTTGGCAAGTCATTGGTCCTTTCCACTCCTTCCTCAACCGCCATTGACCGGCGCCAGGGTGGCGGAGGCGGCAGGAGCGGACCAACAGCCTCGACGCGGCGGGGCTATCGGGCAGCGATGCCCCCACCACCTTGACGCCGCAAGGCCCAACATCGCCGCGCACATGCGCGGGGCGGTATTACCGGGCTACGACTATGTGAGACGATCAGACATCAGGAGAGATCTGCAATGTTCTGTGAAATCAGGAGCACCCGGCATCACGCCGCCACATGACGGCGAGTACGTACCACGCCGATCAGCAAGCTAACGCCGCCGGCCAGCAACACGCCATCGACCAACGAAACCGCGCCGCCGGTCAGTGTCCACGCTGCATGCACCAAAGCGAGGGCGATCAGCAGCGCGGCCAGTACCCAGCGCATCATCCGCGCTAGTCGTGCGCCGGGTACACGCACAAACGCCACTCCCCCGATCATAAGCCCACTGAGCGTCAGCCAGGTGGCTGGAAGTGGCGTCGCGGGCGCGAGCGCGGCGATCATTGCCGTAAGCGTAAGCACGATCGGCTGCCCCCAGCATATCGCCGCCCAAATTCTTTCCCATCCCGGCGCAGGCCTGCCCCGGTCGCGGCGGCGGGCAAGCCAGATCGTGACACCGCTTGACGTGACGATGCACAGTGCCAGACCCAGCAGTCCGTAAGCGATCCGCACGGGAAGCCCGCCGAACCAGCCAAAGTGAACCTGCCCGATCCCACTCAATACCTTGCTACCGACCACGAGGTCGCGCGGATGTTCCTCGGCTACGGGGTTGCCGCGCGCATCGAATTGTACTTCATCTTGTTGGGTCAGCAGCCGAGGGCGCCCTGCGTGAACCGTTATCCGCATGTCGGCGCGACCGCGCCGTTCCATCAGGATGCTTTGCGGCTCGGCACCCGGAGAGCGGGCGCGGGCCTGTGCGATCAACGCGGCGATGTCTGGCATGGGCGCCGCGCGCGCATCGACCGGCGGCGGCGGATCGAGGAACAATTCATAGACCTTGGTCGTGTCGCCGCGATAGAGCAGCAAAGACAGCGCCGCGACGATCAGCGTGCTTAGCCCCAACAGCGCGCCGGTCAGCGCCAGCGTAAAGTGGAACGGCAGCGCCCATATCCCTAAACGGTTGTGCAAGTCCGCCTCTTGCAGACGGCGCGAACCGCCCAGCCGTAAGTGGAAGGCATCGCGTACCACTCGGGGATGCGCCAAAACGCCTGACACCAGCGAGGATAACAACGCCACTCCGGTCAGCCCGACGATGAACGCCCCCCAGCTTCTGGGCAGGTGCAGGTTCAGGTGGAGGTTGAGGATGAAATCGGACCAGACTGCATCCAACGGAACCAGCGCGCCATCCTGGGCGATCGCCCAGGTCCGCTCGAAATTCTTACCGCCATAAGCAATGATCGTTGCGCCGGCCTTCGCCGGGGTCGGCATGGTAAGATAGAGCTTGGTATCGGCGGGGGTCTGTTTCGTGACTGCGACAAGCGCCCGGCCCGCCGCTTCATCAGATAGCGAAGTGAGAACGGGGGCCGCCGGAACTTCCCACTGCTGCAAATCGGGCGTGAAAACCGTCAGCGTGCCGGACAGGCAGACCAGATAGATGGCGCCCGCAAAAGCAAGGCCCAGCACGGAATGGCTGCTCAACACCGAGCGCACCGTCTCCGGAGAGATCGGCCATCGCCACTTTTTGGCCCGTGAAACTTGGGATGGCGTGTTTTGCGTCATTGCATCCTGATTTTTCACCATCGTCACGCCGCGCCTCCCAAAGCCGCGATGCCAACGCCCAAAAGACTGGCGCACACGAGCACGGCGGTCGCGCGGAGCAGGCGTCGATCGGCGAGAGTCCAGGTCATCGCCAGCCCCCATAGTACCGGCATGAGCAATCCGCTGATGACGATCCGGGTCCGTGGGTCACCTGGGAGATAAACGGCAAAGCATAGCGCGACGGCCAGCGCCGCTGTCATGCCAAGGGGGCCGGCCAACAAAGCGCGTAACACGCCCCGCCAGAGCCGCCCTTGTTCCTCCAGCGGCTCGGGGGCGGCTTCGCCATCTCGCATGCGCGCCGCTTTGCGCCGGACACGACCACCCCAGACCACGCCCAGCGCGCCGATCGCTTCCATCACGAGCGCCAGGGTCGTTCCTTTGACGGGACCGATCACGACTGCCGCCGCCACAACTCCACCGCCCAGGACCGCCCAGCCCACAGCGATGAAAGCCGATGCGCTTCCATCGCGCAGCAGCCACGATCGACGCAACAAAGCAGCCCCCACCCAGCCGGCTGCCAACAGGACAATGCTGGGGAACGACAGGAGCAGGTTGGCAATCACCAGTGTACGCCGGCGCCCAACCCGAATGTCTGGGGATCACCCAGGACTGCCTGGTGATTGGAGGCATATTTGTATTGCTGGTACTTCTCGTCGAGAAGATTCCGGACGAAGACGAAGACCTTCCAGCTACCGGTCTCATAGCCGATCTGGCCGTTGACGACCGTGCGTGCGCCAACCTTGTAGTCAGCCTGGGTGCGACCGGCAGCGGTATATACGCTGCTGCGATAGTTGGCATTGAGGTTGCCACTAAAGCGGCCGCCGAAACGGGCATTCAAACCGGCAGCCAATGTCCATTTAGGGGCGTAGGGAAACTGTGTGCCCTTGAGGTTAACCGTGCTGGTCGCCCCGTCGGGCAGCGTGAAATCGGTGAACTTGCTGCGGATGTGGCCTACCGAAGCATACAGATCGAACGCATTCGACACCTTGCCGCTCGCCTCCAGCTCGAAGCCGTAGAGGCGCGAACCCGCAGCGTTGACGGTGTTGTAATCATACGTGTTGTCGCTGAAGTAAGCCGAAACCTGCTGGTTCTTCCACGTCATGTAAAACACGTTGGCGTTGACCACCAACCTGCCGTCAAGCCACTTTGACCGCAGCGAACCCTCGTAATTCCAACTGTATTCGGGATCATACGGCACCAGTTCGGCGCGCGCCGGGTTCTGACTGGAGCCGCCCGAACGATAGGCACGCTGCACGGTGAAGGCGGTGGTCAGGTCCGGGGTCCAGTCCATGCTGATACCGGCCTTGGGCAGGAATGCGTTGAAGGTTCGGCTGTTGGATGCCTGCGCAGAGGATGCATCGTCGACCAGGCCCAGCACACCGGCGTTCACGGCGGAGATCAGCGCGGCATAGCCAGATCCCAGGAAGTTGACGTCGGGCAAGGTGCCGGTGAACGTAGCCACTGTTTCTGCCCCATAGCGATTGCGCTCGTGATCGTAACGGAACCCGCCCATCAGGCTGAGCCGGTCAGTCAGCTTGAAACGCCCGTCGCCGAACAGCGCCATCGTCTCCACGCGCTGCGGCTGGTAGGAGCTGTAACCGACTGGAATAACCGTCAATTGCTCTGCGTATGCGGCTGCGATCGTACTTGCGGCACTGGCGCCGACATAAGGCGTCAGCAGCGAAGTGATCGTTGCGGTCGGAGTGTTGACGTTGACATTGTTGTTAGCAGTAAGCGAGCCAGTGCGGCGATAATACCATGCGCCAAGCAGCCCGCTCAGCCGTTCGCCATCGTAATTGAGGCGTAGTTCCTGGGTCAGCGTCTTGTAACGGTAGAGGTTATCGACGGTCGAAGAGTTGACCGCCGTACCATCGCTGTCGGACAGCGAACGCACCCGCGAATGGTTCCAAGAGGTCACGCTGGAAATCTTCAAGTCGTCCGCCAGCGGATAGCTGAGATTGAGGACGGCAATGTCACTGGCGATCTTGCCCCGGTTGGGCTGGTCGGAGGTGGATATGCGATTGTCGTAGTAATCTTCCACGTCGGTCCGAGTGTATTGGTAGAGATAGCCACCATCGCGCCGCACCCGGTTGTAGCTGAGGGCGGCCTCCAGGCCAGGGATCGCCGCCGGGGTCCACAAGATCTTGCCCCGCAAGTTCAGCGATTCCATGGCGTCGTCGTAGCCACCGCGCGTGACGTTGCGCACTATGCCGCGATTGGCGCGGCGCTCCGCCGAAATGCGGATGCCCAACTGATCCTCGATGATCGGGCCGCCCACCGCCGCCGAGAACGTGCGATCGTTATGCTCAGTCCACAGCACGCGGGCATCGCCGGTCCAACGCGTGAGCGAGGGCTCCTGGCTGGTGATGACGATGCCACCGGCCAATGCATTGAGACCTTGGATAGTCGACTGGGGACCGCGCAGAATTTCTACCTGCTGGACGTCCCACATATCGGTCGGGCCGCCGTACAGTGCCTCTCGCGGGATGGGAGCGCCATCGACGTAGACGCTGGCGGTGTCGGCCTGCCCGCCACCGCCTATGCCACTGTTCGTGATGCCGCGAATGGTAAACCCAGCCGAACCATATGTATCAGAGACGTTGGCCGTACGGCTGTAGACGTCCTGGATCGAAAGCAACGTCTCTTTGGCGATCCGGTCCGCAGTGGTGACGGCAATGCTCGTCGGCGTCTCTTGCAGCGTGCGCGTCGCCTTTTCGCCCGTGACGATGATGTCTCCCGGACTTGCGGCTACCGCGTTCGACGGTGCGTCGTCCTCCGCATAGGCAGGAGCAGCAAGCGCGGCGACAGCCGCGCCAGAAAGCAGCGTGAAAAAACGGATCAAAAAAGCCTCCCTGTTTCAGGAGCGCCTTATGTTTCTTCGCTACTGCGAGTCAATCTCATTAACAACCAATCGTGGTCGCACGCCGCCGAACCAGTGCCAGCCAATCACCCGGGACCTTCGCGCCCTCATCTCAGTCGTTCCAGTGGCCCGGAGTCTTTCCTAACCCCTTCCCGTTCCCAGAGCACGGCCCCGCCGACCCGAAGGGCAGTCTGGGACATTGTGGTCGGTCCGCTTCTGAAGGTCACAATATCGATTCCGGACATCATGCCAAAACGACGATGCCGGCTGTTGCCACCCTTATTTCGGTCATGCCCGGCTACTCAGCGTGCATAGGGCCTCCGGAAGAAGCGCTTCGCGTCCTTGAGATTTTCGGATCGACGCTGGCCTTGTGGCGACTAATAGACGTCGCGGCGGTAGCGTCCTTCTTCGATGATCCGGTTTAAGGAGGGGAGGCCCAGGACCGAAATCAAAGCGTCATGGACCCCTTGCGCCATCCCTTCCAGGCTACCGCAGACCATCACCGTTGCGCCGAGCTCGATGTCTTCTCGAAGGGCGCGGGCCGCGTCGAGGACCAAGTCCTGGACATAGCGACCGCAAGCGGGATCGCGCGAATAGCAGCGGTCGAGCCGAGCGAGCGTACCATCTGCCAGCCAAGTGGCCAGTTCATCGTCGAAATAGCGCTCATGAGCGAAGGAGCGTTCGCCGAAGAACAGCCAGTGCCCCCGACTTCCCGCGTGGTTCTGCTCGCGCAAGTGGGCGCGAAGGCCCGCGATGCCGGTGCCGTTGCCGATCAGGATCAGCTTCGTCGCGGCGCGATCGCCTACCCGAAATCCTGGATTGGCGCGGATGCGCAGCGGCGTGACCGACCCGATCGGCAGATGCGCGGTGAGCCATCCCGATCCAAGACCCAGCCGACCGTCCGCATTGCGAACCTGCCGTACAACCAGATCAAGCGTGCCATCCGGCGCGATCGAGGCGGCGGAATATTCGCGGGTCGGCAACGGACGAAGCACCAGGTCAGGCTCAGCAGACAGGCGCTGCGCCGCGTCGGACGGCAATACCACGCTCATCAGCTCTTCGCGTGAGCGCACCGTGCGTTCGATCAGGTTGCCATCTGAAACTTCGGCCGACATCAGGGCGTCGACCAAGGCGGGGTCGTTGCGAGGCTGCACTTCGACGATGTCACCAGCCGCCCAATTCATTTCAACGTCAGCCGGCGGCTCAAACCGCAGATGGTAGGCCTTCAGCGCATCGCTGCCTGGATTGAGCTCCACTCGCTCCACCAGCGTCCAAAGTTCGAACGCGGCGGCGATCTGTCCTCGGGTGCCGGCGATGGCGCCCATACGCTGGAGCGCCATCGCCCACGAAGCTTCCGCCTCGGGATCATTCCGGTCCATTGCGATCATCGGGAACAGAGGCGTTGCCTTTGCGCGGGCCAGCCATGCGTCCAGTTGGCGGCCATAGCTGCAGAACTCGGCGTATTCCCGGTCCCCCAGCGCCAGCACGGCGTAATCGAGATGCGAGAGATCCAGGGGTGCTTGTCCCAATACCCGGCGGGTGAAGCCGCGCGCCATGTCGGGCGGCTCGCCATCGCCATAGGTGCTGACGACGAAGAGGACTTTTGAGGCTGCGGCCAGCGTGTCCGGCGTAACTTCTCCGACAGGCACGACATGGCTGCGAACGCCGCCCAAGCCCAACGCCAGCGCCGCATTGCGGGCATGGATTTCCGCACTGCCGGTCTGGCTGGCGTAAGCGATCAAAAGGTCACTTGCGCCTTGCGAAGGTTCACGGCCGGCCTCGAGCGCCTTTGCCGCGCGCTTTCGCTTTCGCCGCGACAGGTAAAGCAGGAATCCGGTTACCGTGAACAGCGGCATAGTCAGGCTGGTCAGCAGCATGACGATCCGACCGGCAAGCCCGAAAAAGGCGCCGCGGTGCAGTTCGTACATGCTTTCGGCGATAACTTTGCCCAGCGGTCGGCGGTCGTAAAGCTCGCGCTTCTTAAGCGTTGCCGTACCCGGCACGTAGCTGAAGCGATCTGTCTCGCGCAAATGCCGGGCATCGGCGCGGCGGGCGTCGAAATTGATCGCCTTCATCGGTTGGGCCGGCGCCGGACGAGCGATCCGTACCCAGGCGTAGCGATCCCCGGTTTCCGTTCGAAAGGCGGTCCAGGCCGGATCGATCGCAGGCCTGGGCGCAAGGTCGCCCTTCTTGGTGCGACCGCCCTCTTCGTCACTGGCCTTGCCCGTAAGGACGTAGCTGACGCCGCTGCGATACCAGTCGTAGCTCCACCACAACCCGGTGAAGGCGCTCAACAAGTAAAACAGCAGAACCCAGGTTCCGATCACGACATGCAGCGCGCGCCACAAGTTGCGGCCGGTCTTGCGAAAATCGAGAACCAGCCATGCCCGCCAGTCCAGCGCCTGGCGCGGCCAACGCAAGTAGAGGCCAGACAAGGCAAAGAAGATAAGCGCAATCGCACTGAAGCCGGTGATCTGGCGGCCGATGCCTTTGCCTTCACCGGGCAGCGCCAGCCAGCGGTGCAAGGAATCCATAGTATCGAAGAACCCAGCGCCGGTCGGCTCGCCCAACCAGTGCCCGGTGGCGCGGTCCACTCTGCCCTGCTTGCGATCACGCCCCTCGGTCGCGGTCAAGCGGACGGCGTGCGAGCGGCTGCGCGGCATTTCCCAATCGAGACGGCTGACGTAATAGCCTGGGGTGTCGGCCTGCAATCGCGCGATCAAGGCGTCCGGCGACAAGTCCGCGCCGGCAGGAACGCCAGGCGCATAGAGCGAGGGCGACAACGCCTCGCTGATCTCGTCCTCGAAACTCATCGCAGCACCAGTCACGCCCATCACGGCGAGAACCAACCCCGCGGTGATACCGAGAAACCAGTGGATCTGAAAGAGAACCCGCCTTGTCACTAATGCTCCGATTGCCGCGAACGGCGTTTTGACAGCTATCATGCAGGTTCGATAAAAATGCAATTGCGAACTATTCGCAGTATCACTAAGGGCGGGGGATACAAAACAGGGGTACGCATGAGCATTTGGTTGATCGCGGCAGCGGCTGCGGGGGCAGCGGCTGGCGAAACGAGCGCGGCCGAACCGGCGAACGATACGCAAGTCGAGCGCAAGCTGGACGAGGAAATCGTCGTCACCGGCCAAGTGCCGACTTTCAAAACCGAAGTCGTCCAGGTCGGCGCGTTCCGCAATCAGTCGGTAATGGACACGCCCGCCAGCATCGCGGTGATCCCCAAGGCACTGCTGGACGCACAAGGGGCCATCGGCCTGGAAGACGCATTGCGCAATGCGCCTGGCGTAACCCAACAGGCGACCAGCCCCACCACCAGCAACAACTTCGTGTCACGCGGCGTGCTGATGAACGCGCGCACCAACTACCGCCTGAACGGCGCACTGCAGATCATCAACCTCAGCCCCATTCCGATCGAGAACAAGCAGCGCGTCGAACTGCTTAAAGGCGTCTCGGCTCTGTACTATGGCCTCGCCACGCCATCGGGTATCGTCAACGTGGTGATGAAGCGCGCGGGCGACCAGCCGGTCACCAATGCCTACGTCAATGGCGACGCCGAAGGCAGCTATGGCGGCGGCGTCGATATCGGGCGCAAGTTCGGTGCCGAGGGCCAGTTCGGCGTGCGCCTCAACGCCTATGCCTCGCACGTCGAGACGCCGATCGATGGCGTGAACGGCCATCGCTATCTCGCGAGCGGCGCGTTCGACTGGCAAGCGACCGAACGCCTATCGCTCAAGCTGGATGTTGAGCACTATCGCCGGGCGACCGACGAACCGGGCGGCATCGCCTTGTCGGCATTCCAGTTGCTGGATCATATCCCCGACCCGCACAATCGCTACGCGCCGGCCAATGCACCCTACCGCACCTGGTCCACCAACGTGCTGGGCCGCGCCGACTATGTGTTGAGCGACGATTGGTCGATCCGCGCGGAAGCCGGGCTGGCGCAGTCGCGCCGCCAACGCAGCCGCGCCGATTTCAGCTTTACCAGCGCGGCGACGGTAGCGAGCGGTGACGGCAAGATCTCGGGCAACTACACGCCCGACCAGGAGTATCGGAACGAATATGTCCGGGGCGAACTGGCCGGCAAAGTCGAGACCTTCGGCATTACCCACGATCTGCTATTTGGCGTCGCGCGCAATCGCCAGGTGCAGGAAGATCAGCACCAGACCAGCTACACGGCGGTCGCGCAGAACATCAACGATCCGGTCACTATCGACTTCGACAGTCTGAAATTCACCACGACCCGCCTCTCGGCAGGCAGCGTCAATATCGATACCGGCTTCTACGCGATGGACATTGCCAACGTCGGCGAGAAAATACTGCTGATCGGCGGCATTCGGCGCGTACTGTATGATACCGAGGATTCTACCGGGAACTACCGGATGAAGGCGTGGACCCCCACTGGCGGCATCGTCTTCAAGCCGACGGCGCGTTCAAGCCTCTATTTCACCTATATCGAGGGTCTGGAGAGCGCTGGCACCGCCCCTTCCGGCACCACAAACGAAGGCGACATTCTGGCCCCGGTGCTCAGCAAACAGATCGAGGCCGGCGCAAGAATCGAAGTCGCCGGCGCGCTCGCCAGCGTCGCTTACTTCCACATCGACCGTGGCTTGAGCTATACCGACAGCACCAACACCTATGTCGTGAACGGCCGGGCGATACACCAGGGCGTGGAAGCGTCTTTACAAGGCAACCTTACCCGGCAGCTCTCGGTCGCAATGTCGGGGCAATTCCTGGACGCAACCCAGCGGAACACCGGCACAGCATCGCAAGACGGCAAACGCGTGGACAATACCCCGCGCTGGTCTGGCTCACTTTTCGCGGAATACCGCCCTTCGATCCTGCCAGATCTCGGCGTCAACGCCGGCATGTATTACACCGGCGCGCGATACGCCGATGCGCTGAACGCCTACGTCATGCCAGCCTATACGACATACAGCCTCGGTGCGAACTACAAGGTCCGCCTGCCCGATGACCGCACCGTGACCTTGCGCGTCAATGGCGATAACATCACCAACAAGCGCTACTGGTCTACCGGCGGTTCGGTGTTCTACGTCGGCCTCGCCAGGCAGGTACGGTTTTCCGCGAGCATTGATTTTTGAACGCAACCGATAGCGTCCGTTGTGGATCGGCTCGGAAACGGGATCCCGCCAGGTTTCGTCCAAGTGTCTGGAAGTCATCTGCGTAAACCTTGACGAGATCGAGCCGCTTTAAGATGAAAGAGCGAGCTGCTTATCGAGCTGCCGGAACCGGACGGTATGCAACTGGGCGCTCAAAACCACGGCCTCAATGTCGCCAAAGGGTCGAAATTTGTTAGTTCGCTAGCCCCGGCGGGATAAGCCGTCGGGCATATAGCGCTGACGCTCCGGCTTTCCACATTGACGCAGTGCAGCATCGCTCCTAACAGCGCGCGCATCGATACGTTGAGCCCGATCAGGCGCAGCCTTTCCGTGCGCTGGAGGCGCCCTTCTACGATGACCATGACTTTCGCCGATCTCGCTCTGGCGCCATCTTTGCTGCAGGCGCTAGCCGAGGAAGGTTATGCCAGGCCGACGCCGATCCAGGCGCAATCCATTCCCTTGCTGCTCCAAGGGCGCGACATGCTGGGCATGGCGCAGACAGGGACAGGCAAAACTGCGGCCTTCGCGCTGCCGCTGCTGCATCGCCTTGCTGCCGATCCCCGACCGGCGCCCAAGGGCGGTGCTCGCATCCTGGTTCTCGCGCCAACGCGCGAACTCGTATCTCAGATCGCAGCCGGCTTCGAGAATTTCGGGCGCCATCAGAAGCCCAGCGTGACGACGATCTTCGGCGGCGTAAGTCAGTTCCATCAGGTCAATGCGCTCAAGGCTGGCGTGGACATCATCGTGGCGGCGCCGGGTCGCTTGCTAGACCTGATCGAGCAGGGCCTTTGCGACTTGTCCGCGCTTGAGGCGCTGGTGCTGGATGAGGCCGATCAGATGCTCGATATGGGCTTTGCCAAGCCGATCGAACGCATTGTCGCCATGCTGCCCAAAGATCGGCACACATTGCTGTTTTCGGCAACGATGCCCAAATCCATAACGGCGCTGGCCGACAGCCTTTTACGCGATCCGGCCAATGTCGAGATCGCCCCGCCATCGACCACCGTGGATCGCATCGAGCAGTCGGTGATGTTCCTTGACGCCGCCAACAAGAAGGCCGCGCTCCTGGCGCTGTTGCAAACGCCGGAGATGGGCCAGGCCGTCGTCTTCACGCTGCAAAAGAATATCGCCAACGAAGTCTGCGCCTTCATCAGCGAAGCGGGCATCACGGCCGAGGCCTTGCACGGCAACAAGTCCCAAGGTCAGCGCGAGCGCGCGCTTGACGCCTTTCGCGCCGGTGATGTGCAGGTACTAGTGGCGACGGACATCGCGGCGCGCGGCATCGATGTCGACACGGTAACCCATGTCTTCAATCACGATCTGCCGAGCCTGCCGGAAAGCTATGTCCACCGGATCGGCCGCACCGGCCGTGCCGGGCGCAGCGGATTTGCGATTACCTTGTGCGACGCCGAGCAGCGTGCCTGGCTGCATGACGTGGAGCGAACGATCGGTCGCACCCTGACGGTGAAGGACGATCATCACTGGCATTGCGAAGTGGCGCGACATTCTACCAAACGCGCGCCTGTATTGGGCGGCGGGCCCGTCAAGCAGGTCAAGCAACCCAAAGAGCGCGTGCGCAAGGTCTGGACCGAGGAAGAAAAGCGAGCTGCACGAGAGGCAGCAAGAGCCGCCTGAGCAGACGCTTCTTGGCGGTGATCAGGAGATCGTCCTATTTCCGACAAGCGAGCGGTATCTTCCGCTTAGATTAGCCAAGATGGGAGCGGTGTGCGACGATCTGGACTGTTCGCTGCAAGGCGTTCTAGGCTCAGGACGCGTGCTTTCCATTTTAGTGAAATAGCCGTCGCTTAAACAACGTCGTTACCTTGGCGATTCGGCGCGAGCGCGCCTATACATGGTCCGCTGCCGAGCAGGAACGGAGCCAACCTGATGTCCATGCCATGGATCATGGCTTTGATTTATGTGGCGATGATGTTCGCCGGGACTGCTTTGGCGCATCGTTATCGCCAAGCCCTGCATAATTCGTCTTGGCGCATTTATGCCTATACGCTGGCATTCGCCGTTTATTGTACGAGTTGGACCTATTTCGGTGCCGTGGGCAGCGCGGCGACCGGGGGTTGGGATTTCCTGCCAATCTACCTTGGGCCGATCCTGCTCATGGCATTGGGTGGAAGGTTCCTGCGTCGACTCAACGTAGAGGTACACAAGGAAGGTGCGACGTCCATATCGGACTTTATCGCCGCCCGTTTCGGGAAAAGTCGGTCGGTCGCGGCGCTGGTGACCATGATCGCGCTGTTTGGTACAATCCCCTACATCGCGTTGCAGCTTCGCTCTGTAGCGCTGAGTTTTGCGCTGGTCTCAGGAACGCCGGAAAGTACCGGCCCGTTGTTAGTTGCGGCAGTTGTCCTGGCCATTTTTGCAATCGTCTTTGGTGCCCGCCGCTATCAGGTGTCAGGGCAAAACGAAGCCATATTGTTCGCCATCGCGTTTGAGTCGGTCCTGAAACTGGGGGCAATTCTGCTGGTTTCTGGTCTAGCAGTCTGGCTGTTGTGGACGATACCGGACAGGCAGGCTCTAACCAGCCTGGAGCATTTTCGCGGACGCTTTGCGCTCGACACACTCGACGCAGATTTTTTGGTAACGATGCTGGTTTCGGTCATGGCCATTGTTTGCCTGCCCCGGCATTTTTTCATCAGCGTCACGCAGGCGCGCCATCCCGATGACATTCTGCGCGCGCGCTGGGGCTTCATCGCCTATCTTGTCATCACTGTGCTGGCAGTATTGCCTATTGCCGGTGCCGGCGTCGCCACGCTGGATCGAGGGGCGATGCCTGATCTGTTCGTCATTAGTCTGCCACAGCAATTCGGCTTTGACCGGCTAACGCTGTTTGTCTTCCTGGGCGGAATTTCTGCCGCGGTCGCCATGGTCGTGACGGAAACCGTGGCGATTTCCAGCATGATTTCAAATGACCTGTTCGCGCCGATACTGTTACGCCGATCAACGCGGGAAGTGCATCTGGGCGAGCAATTGCTCTGGATCCGGCGCAGCACGATTATCGGACTGATGGCAGCCGCAGCCGGCTACGCCATGCTGACCCCGTCAGCGACGCAGCTTGCCTCTGTGGGGCTGATCGCCTTCGTCGCGATGGCGCAATGCACACCCGCGCTCATCTTTGCGGTCTATCGAACCGATAATGACGCCCTGGCGGCCAAGGGCAGCCTCATGGTCGGCTTTCTTCTTTGGTTTGTGCTGCTGTTCCTACCGACGATCAGTGGCAATCATATCGGTGAAGATGCGCGCGACATGATTCCGTTCGCTGCCTTCGAGCACCTTAGTCCGGTCACGTCCGGCGCGCTCATCAGCCTGAGTGGCAACCTGCTTGCCTATATGCTGCTGGCTGCGCGCAAAGTCGGCAAGGAGGGCATCGGCAAAGTCCATATCCGGCACCGGGGCGTATCGTCCATTTCCACCGTCGCCGGGCTGGTTGATCTGGTCACGCGTTTTGTTGGCATGGAACTGGCCACCGAAGCGTTTGGGCCAGATAGCGACCGGGCGCGGCCGATTGACCGTGCCAGCGTCCGCACGGCCGAACGACTGATTGGCAGCGTCGTCGGGGTGCCATCGGCGCGCGCCATCATGGCGTCGGCGATTTCGGGTCAGGGCATGGGATTGGCTGATGTAACACAGATGCTGGATGCGTCCGGTCAATCCCTGCATTTCTCGCAAGGTTTGTTGGCTGCAACCCTTGAGAATATCGACATTGGCGTCAGCGCGGTGGACCGCGATCTCCGTCTGATCGCCTGGAACGGCCGTTATCTGGAGCTGTTTACCTATCCGCCAGGTCTTGTCCGGATTGGCGTCCCGATCGCAGAGTTGATCCGCTACAACGCCGAACGTGGTGATTGTGGGCCGGGCGAAGTGGATAGTCATGTCGCTCGCCGCCTCGATCATATGCGCAGCCGCCAACAGCATAGTTTTGAGCGATATCGTGCAGACGGCCGGGTCATCAAGACGGTTGGGGGACCAATGCCGGATGGCGGCTATGTTATGTCCTTCACCGACATCACCATGGAAGCCCAGGCCAGAGCGGCGACGGAAACGGCGCGAAAGAATCTGGAAAGCGCCGTGGCGGAGCGGACGGCTGAATTGTCCGAAGTGAATGACAAGCTGGCGCGCGCCATGCGAGACAAGACGCGATTTCTCGCAGCGGCCAGTCACGATCTGTTGCAACCGCTTCACGCCGCGATGCTTTTTTCGGCAGCGCTACGCCGTCGGCTCGAACCTCCCGAACAGGCGATTCTGGCTCGTCTTGACCGTTCCATCGAAGCAGCCAATGATTTGCTGCGGGCGCTGCTCGATATTTCCAAGCTGGACGCAGGGGGCGTTCAGATCGCGCCTGATCGATTTGCCGTTCGACCGCTGCTGGTCGATCTGGCAGAAAGTTTTCAGCCGCTGGCAGCGGAGAAGGGCTTACGGTTGCGGATCGGCCCAAGCGATGGCTGGGTAGAATGTGACCGCACCCTCTTGCGGTCGATCATGCAGAATTTCCTGTCCAACGCCATCCGTTATACGGAACAAGGTGGGGTGATCATCGCTGCGCGGCGGCGCGGCGCGCGCATCCAACTGGCCGTCTATGATAGCGGCATAGGCATTCCGCCTGACAAGTTGACCGATATCTTCCGCGAATTTGAACGATTGGGTCAGGCGGCCGAGACTGGTATCGGGCTTGGCCTTGCCATTGTGGAACGGTCCGCGCCCTTGGTCGGCGGCACCATCACGGTACGATCCTGGCCGGGGAAGGGCAGCGTGTTCTCCATTTCTTTGCCGCGTGTAGCCCAAGCCGCCGTCCCTCCCAAGCCTACCGTCGATCTAGCAAACAGCAGCGGAGTGTCCCGCCATCTGCTCGTGGTGGATGACGATCCGACCAACAGAGATGCGATGCGCTTGGTGCTGGACGGATTGGGGCATCGCTGCATAACGGCTGCCGATGAACAGGAAGCGCTCGATTGCGCGGGGGTGTTTGATGGCGCGCTGATTGATTTCCATCTTGGCAACGGCCGCAACGGCATTGACCTGATTGACGCCCTGCGCGTCAAAAGGCCTTGCCTGCCGTTCGCGCTGGTTACGGCCGAGGGCGGACAGGCAATGCTGGAACAAGCCCGCACCCGCGGCGTGGCGGTCTTGCCCAAGCCATTGACCCTAGCGATGCTGGACCAATGGATTGCGGCCCAGACGCTAGTGGATTGATTTTGAGTTGCCCTGGCGGTTGGGACGGGTCTGCAAACGTCAAAATCGTAAAATCTACTAACATCAAATATTTCTATTGTCCCCAATCGGACGACTAGGTGGCGATAGTCCTGCCTAATGGTTGGCCCCAAGGCCCAAGGCACGGGCGGCAAGTGCTGCCTGCGTCCGGTTCTGTACGCCCAGCTTTGCCAGCACGGTGGTCATGTGGGATTTGACGGTCGATTCTGCGACCCCCAGTTCCCAGGCAATCTGCTTGTTGAGTTGCCCGTTGAGCACGCCCAGCAGCACGCGAAGCTGTGTCGGCGTCAACGAAGCGACCTTGTCTGCCATAACCTCGATATCGTCATGCGTGGCCGTTGGCGGTGCTGGACTATTTCCTGCCAGTACGGCGGCGATCGCATTCTCTATTGCCGCTAGATCCTGATCCTTGCCGATAAAGCAGACCGCGCCGTAGCGCCGGGCTTCGGGGGCGGTTATCAAGGCTTCGGCGCTGGACACAACCAATATGGGTACGGACGGACGTTCTGCATGGAGCATCGCAACGCCTGAAAAACCGACTGACCCTGGCATTTTAAGATCTAACAGGACAAGCATCAGGTCGCTGGCAGCGGCAGCGGTCGCAATGGCTCGGTCGAGTGTGGACGCTTCGACGATGTGAGCATCGGGCGCGACATTGGCCGCCGCCATAGCCAGAGCCTGGCGAAACAGCGGGTGATCGTCCGCAACCAATATGGTGCCGCCTGTGTTCAGCCCGCTATCCTCCCGGGCTGCTTTTGACGCATTTAGCCCCTTAGGGGAAGCCAGGAAAATGCGTGCTTTGGCCCGCCGTGGTCAAGCGCCAGCCATTTGGCTATCAGCGATCAGGCTTTCGACGACCGATGGATCAGCGAGGGTTGATATGTCGCCCAGCGTTGACGTGTCGCCCTCGGCAATCTTGCGCAGTATGCGCCGCATGATCT
Organism: Novosphingobium sp. Rr 2-17; assembly: GCF_000272475.1. Lineage (GTDB taxonomy): Bacteria > Pseudomonadota > Alphaproteobacteria > Sphingomonadales > Sphingomonadaceae > Novosphingobium. The sequence goes on from NZ_AKFJ01000005.1 coordinate 138,303, forward strand.
TGCCGGACCGCGTTTTGGGCAGGGCTGGTGCGAACTGTATGACGTCGGGCGTGGCGATCGGTCCGATTTCGTTGCGAACCCATGCGATCAGCGCTTTGCGCAGTTCGTCGCTTGGGTTTTCATGGACGTTCAGCGTGACATAGGCATAGATGCCCTGGCCTTTGATGGGGTGTGGCATGCCGACAACGGCGGCCTCGGCAACGTGGGCATGAGCGACAAGCGCGCTTTCGACTTCAGCCGTACCCATGCGGTGGCCAGACACGTTGATGACGTCATCGACACGCCCCGTGATCCAGTAATAGCCATCGGGATCGCGTCGCGCGCCATCTCCGGTGAAATAATGGCCGGGATAGGTGCTGAAATAGGTTTGAAAGAAGCGCGCATGATCGCCATACACGGTCCGCATTTGCCCCGGCCAGCTTTTGGCGATGCACAAATTGCCCTCGGTGGCCCCTTCCAGTTCCTGCCCCTGTGCATCCACCAACAGCGGGTGGATGCCAAATAGAGGTTTGGTGGCAGAACCGGGTTTCAGATCCGTCACGCCGGGCAGCGGGGCAATAAGGATACCGCCTGTTTCGGTCTGCCACCATGTATCGACGATCGGGCAGTGGCTATCACCGACGACCCGGTGATACCATTCCCAGGCTTCCGGGTTGATCGGCTCGCCCACGCTGCCAAGGATGCGAAGCGATGCGCGGCTGGTGGCCTGAACGAAGCTGTCGCCTTCGCGCATCAGCGCGCGCAATGCCGTGGGCGCGGTGTAAAAGATCGCAACATTCCATTTGTCGCATATCTGCCAGAAGCGGCTATGGTCGGGATAATTTGGTACGCCCTCGAACATCAGGGTCGTCGCCCCGTTGGCGAGCGGCCCGTAGACAACGTAACTGTGGCCCGTGACCCAGCCGATATCGGCGGTACACCAATAGACTTCGCCAGGCCGATAGTCGAACACCTGCTCATGCGTCATCGCTGCCCACAGGAGGTAGCCACCGGTCGTGTGCAAGACCCCCTTTGGCGTGCCCGTCGACCCGGACGTATAGAGAATGAACAGCGGGTCTTCTGCCCCCATGGCTTCGATAGCACACTCGGCCGACGCCAGTGTGCGCGCATCGGCATAGGCGATATCGCGACCGGCCTTCATGGCTACAGGCGCGCCGGTGCGCTGGACGACCAGCACGGTCTCTACCGATGTGCAATGGGCCAGCGCGGCATCGACATTGGCCTTGAGCGGCACAGTCTTTCCGCCGCGCAGCCCTTCGTCGGCGGTGATGACGAGACGAGAATCGCAATCACGGATACGGCTTGCCAGACTGTCGGGTGAAAATCCTGCAAAAACGATGCTATGGATCGCTCCGATGCGGGTACAGGCCAGCATTGCAAAGGCTGCTTCCGGGATCATTGGCAAATAGAGGGTAACCCGGTCGCCCCGACGAACGCCCTGCGCCTTGAGCACATTGGCGAAGCGACACACTTCCTCATGCAATTGGCGATACGTGATAATGCGGCTGTCGGCGGGATTGTCACCCTCCCAGATGATTGCGGGTTGATCACCCCGACCGTCGAGATGGCGGTCGATGCAATTGGCGCTGACGTTCAGCGCGCCATCCGCGAACCAGCTTATGCCGAAATCGGCTTCATTGAAGCTGCTCTCGTTAACCTTCGTAAAGGGTGTGATCCAGTCGAGCCGCTGCGCTTCGCGCCGCCAAAAAGCGTCCGGGTCCGCGTGCACGAGGGCGTGCATCTGGGTTGCCATCGTCGCGGTAACCCTGGCATCGGCGGCTTGCGCTGCGGACACGGGATAGAGTGAATTGCTCATGGGTCCAGCCTCTCCGACGTGTTTGGCGATGGCTTAACGCCTTGCCGACAGTCGGGCATCCTCGACCAAGGTCGGATACGACTCCTACCATCGTCCTCCTTCTCCCGGAACATCGCCGCCTGCACTGTGTCATGTGGGCTGGATCGTAAACACCTCGCAGAGAGGGGGCGACCGGCGGGGAGAGGCAAAAATGCCAATTGTAAATTCAGTCGAAAAGCCGCTTCGGGCCAGTTGGCGCTGCGGCATTGCTTTGGGAGCGCTGGTTGCGGGCCTCAGCATCGGTCCGGGTGCCACCGCCCAGACCACCCGCGAAACGGCATTGGAACAGCGCCTCAGCCAGTTGGAAGCGGCGCTTGCTACGCTCAGGGCCGAATTGGCGCAGGCCCGCTCTGATCAGCAGGTGACGGCACAAGAAGTGGCTACGTCGGTGCAAATCGCGCAGAAGGCGGACAGCCGGGTAACCGCAATGGCGGAAAAGCCAGCGCCCGATGGTTTCCGCGTCGGCGCGACCACATTCAAGCTTGGTGGTTTCGTTAAGGTGGTGGGTAGCGCCACTCGCTATGATGACGGCGAAGTCGCGAGCGGATCGTTGGGGAAGGAATTCTACCTGCCGCAGCAGATTCCGATTGGCGGCCGGAGCAGCCGTGACGTCATTGGCCATGCGCGGCAGACGCGTTTGTCCTTCAGCACGTCCACCCCGCTGGGCGGCAAGGACGTCAAAAGCGTCATCGAATTCGACTTCGCGCTGGCTGCCGCGCCGCTGGGTGCGCAGCGGTCGACAAACCCTTACACCCCGACCTTCCGCCGTGGCTTCATCACCTATGGCAACTGGCTGTTCGGACAGGAATGGACGACATTCCAGAACCCTGGCCATCTGCCTGAAAGCACCGATTTTGTGGGTCCAATGGACGGTGCGATCTTTGTGCGGCAGATGATGGTACAGTATAAACAGCCGCTTGGTGGCGGCCTGGATCTCTATCTGGCTGCGGAAAATCCTCAGACCGAGACGGTGACGAGCGTGTCCCCCGCGCTGGTCGACAATGATCAGGATCGTATGCCCGACCTGGTTGGAAAGCTCGCCTACAAAGGCAAGATCGGTGAAATCCATGTGGCCGGACTGGTCCGTGAATTGTCCGTGCGCAGCAACGGCGTGGGTGACAAGGCGATGGGCTGGGGCATCACCACAGGGGGCAAGATACCGTTTGGACCGCAAGGACGGCACGACATCCGGTTTCTGGCGACCTATGGTCATGGCATGGGCCGTTACTTCGCGGTCGGCTACGCCCCTGACGCTATCTATGACGCGGCCATGGGCAATCAACTGCATGTGGTCGACAATTTCGCCGGTTTTGCGGCGGCCAAGCTCGGCTGGACCCCGACGGTGCGGTCTACCTTCATGGTCGGATATCAGCACGCCGACTATCCCGATGACATTGCGTTGCCCGGACTGGCTAATCGCGAAGCCTACAGCTTTGCAGGCAACCTATTCTGGTCGCCGGTCAAGAATCTGGACCTGGGCATCGAGTATCGCCACGCTCAACGCAAAGTCGTCAGCGGCCTCACGGGCCAGATGGACCGCATCGAGATGGCCACGAAATACAATTTTTAAGGGAGAGGGCACATGGCAACAACATATGACGGCAGCCTGCCAAAACATCATGCGGCGACACAGAATGAAAAGCTCGTCATCGCTGCTTCCTCGCTGGGGACGGTGTTTGAATGGTATGATTTCTATCTCTACGGCCTGCTTGCCACCTATATCTCGGCGCAATTTTTCTCTGGCGTAAATGAAACGACGGGTTTCATCTTTGCACTGGCGGCATTTGCAGCGGGCTTTGCGGTGCGGCCGTTCGGTGCGATCGTGTTCGGCCGGGTCGGCGACATGGTCGGCCGCAAAAACACGTTCCTCGTTACGATGGGGATCATGGGTCTTTCGACCTTCGCCGTGGGCCTCTTGCCAAGCTATGCCAGCATCGGCGTGGCGGCGCCGATCATCCTGCTGATCATGCGACTGGCGCAGGGACTCGCGTTGGGGGGCGAATATGGCGGGGCGGCGACCTATGTCGCGGAACATGCGCCCGAAGGTAAACGCGGCCTCTACACCAGTTGGATCCAGACGACGGCGACCTTCGGCTTGTTTGCCGCGCTGCTGGTCGTCATCGGATTTCGCTATGGATTGGGCGAGGAAGCATTTGCCGCCTGGGGCTGGCGCCTGCCCTTCCTGATCTCGATCCTGCTGCTAGGCGTGTCGATGTGGATCCGTATGCAGCTCAATGAAAGCCCGGTCTTTCAGAAGATGAAGGACGAAGGCACCACGTCGAAGGCCCCGCTGACCGAAGCATTCGGCAAATGGGGCAATCTGCGCTGGGTTATCATCGCGTTGCTGGGAGCGGTCATGGGACAGGCCGTGGTCTGGTATGCCGGACAATTCTACGCACTGTTCTTCCTTGAAAAGACATTGAAGGTGGATGGCGCGACGGCAAACATCCTAATCGCCATCGCATTGGCACTAGCGACACCCTTCTTCGTGTTCTTCGGCTGGCTATCCGACAAGATCGGTCGCAAGCCGATCATCCTGGGTGGTTGCGCTCTGGCGGCGATGACGTACTTTCCGTTGTTCGGGGCGCTGACCAATGCGGCCAACCCGTTGCTGGCGGCGGCGCAGACCTCCGCTCCGGTCACGATCGTCGCCCATCAGGAGGAGTGCTCGTTCCAGTTCGACCCGGTCGGCAAGAACAAGTTCGACGGGTCCAGTTGCGATGTCGCCAAAGCCTATATGGCCAAGACCGGCATCAACTACGCCAACATCGACGCGCCTGCCGGTACGCCTGCTTCGGTCAAGGTGGGAACGATCAGCTTCACGGCACCAGTTCCAACCGGCATGGCTGGGGCTGAAAAGAAGGCGGCGATCGCCGACTTTCAGGATGGGCTGAAGGCCGGGCTGACGAAGGCCGGTTACCCGCCAAAGGCTGACAATGCCAAGATCAACAAACCGATGGTCGTGGCAATCCTGTGGGCGCTCGCGATGCTCGTGACGATGGTTTATGGTCCGATCGCGGCGATGTTAGTGGAGCTTTTTCCCAGCCGTATCCGCTACACCTCGATGTCGCTGCCCTATCATATCGGCAATGGCTGGTTCGGCGGCTTCCTCCCCACGACGGCATTCGCGATGGTCGCGGCTACCGGCAATATCTATTACGGCCTGTGGTATCCGGTCGTGGTGGCCGCTGCGACGGTGGTGATCGGGCTGCTGTTCCTGCCCGAAACCTTCCGTCGCAATATCGACGAATAAATCATCGAGAAGTCGGTAATACGTGGGGCGGCTTCCAACCGGAAGTCGCCCCTTTTTCTGAGCGACGCGGCGGTCTCGACTATGGTCGAATGGCGCTTCGCATCGATCGCGCGCAAGATGATGCCGCATTTGGGAGAGGGAAGCTGCATGTCACACGCCTATCTGGCGGCCCTATCGCGCAGCCAAGCGGATAGCGAAGCCTATTGGCTGGACGCTGCGCACGCCATAGCCTGGGACAGGATGCCTTCGACAGCCTGGACCGAGGGCCAGGGTTGGTTCGCGGACGGGATGATGAACACATGCTATAATGCTGTCGACCGCCATGTCGCGGCGGGGCGGGGCGATGCCGTCGCACTGATCTACGAAAGTCCCGTTACCGACACCCGCACGGCCTATACCTTCGCGCAGTTGCAAAATGAAGTGGCGCGCACGGCGGGCATGATAGTGGCGCAGGGCGTGGCCAAGGGCGATCGCGTGATCATCTACATGCCCATGGTGCCGCAGGCGCTCATCGCCATGCTCGCCTGCGCTCGCATCGGCGCGATCCATTCGGTGGTATTCGGCGGCTTCGCCGCGCCCGAACTCGCCAAGCGGATCGACGATGCCACGCCGACGCTGTTGTTGACCGCGTCCTGCGGCATAGAGGGCAGCAAGGTCATCCCCTACAAACCGCTGGTCGATAGAGCGCTGGCGTTGGCGACACATCGCATCGAACGGGTGGTCGTCCTGCAACGGCCCCAGGCAATCGCGACCATGCAGGACGGTCGCGACCTAGACTGGGCTAAAACCGTGAATGACGCGCAGCCGGTCGATTGCGTTTCCGTCAACGCGACGGACCCGCTCTACATTCTCTATACGTCTGGGACGACCGGAACGCCTAAGGGCGTCGTCCGAGAAAATGGCGGACATGCCGTTGCGCTCGCCTGGAGCATGACGCACATCTACGGCATTCGTCCTGGTGAGGTCTTTTGGGCGGCGTCCGATGTCGGCTGGGTCGTGGGGCACAGCTACATTGCTTATGGCCCGCTGATCGTGGGCGCTACTACCCTGCTGTTTGAAGGCAAGCCGGTGGGAACGCCCGATGCCGGGACATTCTCGCGGACAATCACCCGCAATGACGTGCGGATATTTTTTACCGCACCAACGGCTATCCGCGCGGTGCGTCGCGAAGACCCCGACGGCAGCTATATCCGACAGATCGGCACCGGTTCCTTGCGCGCGATATTCCTGGCGGGCGAGCGTGCAGACCCCGACACGATCGAGTGGAGTGAAGGCCCCTGCAATGCCCGGTCATCGACCATTGGTGGCAAACCGAACTGGGGTGGCCGGCGCTTGCCACCTGTTTTGGCTTGGGGGACGACCGGCGCAAGGCGGGCAGCGCAGGTTTCCCTGTGCCCGGCTTTGGCTTTCGCGTGGTGGACGATGGTGGAGTTGACGTCGCGCCGGGTGAGACCGGCAATGTCGTGATGACGCTGCCTCTGCCGCCAGGCTGCTATTGCGCATTGTGGAACAATGCAGACGGCTATGCCAGGGCCTTCGCAGGTTTCCCAGGCCATTATGAAACGGGCGATGCTGGTTATGTGGGCGCCGATGGCTTCGTCACCATCATGGGCCGCACGGACGACATCATCAATGTCGCGGGGCACCGGCTGTCCACCGGGCAGATGGAGCAGATCGTCGCTGCGCATCCGGCAATCGTCGAATGTGCAGTCATTGGCGTGGACGACGCGATCAAAGGCATGGTGCCGATGGCCTTTGCGGTCGCCAAGGCTGGGCAATGGGACGAAGCGGCGTTGCCGAACGACATCATCAAGGCAGTGCGTGACGAGTTGGGACCAGTCGCTGCGCTCAAACAAGTCTACATTGTCGATGCCCTGCCCAAGACGCGGTCGGGCAAGATTCTGCGTGCCGCGTTGCGCAAAGTCGCAATAGGCGAGAGGATCGAAATGCCATCGACTATCGAAAGCCCAGCAGCACTGGAAGCGATTATCGCATTGTTTGAAAAGGCCGATGACGTCGATGGCAGGCTTTGCGGTTAATTGTGAATTTCGAGGACGGTGCACGACACGTTTCCTATTCTATTGTCACCATAAGCACCTTTCGAACTGACCGCAGCTGGCGATGGAAAATTGGGGGCTGAACGTCGCATATGGGGCGATGGCGGCGACCGGTTACGTTGGGGGCGCTAGCGCGATAGCTGAATGGTCCATAGTTGGCTTCACCGGCACTCCCGCCTCCTTTCGCTCGGAGTAGCGGTCGACGAGTTGCCCCGCGTGCGGCCGCATCAGCACAGTGAAGCGGACCAGTTCCTCCATCACATCGACGATGCGCTCGTAATAGCTTGATGCCCGCATACGGCCGTCTTCGCCGAACTCCTTGTAGGCCATGGCCACTGAGGACTGATTGGGGATCGTGAACATCCGCATCCAGCGGCCCAGCAGGCGCAGCGAGTTGACGGCGTTGAACGATTGCGAGCCGCCGGACACCTGCATGACCGCAAGAGTTCGCCCCTGCGTCGGCCGCATCCCGCGCATCTCGAGCGGCAGATGATCAATCTGCGTCTTCATGATGCCGCTGATCTGGCCGTGCCGCTCCGGGCTGCACCAGACCATACCCTCCGACCACAGCGCCTGCTCGCGCAATTCATGAACCGCTGGGTGATCATCTCCCGCCACCTGATCGGGCAGCGGCAGGTCGCTGGGATCGAAGATCCTTGTCTCGGCGCCGAAGAACTGCAGCAGGCGGGCCGCCTCTTCCACAGCAAGGCGCGAGAATGAGCGCTCCCGCAGCGATCCATAGAGCAGTAGAATGCGCGGAGGCGGTTGGTCAGGACCAAGGCCGGCGGCGGGACGAGCCAGCGCGAAAGCCTTGTCCAAGGCTGGAAGATGATCGGGTGCGACGAGTTCGCGCAGTCTCATGCGGAAATACCTTTCTCATACCAGGGGCGGGTCCGCTTCACCAAGGCGACGATCGACAACATCACCGGTACTTCGACCAGCACGCCCACGACAGTTGCCAGCGCGGCGCCGGAACTAAGGCCAAAGAGGCTGATGGCGGCGGCCACAGCCAGTTCAAAGAAATTGGAGGCACCGATCAGGGCGGAAGGACCGGCAATGCACCATGCCACGCCGAAACGGCGGCTGAGCCAATAGGCGATGCCGGCATTGAGATAGACCTGAAACAGGATCGGCACGGCAATCAGCGCGATCACCAGTGGTTGCCGGATGATCTGCTCACCCTGAAAGCCGAACAGCAGCACTAGCGTTAGCAGCAGGCTGGCAAGGCTGATCGGGCCGATTGCGGAGAGGAAACGCTGAAGCTGCGTCTTACCACCGCGAAGGAGCGCATGGCGGAGCAACTGCGAGATAATCACCGGAACGACAATGTAGAGGCCCACCGACAGCGCCAACGTGTTCCACGGCACGGTGATCGATGCGACGCCCAGCAGCAGCCCTACGAGCGGCGCGAAGGCAAAGATCATGATCAGGTCGTTCAGCGCCACCTGGCTCAAGGTGTAGTTCGGTTCACCATCGACGAGGTTGGACCAGACGAAAACCATCGCCGTGCAGGGCGCCGCAGCCAGCAGGATCAGCCCGGCAATGTAGGACGACGATGCACCCGGTGGCAGCATCGGCGCGAACAGATAGCCTAGAAAGAGCGTGCCGAGCAGCGCCATCGAGAAGGGCTTGATCGCCCAGTTCACCACGAGGGTAACGCCGATACCGCGCCAGTGCTGCCTAAGGCTATGGAGCGCGCCGAAATCGACCCGCAGCAGCATCGGGATGATCATCAGCCAGATCAGGCCCGCCACCACAAGATTGACGTTGGCGGTCTCCAGGGCCGCGATCGCCTCGAAGGTGGTGGGGATAAAATGGCCGAGACCGATCCCGATTACGATGCACAGGGCCACCCACAGCGAGAGGTAGCGTTCGAACAGCGACATGGCCGTCAGTCCTTCCCGGAACCGACAGGCGCGGTCGCAGTGCCGCCGCCCAAGGCGATCTGCATGTAAACCGTGTCGAGCCATCGTCCGGCCTTCCAACCCATGCCGGTCAATCTTCCAACGTGCTCAAAACCGCAGGAACCGTGGAGGCCGACCGAGGCAGATTCACCCCCGCCGATGACAGCGACCATCTGCCGGAAGCCATAGGCTTCGGCGGCTTCCAGCAAGGCCTTGAGCAGCAGCTTGCCGATGCCGCCACCGCGCCGGTCGTGCACGACGTAGATGCTGTTCTCGCAGGCATAGGCGTAAGCCGGTCTATCACGGAACTGCGTGGCGTAGGCATAGCCGACCACCTCAGACCCATCGCAGGCGACAAGGAACGGCCAGCGCCGGCCGGACACCGTCAAGATCTTCTCGACGGTATCGTCCTCCGTCGGGGGCACGACTTCGTAGGTCGCCGTGCCGTGCAGGACGTGATGCGCGTAGATGGCTGCAATGGCCCGTGCATCATCGATCGTGGCGCTGCGAACAGAAAGGGTCATCGCCGGGTCGCTTCGACGACTTTGCCGTCTTCCTTGACGAAGGTGCTGCGCCGCTCGGCGGGCAGCAAATCCAGGACTTCTTCGGAAGGCCGACAAAGCTTCACACCCAACGGCGACACAACCAGCGGTCGGTTGATGAGGATGGGATGCTCCATCATCGCGTCGATAAGGGCCTCGTCCGTCAAGGCCTCGTCGCCGAGGCCCAGTTCGGCATAAGGCGTCTTCTTTTCGCGCAGCAGAGCGCGCGGAGTGATGCCGGCCCGCTCGATGAGCCCGACCAGCTGCGCGCGGCTTGGCGGCGTCTTCAGGTACTCGACGACATGCGGCTCGATCCCCGCATTGCGGATCATGGCCAAGGCATTACGAGAGGTCCCGCAAAGCGGGTTATGGTAGATCACGATATCAGTCATTGTTAGCTCTTCAGCAGCAGGTAAGTTCGGCCAGAAGCGGCTCACAGAGTTCGGCGCGCCCTTGGCAGCAATCCTTGGCCAGATAGACCATCAGTTCGCGCAGCCCGTCGAGGTTGGCACGCTGGATTTGTTGGCGGCCACGCTTTTCGGTGAGAACCAGTCCGGCCTTCACCATCACAGCAAGGTGCGTCGAAAACGTGCTCTGGGTGAGCCCCAAGGCCTCAACCAGTTCGCCGGTCGACAGGCCATCTGGCTCATGCTTGATCAACAGGCGAAACGCATCAAGACGCGTCGAATGGCCGAGCGCCGAGAGAACCGAGAGTGCGTCGCTGATATCCATGCATCGTAATTATCCGATGCTTTCAATCGCGTCAAGGACACATCGAATATTCCCGATTAATTTACCAACCCCTACCCGTTGACGGTTTTGACCAGCTTTTGAATTGACGCTGCCATCCTGGAATCGGCTACTCTTGAGCAGCCGCATGATGAAAGCGGACCGACCGGACTTGGGAACGAAAAATCGGAAGCTGAGTGCCCGAAATGGTTCGACACCGGAAGGCTGCGTCTGGAACGAAGCCGTCGTTCGAGAGGACGTAAGCGAACGACGGGTTTAGGATGAAGCGGCCTCCTGAGGGTTGCGGTGGCCTGTCTCGGAACCGGCAACTCTGGGCAATAAGCTTCCACGGCCATTTTGGGGTTCGCGGGCTGCAGAAGTGGGCGGTAGGTCCAGTCATACGACCACCGGCTCGGTGATATGGGGTGCCGGCTGGTTGTTGGCAGACTGGCTAATCGGAGGTTTGGGGTATCCCAATCGGAAACGCAGGTGCCATGCGACCGAAGTTGAAGCGCTGCTCTCTTAACGTAGCCAGATGACCGTTTCTCTCAACTCAACATCCTCGGTCGAGCAATTCACGAACCTTCGCAGCTAGCGTGGCATATGTGAAAGGCTTGGAGAGGAGGTCGACATTCGGGTCGAGCCGGTCGTCACGCATGATGGCATCGCGCGTATACCCCGAGGTGAAGAGCACCCGCAGGTCCGGGTGCAATGCCTTCGCGCGGCTGGCTAGTTCCGGGCCGGACATCCGAGGCATAACGACGTCCGTCAACAGCATCTTCACGCGAATGCCGTGACCGCCGAGCAACTGCAAGGCACCGTCGCCATCCTGAGCCTCGATTACATCATAGCCCAGCTCGCGCAGGATTCCGACCGTGTATGCGCGAACATCGTCGTCGTCCTCGACCACCAGGATGGTTTCGTCGGCGTTGCCCATCCGCGCGGAAGGGCGCAGCTCCTCGATCTCCAACAGGACTTCCTGAAGCTTGCGGGCGAGATAGAGCCGTACGACCGTGCCACGACCCTCGGCTGATTCGACGGTGACATGGCCGCCGGATTGCTTGACGAAGCCATAGACCATCGAAAGGCCCAGTCCGGTGCCCTTGCCCACTTCCTTGGTGGTGAAGAATGGGTCGAAGACCTTGGCAACAGTCTCCGCTGACATGCCCGTGCCGCTATCGATGACCGATACGACGACATAGGAGCCAGGCAGGCATCCGCCGGGAAGGACATCACGCACCTCAACGTTGCGGGCCTCGATGGTTAGCACGCCACCGCTCGGCATTGCGTCGCGCGCGTTTACCGCGAGATTGAGAATCGCGTTTTCCAATTGGTGCGGATCGACCTCGACCTTCCACAGGTCCGCGTCGGTGGCGATCTGGATCGCGATCGATTCGGTGATCGAACGGGTGAGCAGGTCCGACATGCCGGTCAGCACGCGAGCGATGTCGATCGTCTTGGGTTCAAGCGGCTGGCGGCGCGAAAAGGCAAGGAGCCGCTGGGTGAGCGAGGCCGCACGCTCCGCCCCCTTCAACGCATTGTCCAGCGAGCGCCGCATCCGCGGATCATGGCTCATGTCCATACGGCGGATCACCGTGTCGATGTTGCCGATGATCACGGTCAGCAGATTGTTGAAATCGTGGGCGATCCCGCCGGTCAGTTGGCCGACGGCCTCCATCTTCTGGGCCTGGCGCAGCGCCTCCTCGGCTTCCCGGCGCTCGGCGACTTCTTGCTGGACGCGCATCTCCAGCGTATCCGCGAGCTCGCGCAGCTTGGCTTCCTGTTCTTTGGCAGCGGTGACGTCGTAGATCACGCCGATCAGGCGATAGCCCGATCCTTCGCGCAGCACCTCGCCGCGTCGCGCGATCCATCGATGCCTGCCATCGTCGTTGCGGACGATGCGGAATACCGCTTCCAGAGTGTCCGCGATCGCGTCGCTGCCGGGCTGCGGCAGCAGCAACGGCTCGCCGTCGCGCAGCACGCTATTGATCGTCCGCACCGGCAACACCGCGGCCGGATGCAGGCCGAGCAGCTGGCAGAATTCCGTGGACACCGTGGCGGTGGCGAAGCCGTCGATATATTCGAACGTGCCGACCCCGCCCGCTGACTGGGCGATGCGCAGCCGCTCCTCGGTCCGCTTGCGTTCGGTGATGTCGATGAGCAGCCCGGTGAAGCGCACCGGCTCGTCATTCTCGTCCAGATGCGCCTGGCCGCGCCCGTGCATCCACAAGGTCGAGCCGTCGGGCGCGACGACGCGGAATTCCTTGGAAAACCGCTCGGCGCCGGCGAGCATTCCGGCCACGGCGATGCGGATCCGCGCCCGATCCGCCGGGTGGATCGCCGTGAAGAAGCTCGCGGTCGGCAGGTCTTGATGGGCAGCATCGGGATCGAGCCCGTACAATTCCGCAAACCGCGGATCGACGCGCAGGAGATCTTCGGCGATGTCCCAGTCCCAGCTGCCGCTCGTCCCAGCAGCGGCCAGGATTGCGCGAAGCCGCTCGGCGCCTGCCTCAGACATCGTCCCCTACCACCCGGGCGATGAATTCGTCGAGCAGCTCCTTGAGCTTCTCGAGCGAGGGAATGTCCATGATCATGGCGATATAGCCGCGGATGTCGCGCTTGCGCACGGCGAAGTCGATATAGAGGAACAGCACCAGCCCGTCCTCATCCTCGGCCTTGTCGATCTCGAACAGCATCGCGCTGTTCCCATGCAGGACCTCAGGGATCGTCATCGCCAACGAGCGCTTCAGCATGTTGGCGATCGTGGCGAGGCAGGAATTCAGGATGACGTTGCCGGTTTCGGTCAGCGCCTCGTGCTCCATCTCAGCCAGGTCCTCCGCCGACAGGCTTTCGCCGGTGACCGCACGGACCAGTTCCAGGCTATTGCTCTCGGGGAAGATGAGCAGTGCCCGCCCTGCGAAGGCGCCGTCGAAATCCTGCCGCACGGCGACGAGTTCGGCCGCCTCGCGCTCGCTGATCAGCCGCGCCGCCCGGCGCTGGCTGACGATGTCTATCGCGGGGACCGAGAGGGTCACCTGATCGCCGATCATCTTGCGCAGGCTCGATGCGGCCCGCCCCACGCCGATGTTGACGATCTCGGTCAGCGCGTCGCGCTCGAGTTCGCCGAGCGTCACGCTGTCGGGGATCATGCCTTCGCCGCTCGCAGGCGGAGCGCGGCCCCCGAGAGAAAGGCCTCAAGGCTGTCCGCGCTGACCGGCTTGGGCACGAACGCCGCCCCGATGGCGCGGGCGCGGGCGATGATCTCGTCCTGAATGTTGGCGGTGATGATGGCGATCGGCATGTCCGGGCGCATAGCGCGAAGCTCGCCCGCAAGTTCTAGCCCGTCCTTGTCCGCCATGTTGAAGTCGATCAGCGCTACGTCGATCGGCTGTGCGGCGATCACGTCGTGCGCCTGCGCCGCGCTGCCCGCCTCGGCCTTCTGCCAGTCCGGCTGGAGCTCCGCCAGGGCCTTGCCGGCGACGATGCGCGCAAGCTTGCTGTCATCGACGATGAGGACGGTAACCGGCATTCGAAACTCCAAAACCAAGGTTCATTGGGTCCGAAGCGGTTCGGCCACGCAACGATCCTAGCGGCTAAACGTGCCGGTGTCATTGCAGCAGATGAAGCAGGTGCCGGGCGAGAAAGTCGCTGGTCGGAGCGCCACGCACGGGCGGCCGCGCAGCGAGCAGTACCTGTGCCACCGCGAGGTGCAGCCGCTGCGCCGCGCCCAGATCGACCGTGCGGCCGGGTTCTTCCTGCAGCGCGACCAGCAGCGCGTCCGCATCCTCGGCCGAGCATCGACCGACCAGATGGATGGCATCGGCGTCGATCCGGACGGTCATGCGACCAACGCCGGCAGATCGAGAACGAGCAACACGCCACCGTCGCCTAGCAAGGTCGCGCCGCCGATACCGGAAACGCCCGCAAGCAGGCCGCTGGGTGGACGCACGACGGCGTCGATCCGATCGGCGAAATCATCCACCCGCAGCGCCACCCGTTCGCCCTGGGCATTGGTTACGAGCAGCTTGGCGTATGCGCCCGGCACCTCGGCACCGCCGAGCAGGCGGCCGAGGCTGAGCACCGGCACGGTGCGCCCACGCAGCACGCAGGCGGTACCCTCGCCGACCGGAAGCAGCGCGGAGGCCGCGACCCGGACCGTCTCCACCACCTGGTCGAGCGCCACCCCATAGCGATCGCCGGCAGCCTCGATGACGAGCAGCCGGGTCGTAAGCGCATTGGCCGGGAAGCGCAGCCGGAAGCGCGTGCCGTGGCCGGGCTTGCTGTCGATCGCGATCGTGCCGCGCAGCTTTTCCACCGCTGCCTGCACCGCATCCATCCCGACCCCGCGACCGGACACCCCGGTGACCGTTTCCACGGTCGAGAAGCCGGGGACGAAGATCAGGCGAAACGCGGCAGCGTCGCTCAGCTGACTGGCGGCGTCGACATCCAGCAGCCCGTGCGCCGTGGCGATCGCGCGGATCCGCGCCGGATCGATCCCGCCGCCATCATCCGCCAGCGCGATCGCAACCGCATCGCCGTCGCGCGTCGCGGTCAGCGTGACCCTGCCCTCCGGCGGCTTGCCGGCGGCACGGCGCGATGCCGGATCCTCGATGCCATGGTCGATCGCATTGCGCAGCAGATGCAGCAGCGGCTCGAACAGCCCTTCGGCGATCTGCTTGTCGACCTCCAGGCCGTCGCCCTCGATCGCGAAGGCGACCGACTTGCCGAGCGTGGCGGCGATCTCGCGGGCGAGACGGGGCAGCCGTCGAAGCGTCGGTGCGAGCGGCACCAGCCGCACCGACGCGACGCTACGCTGCAGCTCGGCGGCGCTGCGCTCGATGCGAGCCTGCGCCGTCCGGACAGCGCCCGCCAGCACGCGATCATGGGCTTCGGCCTGCGCAGCGAGTGGCGCCAGGGCATGCACTGCCACCAGCAACTCGCCGATGCCGTCAGCAAGCGCATCGATGCGGGCGGCGTCGATCCGCAGCGTCGAGGCCGCGCCCGCTTCGGCCGGCGCTTCGGTTGCCGGGGCCCCGGCGGCGGCTTCGAAGCGATGCAGCGCGATCTGATCCGGCATCATCCTGAACGCGGCACGCACCGCCTCCAGCGGTGCCGCGCTCAGGCCTTCGAGAATCGAGAAGCAGCGGAAGGGCTCGATCGCATCCAGCGCCGGCCAGCTACCTTCTGCCGGGCGGATGTCGAGCCGAAGCAGGTCCGGGATCGCCGCGACGATCGCGAGCGGATCCTCACCGCGAAAGAAGCAATCGGGATCGGGCGTGTAGCGAAACGCGACCACTGCCCCCTCCGCCCCGTCGGCTAGCTGGCGGGCCCAGTCCGGCGTAGCGGCGGACCGCGATACGACCGGAGCGGGTGCGTGCCCGGGCAGGCGGGCGATCAACGACGCCGCGATGCCGTCCGCGTCCGTGCCCAGCGTGCCGTGCCGCTCGATCGCGTCGATCCAGCGATCCACGCCGTCGAGGCACGCGATCAGCCCGTCCGTCGCCGCGGCATCGAGCGGCATGCTCCCCTTGCGCGCGCGCTCGAGCACGTCCTCTGCAGCGTGGAGCGTGCGTTCGGCGGCGGTCATCGGAAAGATCGCGACCGATCCCTTCAGCGTGTGGATCGCGCGGAAGGCGTCGTCGATCGCGGCAGCGTTGCCGGAATCGCGCACCAGCATGTCGAGCGCTGCCGCCGCATGGGCCACGAGGTCGCGCCCCTCGACCAGAAATTGCGCCAGCAGCTCGTCCATCACGGCTTACGATAGACGATTGCGTCTTCAAGGCGAGCCATTGCGAACCTGTCGGTGATCCGCGCCATTGACTCGCTGTGGCCAAGGCAGACGAAGCCGCCGCTGTTGAGGCTCTCGAACAGGTTGGAGGCGGCCACCAGCCGCGAGTCATCGTCGAAATAGATCAGCAGGTTGCGGCACAGGATCACGTCGAACCGGCCGAGACCGGCCAGGGTGGTGCGATCAACGATGTTCGCGGGGGTGAAGCGCACCGATTCGCGCAGATCGTCGATGATCTTGCGGCGGTGGCCGCGCTGCGGCTCGAAATAGCGCTCGACCACGTCCGCCGGTAGCCGCGCTAGCGCTCTAGCAGCATAGCGCCCGGCTCGCGCCTGCTCGAGTGCGGCGGTATCGAGGTCCGATCCGACGATCTCGATATGATAGGCGTCGACCAGCGGCCAGTTCTCGAGCAGCCAGATCGCGATCGAATAGGCTTCCTCGCCCGTCGAACACGGCATCGACCAGATGCGGATCAGGTCTCCGGGGCGCCGAGTGCGGATCAGCTCGGGCAGGATCTCGCGCGCGAGTGCGGCGAACTGGTGCTCCTCGCGGTAGAAGTACGTCTCGTTGATCGTGAAGGCATTGATCAGCGCCTCGCGCTCGGCCGGGTTGCTCG
This sequence comes from Novosphingobium sp. Rr 2-17, assembly GCF_000272475.1. Classification (GTDB taxonomy): domain Bacteria; phylum Pseudomonadota; class Alphaproteobacteria; order Sphingomonadales; family Sphingomonadaceae; genus Novosphingobium. The sequence goes on from NZ_AKFJ01000005.1 coordinate 155,047, forward strand.
CGACGATGTCGAGATAGCGCGTCGCATCGGCCATGCCACTGCGCGCCATTCCCGCACCGATCCGCCGTTCGATATAATAGCGTTTGTTGGCGCCGAAGATCATGCCGGTCCAACGATACAGCAACGCCCCCACCCGCACGATCTCCGCGTCGGAAAGCGCCACCGGGGGCACGCTCGCGGCGGTGTCGCGCCGGGTCACCGTGTAAAACGCGCTAGCAGTTCGGCCGCAAGCCGATCGAGCGGCGCCACTGTCGAGGCGCCACCGGCGGCGACCAGCGCGCCCGGCATCCCCCAGATCACCGCGCTGTCGGCGGATTCCGCCAGCGTCGTGCCGCCCAGCGCCTTCAACTTGGTCATGGCGCTGGCCCCGTCATTGCCCATGCCGGTCATCAACACGCCAACCAGGCGTTCGGGGGCGACGATTTTCATAGCGCTCGTCACGAGGCGATCGACGCTGGGGTGCCAGAAATGGTCGGCGCTGCTCGGCGCGGCGGCGGCGGCCAGCGCGCCCGCGCGGCGGGTGACCACCAGATCGGCATCGCCGCGGCCGATATAGATGTTGCCCGATGCCAGCACGGTGGTGCCGGTGACCTCGCTGACGGCCAGCGCGCACAGCCTGTCGAGCCGCTGCGCGAGCGGGCCGGTGAAGCTCGCCGGCATGTGCTGCGCGACTAGGATCGGCCAGGGAAAGTTGGCGGGGAGGTTGCCGAGCAGCGCGTCGAGCGCCGGCGGCCCGCCGGTCGAGCAGCCGACCAGAACCAGCCCCTCGGGCGGCAGCAGCGCGACGACCGGATCGATGCGACGCGGTGCGGAGGGCGTCGGCTCGGCGGCACCGGCGGCCCGAGCCCGGACCCGGTCACGCAGCCGCGTCGTCCGCGAAATCCGCGCCCCCGCCGCGGCGCGTACCTTCTCGACCAGCGCGGGCACCACGGCGTCGATCTCGAGCGACAACGCCCCGCGCGGCTTGGCGATGAAGTCGACCGCACCCAGTTCGATCGCCTCCAGCGTCTCGTCCGCGCCCTCGGCGGTGAGGGCGGAGACCATCACCACCGGGCAGGGCCGCGCCACCATGATCCGGTCGAGGCAGTCCAGCCCGTCCATGCCGGGCATGTGAATGTCGAGCGTAATCACGTCGGGGGCAACCTCGGCCAACAGCGCCAGCGCCTCGGCACCGTTCCGCGCGACTGCGACGTCGAAGCCGCCGGCCTCGGTGAAGATATCGACGAGCAGGCGCCGCATCAGCGGGGAATCGTCGACGACGAGCAGCTTGATCACGATGCGGCGGCCATGCCTCGCAGCAGATCCTGTTCGGCGCGGTCGAGCAGTTCGCGCGGCGAGACGATCAGCACGATCCGATCCTGATCTGCGAGATGGGTGACGCGCTCGAACAGCTGCGTCTCCGCGCCGCCCAGGTCGGGGGCCGGCCGCACCGCGTCGGCTGCGATGCGCAGGACCTCGGACGCCGAATCGACCACGAAGCCGGCCTGCAGCTCGCCGATGCGGACCACCACGACCCGCCGCTTGCCGCCCACCGCGGCCGCCGCGCCGAACCGCTCGGCCTGGTCGATCACCGGCACCACCGCGCCGCGCAGGTTCATCACCCCCTGCACGAACGCCGGCGCCTTGGGCAGGCGAGTGAGCTTGCGCGGCAGCGGCGCGACTTCTTCAACCGCGGCGATCGGCAGCGCGAAGTCGCTTTCGCCGATCCGGAACAGGAGAAACTGCTCGCTCGTCGCGTCCATCGCCGTTTCCTCGGTCTCGTTCTCGGTGCTTACTTGCGTGAGCCGGGCGGTAATGTCGTCGCGCAGCAGATATTCGGCGGCGAGCAGCGACACGAGCCGCAGGTCCCCGTCGAGCCGGCAGATCGCCTGAATCCGCGCCTCCGCAATGCCACGGGTGAGCACCTGCGGGATCGCGTCGATCGCGGTTTCGGGCACGCGTTCAACTCCGCGGATTCCATCCACCACTAGGCCAACGCGATGCGTGCCGATCCGTGCAATGATGACGCGCGTGCGAACCGTCGGCGCGGTAGCGGGCATGGCGAGCAGCGCGCGCAGCGACAGCAGCGGCAGCAGCGCACCGCGCACGGTGGTGCTGCCGACGACGGCCGCCTCGCCATGCGGCATTTCCGCAATCAGATCGGGCAGCCGCAGCACCGCCTCGACGGCGCCGAGCGGCAACGCGAATTCCTGGCCGCCGAGCGCGAAGACGACGAGCGGCAGCACGGCGAGGTCGGCGGCCTCGATCGCATCCGCCTCGGCCACCGCGCGGCCGACGGCGCGGCGGGTGCCGTCCGGGGCCAGGCTGGCTGCGATCAACGCCGGCAGATCGAGCCTGCGAGCGCCGCTGTCGCCGCCATCCGCCAATTCATCGACGCCCTCGACCGCCAGCCCGAACAGCGCGCCATCCTCGACAATCACGACGCGGCGCTCGGTACCGCCAGGGCGCTCGACCAGATCGGCCAGCGACAGCACCGGCACCACGGCCCCGCGGATGTTGGCAAGCCCCAGCAGTGCTTTGGGGGCGTGCGGCACCCGCGTCAGCCGCGGCATCCGTGCGACTTCGCGGACTAGCGGCGCAGGCACGGCGAGCCGTTCGCCGCCGACCCGCAGCGTCAGCACCCGCTCTCCCGCCGCGGCCTGGTCGGCCATAGCGCTCAGCCCGCCTGCGTGGCGAGCACGGCCGCGATCTGGGCGATTTCCTCGATCGCTGCGGCCAACAGCTCGGCGCCCTGCGCTTGCTGGCGCGCGGCGGCGCCGGCTTCGCGGGCGGCGCCGTTGGCAAGGTCGGCCGCCTCGGCGATCTGGTTGGTGCCGCTGCGGATTTCACGCACCGAGCGCAGGATGTCCTCCGTGCCGGCGAGGATCGCGTCGTTCGCGGCACGCGCGGCCCTCAGCTCTTCGATCATCGCCCGCAAGCGTTCGACGAACGCTCGGTTGCGGCCGATCTCCACTTCCGCTGCGCCGATCACCTGATCGAGATCGCGGCGCACCGTCGCGATCTGATCCTGCATCGTGCGCACGATGTCGCCGGCGCGGTCGGCGCGGGTCGCCGAATCCTGTGCGAGCTTGCGGATGTCGCCCGCCACGGTCGTGAAGCCGCGCCCCGCCTCGCCCGCACGCGTCGCCTCCACCGATCCGCTCACCGCGAGCATGTTGGTCTGGACCGAGATTAGCGCCAGCTTGCCGATAATCTTCTCGATCCCGCGCGCCGTATCCAACAGCGCCGCGAGCAGATCGAGCACGGTGCGCAGTTCCGCCAGACCATGCTCGACACCGCCCGCCACGCGCTCGATCGACGCGCCGCTCGCCGCCGCCGCCTCGACGATCGCGCCGATCCGCTCGGCAGCCGCGGAGGCGCGCGCCTGCAGCACCTCGGCCAGCCCCTCGATCTGCCCCATTGCCGCATCGGCCTGCATCGTCGAGGCGGCCTGGATCTGGGTGCCGCGCGCGACCTGCTCCAGCGCGACCAGGATCTCGCCCGATGCGCCCGAAAGCTCCTGCACCGTCGCGGACAATTCTTCCGCCGCGGCGGCGATTTGCTCGACCGCGGCTTGGTTCGTGGCGTCCCCCTGCAGCGCCTGGATCAAGTCACCCAGCATCTCAGCGGTGCGCTGGCTTTCCTCCAGCGATGTGCCCTGCTGCTCGACCGCCTGCTGCGCCTGCGCGGTGGCAGCGGACTGCTCCTCCGCGGCGCTCGCTACCTGTTCGGCACCTTGCTCGGCCTCGCTGGCGGCGGTCTCGGCATCGGCCGATGCCCGGACGATCGCCTGCGTGCCCGCGCCCAGTGCTACGAGTTCCTCGCGCGCCTCCTTCAGCTGCACGACCACTGCGCGGCCGGACTGGGCTTCGCGGGTCGCGAGCTCGGAGGCTCCACGCACCTGCTGCGCCACGCGGCTTACCTCGCTGACGACATTCGCCGCCAGCTGCTGGATTTCACCCGCACTAGCTTCGGAGCTTTCGGAAAGCGCACGGACCTCGTCCGCCACGACCGCAAAGCCGCTCCCGGCATCACCGGCCCGCGCTGCCTCGATCGTCGCGTTGAGCGCGAGCAGGCTGGTCTGGTCGGAAACATCGGCTACGCTGACGCCGACCTCACCGATCTCTCCCGCTACCTGTTCCAGCGCGTCGATCACGGCGACGGTCGCGAGCTGGCGCTGTGCATTGAGTTCGATCGCAACGACCGACACTTCGATCTGCACCCCGACCTCGGCAAAGGCGTTCTGGACATTCTCGATCTGGCGACGTGCACCCTCGGCACGCGCGCTCGCACCTCGAAAATTGGCGTTCAAAGAGGCGATGAGGCCCTGCGATTCCTGCGCCGCGCCTGCTGCTTCCTCGGCACCGCTCGCAATATGGTCCATTGCTCTTTGCAGTTCGCTCGCGGCGGCCGAGGCCTCGGCGATCCCGCTAGCCAGTTCTTGGACGGCCTGGTCCATTCCCTCGACAGCACTGGCCGGGCGTCCCGCCCGCCGGGCAGCCCGCGCTTGCAGCGCAGGTGCTGGCGCCGGCCTAGCCTCTGCCGACGTCAGTTCTTCCCCGGGGCGCTTTTTCGCGCGAGCGCCAAGGGTCGATTTCTTCACTAGCGCCATCAGAACTCCAGGGACATTGGATTTCCAGCTTGCTTAGAACACAGTGCACGAGTGCGCCAGCATTCGCGTCGCGGCGCGCACCTGCCGCAATCGCCAAGACGCAGCCGATGAAACCGACCGGAGCTGGCAGTCCGCGACAACGGATCTGAGCACGATGGAGCTCAGGATTTCCATGAGGAAGCCTCGCTATCGGAGCGGTGCCATCCGGGGCGCAACAGGTCGTCGTCTTGACGGGACTAGCGTCCCGCCGATCGGCGCCTTTCGTCAGCACCGGACGTTCATCCGGGTACGAGGGATTGACCGGCTCTGGTCGGCAGGAGCCTCGACGCACCTTCCCCGTTTTGAGACGGCAAACGTTTTTCATATGGCCATTCTGGTCACTGGAGAACGATCATGGAGATGCCTGAAACCGCACCCACTTTTACCAAGCGTCAGGTCTGGAATGCGGGACGGACCGTCGGCGCAAAGCGCGCCCTGAAACCGAAGCAAATATGGGAGATGCGATGCTATCTCAATCAGCGCCGCCGCTTGCGAGATCGGGCGCTGTTCGATCTCGCGATCGATAGTAAGCTGCGTGGCTGCGATCTGGTGCGAATGAAAATCGGCGACCTTGTGAGCGGTGGGCAAATCCGAACGCGGGCGATCGTAATGCAGCAGAAAACAGGGCGGCCGGTTCAGTTCGAACTGCTGTCAGACGCACGGACCAGCCTGTTGGCATGGCTTGAACGCCGCGGTGGCACAGTGGACGACTATGTCTTTCCAAGCCTTGTAGATCATAACGGACATCTCAGCACTCGCCAGTACGCCCGACTGGTCGACGAATGGGTGACCGGCGTCGGTCTTATGCGAAGCGATTACGGCGACCATTCACTTCGGCGAACGAAGGCATCGATCATTTACAGGGCGACGGGTAACCTTCGTGCTGTCCAGATCCTTCTTGGTCATAGCAAGATCGAGAATACGGTGCGCTATCTCGGGATCGACGTGGAAGACGCGCTTGCCCTTGCCGAAAATACAGAAATTTGACCCGCTGGCTCCTCGCCTCCGGGCGGGGGCCAACTTCACGGCGATTGGGGGAAATCAGCCACATTTGCGAAGGTTCAGCTATGCGGCAACTTCCGACCCACAACCTGCCGGTCGGCTAGCGCCAACAATGCGGTCGGCCAGAGCGGACTCAAGGCATCGAATAACGGCTATCCTGCCGGTCAGCCAAGGCTGCCAGCAAATCGCTCCGCCAGACGGCCCTGTTTGAAGGCATCGACGACATGGTCGACGAATACGCGGGTTTTGCCTGGCAGCAGGGTCCGCGAGGCGAAATAGATCGAGATCGCTCCCGCGTCGGCATACCACCGCGGCACAAGGCGAACGAGGTCGCCGCTTTCGAGATCGTCGATGACATCTGCCACTACCAGCATCGTGACGCCTATGCTCAGCAACGCCGAACGGCGCATTGCTGCTGGGTCGTTGACCACGAACGCTTCCTTGAGCGTTGCTGGAACTTGTGCACCGGCTGCGTCGCGCATGGTCCAGTGCCGTATTCGCCCTGATTGGAGCGAGCGCATGACGATGCCGTCCAATTGTGCCAGATCGGTCGGACTCGCGGGGAGCCTGCGCCCTGCCATATAGGCCGGCGATGCCACCGCGATGATGTGCGCCGGGGCTAGATTGCGTGCCACGACGCCAGGCGACAGGTCGAACCCACCACCAATTGCTGCATCATAGCCCTCTGCGATGATGTCTACTGGCCTGTTCTCGAAATGCCATTCGGGACGGATGCCGGGATAGCGCGCGATGAAACAGGGCAGGAGCGGCAGGATGTGCATGGTGCCGAAGGTCGGCGCCATACTTACCTTGAGCACGCCAGATGGCTCACCACCGGCGGTCGCCACGCCGGCAATCGCCGCCTGTATGTCGGCCAGGTTCCCTGAAATCGCATGCCGGAATGCCTGGCCCGCTTCCGTCAGCGTCAGCTTGCGCGTCGAGCGGTGGAAGAGGCGAACACCCAGATTGCGCTCCAGCATGGCGACATTGCGGCTGACCGCTGCCGGGGTGAGCGCGAGACGGCGGGCCGCTTCAGAGAAGCTGCCAAGGTCGGCACTACGCACGAAGGATTCCAGATTGGCGAGCGTTTCCATACGCACTCATTCAACTATTCGTTGAAGATTATGCAAGCTGTATACGGCTAATCCTTGAAGATAATTTAGGCCACATTCGCTTCACCAACACAGATGGAGTGAAGACGATGACAGCCTATTCCCAACCCCTCATCGGTAAGGTCGCCCTGGTCACCGGCGGCACGCGCGGTATTGGCGCAGCCATTGTCCGCCGCCTTGCCCGCGATGGCGCTGACGTCGTGTTCAGCTATGCCGCCTCGGCGGATCAGGCCGCAGCCCTTGTGCAGGAAATCCAGGCGCTGGGTCGTCGCGCCCTGGCCATCCGCGCCGATCAAGCAGTCGCCGCCCAAGTCACAGCGCTTGTCCAGGATGCCCATGCCGCATTTGGTCAACTCGACATCCTCATCAATTCTGCAGGCGTCTTCGTGACCGGAATGGTCTACGATGCAGAGGCTGACCTCGCAGCTTTCGACCGTCAGATCGCGGTCAATGTCAAAGGCGTTGCGACCGCCGTGCGGGCAGCCGTGCCACTCCTCAGCGATGGCGGTCGCATCGTGTCGATCGGCACGACCGGGGCCGTCCATGTCCCCTTCGCGGGCGCAGCGGACTATATCGCGACCAAGGCGGCGGTCGCGGCTTATAGCCGTGGCTGGGCGCGCGACCTTGGTCCGCGTGGCATCACCGTCAACGTGGTTCAGCCTGGCGCGATCAATACCGACATGAACCCGGAAACCGGCGATTTTGCGGCCATGCTGAGCGGCCTTACCGCGCTGGGCCGCTATGGCCAGCCAGAGGATATCGCCAATGCCGTGGCATTCCTGGCCGGACCGGACGCCAGCTACATCACGGGCGCCACGCTCAATGTCGATGGCGGCCAGCTCGCCTGATCGCGCGCTCCCCCCTCCATTTACGCACATCGAAGGATCAGAAGCATGACAAGCATCGGCATTATCGGCGCGGGGCAGATCGGCAGCGCCATCGCCCGCGCCCTGGCCAACAACGGCATTCCCGCAACCATCGCCAACAGCCGGGGACCAAAGAGTTTGCAGGATTTCCTTTCCGAGGTCGGCCCTGCCATTACGGGCAACACCGTCGCAGATGTCGCCGCGAAAGACATCGTCTTCGTCGCAGTGAACTGGTCGCGCTTGCCCGAGTTGTTCGCCACGCTGCCCGATTTTAACGGGCGGATCGTGGTGGACGCCAACAATCCCATCGAAGCGCCGCTGTTCAAACCGGTCGATCTGGGCGGGGTCGCCTCATCGGAGGTGGTAGCCGGGCTGGCGCGCGGGGCAAAGCTGGTCAAGGCCTTCAACCATCTGCAGCCTCAGCTACTGTCCGGCGATCCGCAGGCCGAAGGCGGCAAGCGCGTCCTGTTCTACTCGGGCGACGATGTGGCAGCCAAGGGAGAAGTCGGCGCGCTCATCGACCAGCTTGGCTTTGCCGGAATCGATCTAGGTTCGCTCGCTATCGGCGCGCGTCTTGTCCAGTTTCCGGGTGGTCCGCTGCCCGCCCTCAACCTCGTCAAGTTTGGCTGACATCCAGACCACTCAGAAAGGAATGTGCCATGACCGACACCGACACCACCAGCCCCGCCGTAGAGCCAGACTATGGCGCTCTGCTTCGCGCCAATCTTGAGCGCGTTTTCAACGAGCGCGACGCTGCGCTGCGCGACGCGGCCGTCGCAGACCTCTATGTGACCGACCCCATCATGTACGAGCCGGACGCCATCGTGGAAGGGCGTCAGGCCATCTCGGACATCGCGGGAAAGCTCCTCACCAATTTTGGCCCTGATTTCACCTTTGTACCGGAAGGAAGGGGCTTAGGGCATCACGGCATGGCAACGTTGCGCTGGCACGCTGGCACCCCCAGCAATCCCGCAACGGTCTTGGGGGCTGACACCGCCGAGATCATCGACGGCCGTATTGCTCGGCTTTGGGTGCTGCTCGATCTCGCCCCGAACAATTGAAACACACCCTGCATAAGGATGTTTTGCCATGACCGATGTGTTCTCCTCCTATCGCCTGGGCCGACTAGAGCTTTCCAATCGCCTCGTCATGGCTCCGATGACCCGCAGCCGAGCGCAAAGCGATGGCACCCCCGGCGCCAGCGCCGCGCTCTATTATGGCCAGCGCGCGAGCATCGGCCTGATCATCAGCGAGGGCACGCAGCCGTCTGACGACGGGCAGGGCTATCTCACCACGCCCGGCATTTACACGCCCGCCCATGTTGCCGGGTGGCGCAAGGTGGCCGATGCCGTGCATGCCCGGGGCAGCGACCTGTTCATCCAGCTCATGCATGTCGGTCGGATGTCACATCCGGACAATACGCCCCATCACCGTCAGGCACTGGCCCCCAGCCCGCTTGCGCCGGGTACGCCCATGTTCACTGCCAAGGGCATGCTAGACATTCCCGTGCCGCGCGCCATGACGCAGGCCGACATCGACCAGACGATTGCCGATTTCCGCCAAGCAGCAAGAAGCGCCATAGAAGCGGGCGCTGACGGGGTCGAGATCCACGGCGCCAATGCCTATCTGATCCATCAGTTTCTGGCACCCAGCGCCAATGCGCGGACCGACCGCTACGGCGGATCGATCGAGAACCGCGCCCGTTTCGCCATCGAGGTTGCGGCGGCAGTGGCTGACGAGATCGGCGCCGACCGTACGGGCATCCGGCTGTCACCCGGCATGGCGATGTGGGGCATTGATGAGGGACCGGACAGCGCTGATCTCTATCGCTATCTGGTGGCGGAACTCGACAGTCTGGGCCTCGCTTATCTGCACATTACGCATAGTGTGCCCGATGACCTCCTGCGGGACTTGCGGGCGTCATGGCACCAGACCTTCATCCTGAATCGCCCCGGACGGGCGCGCGACACGATCGGGTCCGACGTCGCCTCAGGCCTGGCAGACCTCGAATCCTACGGCGTCATGCCGCTGGCGAACCCGGATTTCGTTGAGCGCTTGAGGGCTGATGCACCGCTCAATGAAGGCGACCGCGCAAGCTTCTTTGGCGGCAGCGATGCGGGTTATGTCGATTATCCATCAATGGGAAACGCCGCTTAAGATCAGCACCGCTGACAACCCAGATCAACAATCTTAAGTCAGGAGAAACATCATGACCAAGTTCATCACCACGTCGGACGGTACGGCCATCTTCTACAAGGACTGGGGTCCGAAAGATGCACAGCCCATCGTCTTCCACCACGGCTGGCCGTTGTCGTCCGACGATTGGGACACACAGATGCTGTTCTTCCTGGCGCAGGGTTATCGGGTGATTGCCCATGACCGGCGCGGACACGGTCGGTCTGCCCAGGTCGATTTCGGCCACGACATGGACCACTACGCGGCTGATGCCGCTGCGCTGGCCGAACAACTCGATCTGCGCAATGCGATCCACATCGGCCATTCGACCGGCGGCGGTGAAGCGGCCGCCTATGTTGCCCGCTATGGCATACCACAAGACCGCGTGGCCAAGGCCATTCTGGTGAGCGCCGTGCCGCCGATCATGCTGAAGACGGATCGCTATCCAGGTGGCCTGCCGATGGAGGTCTTCGATGGACTACGCGCCGGACTTGCCACCAACCGCGCGCAATTTTTCCGCGATGTCGCGTCAGGACCATTTTATGGCTTCAACCGCAGCGGGACCGAAATAAAACCTGCTGTCGTCGATAACTGGTGGCGCCAGGGCATGATGGGCAGCGCGCTCGCCCACTATCACGGTATCAAAGCATTTTCTGAGACGGACCAGACCGACGATCTCAAGGCGGTTAGCGTCCCAACACTGGTGCTCCATGGCGACGATGATCAAGTTGTGCCGTATCGCAATGCCGGCGTGCTGCAGGCAGAACTTCTCGCAGACCCCACCCTGCGGATCTATGAAGGTTTTTCGCACGGGATGCTGACGGTGAATGCTGACACCTTGAACGCCGACATGCTGGCATTCGTGAAGCGCTGATCAAAAATTGCTGTCGGCCAATCTTTGCACGTCGAGCCAAAGCGCAATGGCAAAAGCAAGTCCGCTTACGGGTTGGTGCGGCACCAACCTGAGTAACGATGTGGAGGCGCGTTCCTGCATATCCGGTCAAGGCTGGATGACCGGAGGTGTTCGGCAGCCGTCGGGATAGCGGTCGGTCCGTACCTGAGGAGCGAAAGTCGACCGCTGAGTGACCGGCAAGGGTCGCGAGCCGCCGATACTATTGTTCGTCCCTTGAGATCGCCGCCCCGGCAACGGTTGTTCGTTTATTCAAAACGCGGTCCCTCGGCCTCAATTTTAGCGCTGTTAAGCACTCGGCGAAGGTTCAAGTGGAACGCGATGCGGGCGATCGGCTCCCAATAGGCGATCGGGTCGATGCGCAGCACGGTCTGCGCCTGCAGCGTCAGCCTCGTGCCGCCGTTGCGCAGGGGCGAGAGCAGGTACCTCGTGTCGCCGGTGACGACATACCCCGTCAGGTGAGGGGTATGAAGGTGGCGATAGGGGCTCATCTCTTCCATCGCCGGGGGCTGCGAAAGGACGGTGAAAGCCAGCACGCGGCCCGGCTTCCATTCGGTCACACGCTCTACCGCGGTCCCGGTCGAAAATACGCCGAGGCGCGTGGCGCCAACGCCTTCACCGTTGAGGCTACTGCGGACAGGATAGGCCAGACCCGCTAGTCCGGGAAGGCCCGGCGACAAGCCAATGGGAGCTTCGCTGGTGATCGCCTGCCACACCACGTCTGGCGAAGCCGCGATGTCAATGCTCTCGACCGTGTCGATGGGCGTCGCAGGCGGCATGCTCGCTTCGAGCGCGAACAAGGCCGGAAGTATGGCGACGGACATCAGCGGCCTACTGCCATCATGTCTGGACATGGCGATGGCCCGGCCAAAGGCGCCACCGATCGCTGCGGCTCCCAGACCGAGCGGCGCGACCAGGACGATGCACATGAAGCCCTCCAGCGCGAACATGAGCAAGGCAAGACCGCCCAGTGCGCCGGCCGCGAGGACGTGGGCCATGGTCCGCCTTCCGGTCTGCGGCACGCGACGGTTCACAATATACCCTGTCGTCATTCCGACCACGAAAGGCGTCGCGACGAAGAGGCCCCAGCCATAGGTGCCAAGCGTCAATGCCGAGATGAGCACGGCGACAACGATGATCGCCACGCCCGCCAGCACTCCTTGCAGGACTTCGCCCAGATCGACCTCGTCGCCTCGTTGGCCACCCTGTTCGCCGCACCGGCGCGGCATGATGCAGAGCAGCGTGACGATGACGATCTGGAGCACAGGAAAGATGGCGAACAGACTTAGCCTGTGGTCGCGTCCGGACCAGTTCGCACGGCGAAACGAGAGAGCTGCCAAGACCCATGCGATCACGAACCCTAGCGCGAATACAGTCGCGGCCTGGGTGGCGGTGAGACCCGGCATTTCAGCAAGACGGCGCAGCGGCAGGAGCCAGAACCATCCATCGGTCTTTAGTGCCACTCCCTGCCAGCGGTAGCAGAGCGCCACCATGAGGTTTTGCGAAAGCAACAGCACCGGTGCGGCCAGTGCGTAGACCAGCGGTGACACACGCCCCTGGAAGGTAAGCAGCTTGTGCATGGCTCACGCCCTCGCCGTTTGGGAAAACCGGCCTTCGGGCCGGTCCTGCGACACCGTCGGCCGCAGTTCCTTACGCGGAGCCATTGTTTCGGGCGTGACCACGTCCCAGGCGAGGCCGAGATTCTCCAACATCGCGATCATCCCATAGCCCCAGTCGCTTTGACCCGGGTAGAGGCCGATCCGCGCCGAGCCGGGGAAGGCATGGTGATTGTTGTGCCACGCCTCCCCCATGGTCGGGATCGCAGCCCAGGGGACGTCGTGGGCTTGTACGCCGGCAGTTTCCACGAGCCAGGACTGTGGCCCGCGCCGGTGTGCGAGGTGGCCGACGAACCAGTGGCCGGTAACGCACACGCTCACCCGGACGCACACGCCCCATATTACCCACGGCAAACCTCCGGCGAGATACAGGGCTATGCCCAAGGGAATCTGCTGCACCATCCAGGTCTGCTCCAGGAAGCGGTAGAACCGGTCCTTCCCGGCCCGCCCGAGGTCGAACGTCGGAGCATTCACCAGTTCGAGACGGCAATGGAGTTGCCACCACGCGTCGATCAGCATGGGGCGCCGATGCGCAAGATAGTCGTGGCAGTCGCTCTGCCGCTGCGCCCAGTCCCTCAGGTCATGCGTGCGGATCATCCAGAACGGCCCGCTCATGCCGACCAGCGTACCGATCCACACCAACACCCGCTCCAGCCAGAGCGGGCACGCGAAGCTGCGATGGATCAGAAGGCGATGAAAACCGATGCTGTGCCCCAGCAGAAGCGATGCCCCCGTCAGTACAAGGAACATTCCCAAGGCCGACCAACTGGCGAAGGCCGGGGCCAGCACGACCGAAATCACCATCATGCTCGCGTTCCAGATCGAATGGACCGGATCCCATCGAACCGTGCCCTCAACCGGGCTGCAGCCGACAACTTCAATGAGGCTGTTCACCTTCGCTTCGGGCGGCATGGATGGGGCTTGGCTAGGGGACACGTCGGGCACTTCAACCTCCGAGGTAATTAGTTCATTGCTTAATTGCCTGAAGGCCCTTGTCAAGCGGTTAGCTCATTCCTTAAATACACATTATGCAAAAAGTGTTCGAAGCCTTGGCGTCCACCCCCCGTCGCAAGATCCTTGCGTACCTGAGCCACGCCGAACTCAGCGCTGGCGATATCGCCTCGCGCTTCGAAATGTCCAAGCCCGCGGTGTCCCAACATCTAACCGTACTGGAGAACGCCGGGCTGGTTACCAGCGAGAAGCGAGGACAGTTCGTGTTCTACCGACTTGTCCCAGACAACCTGCTCAACACGCTCAACACCTACGCGCAGGAAGTGTGCCCCGTTTCGCGTCCACTGAAGGCCGAGAGTGCTAAAATCGCGGCAAAAAAGGCGAGCGAAATTGACGACGTTGGAAAGCGCGACGGAGAGAAATCTGACGCGAATTGACGTTTGCTCATCCTGAAATCTGCCTGTCTCAGCGCAAGTCGCGGAGTTGAAGCCGGGCGCTGGTTCATCTCGGCAATCATCGAGCGGCGGCTAAAGCGAGATTTGGGTTCCCAGCATGGGGCACGAATTACCTTACTGTAGATAGCTGCCGGAATAGCGGACCGTCTGCACCTGAGGATCTAGAACCGGCGGCCGAGCGACCGAAGAGGGTCGGCACTTGCCGAAGGGCATACATCCGCGATGCTACTGCGGTGGAGGTCGAGATCAAGATGCGAGATTGTGGGTGGCATTGCGAAAATGCTGCCGGTGGAAGAGCAGGATATCGATACCGACCGGATTGATGAGGCAGTTCTGGGTTTGATGTTCCTGACGGTGCACGACTTGGATCGGATGTCAGTAACCTGTAGAGCCTGGAAGTCCTTCGATTGGGACGCGTTGGGACGCTTGTACAAGCAAGGATCGATCCTCAATCCCATGGGCAAGCGAAGTCGGTGGTGCTAACGTCGACCGGCCTCGAGCGCTGCGAGCAGGTATTCCATCGACTGTTCTGCACAAGCGACAAGCGCCCGATCTAACTGCTGGGCGGGCGGCGCGTTCTTCGGCCACCTTCTGAGCAGCCGTCCAATTCCAAGGCAGGAGTTCGTGCGGTTGATTCGAGGATGTCGGCGAGGAGGTGGGTCAGCGGGGTCAGCAGATCGACCTCGTGGAGGCGAGCGGCCCGAACAGCATCCTATGGCGCCTTCCCAACGATAAACCCTTCGATGAGGTCACCCCAATCCTGGAGCATGCGGCGACGCGGCGTGAGGTAGAGCGCGCTGTTGTAGGCGCTCCTCACCTCGTCCTCTTCGTCATGCGCCAACGCCATTTCGATCCAGTCGGGCCGGTACTTCTCAGCCTCGTTCGCCCAGGTCGAGGCGATGCCCCGGAACCCGTGCATCGTCTGGCGTCCGAGATAGTCCATGCGATAGCAGCCATAGATCATCGTATTCTGCGAGATCGGCTTGCCCGGCTTTTCGCCCGGGAAGACATAACCGGTTCGCCCAATTTCGCCGATCGCTTTTAGCACCCGCCCAGCTGGACACCCGCAAAAGC
>NZ_AKFJ01000006.1 GCF_000272475.1 Novosphingobium sp. Rr 2-17
TCGGTCAATAAGGTTTTTCCATTTTTTTCACTGAACTGTCATTCGCCGTCCTAGCTGGGGCAGATGCCGACGACCTCAACGCTACCGCTCTGCGCGCTCGCTCCAACGCCTTCGCTGTTGCAGCACGTTTGCACGAAGCACTGTTGCTGCTATCCCTCTGGCGTGTCGACGATCCCTAGTGCCAACCGCCGCTTATTAGCGACCTCGCTCGCCGCGCTAACCTGCGCCGCGTTGTTTGCGCCCCTTCATGCGCAGACAACGCCTGACGCAGCCACCTCCGACACCTCTCAGCAGATAAGCGCCGGGCCCCCTGTATCTGCATGGCGGCAGTCTCTATCCGACCCTTATCTCAGCGCACTCATCGAGAAGGCTCTGACGGACGACAACGACTTGACCTGTGCGGTCGAGCGATTGCGAACCCAGGACGAGCAGGACCGACGCGGACGCCAGCAATTGGGTGCGCGTATAGAAAGACTGTTCGGCAAGGACGACACTGCCGAGACCGAAGCTGCCCGCAATGCGCGGATCGAGCGTATCGCGTTACGTCGCGTGCGCCTGAGCCAACGCGTAGCGCTGGCCTATTTGGAAGTGCGGCGGCTGCAGCGCCGTGTCGGCCAGCGTAAGGACCTTGTCGATCAATACCGCGACAATGCGGAGATCGCCGAATTTCGCCGCCAAGCCGGGCTCGTTCCCGCGATCGACGGCGCCGTCGCCCGAACTCAAGATAATACCGCACGCGCAGAGCTCGATGACGACCAGGTGCGCCTAACAGATGCGATCGATGCCCTCGCCGGGTTGGTAAACGAAGATGCTGCCGCTTTGGCTGCCCAGGTCGGATCGACCGCGGCGTTCCCGCCTTGGACACCGGCTGCAAGTGCCACGGCTCCCTCGTCAGACGCTCTGTTGAGCAATGAAATCGATAAAGCCCGCCGTACCGTGCGTGATGCGCGCACGGCCTATCGCGAAGGCGCGGGGTCGATGGCGTCTCTCTACGTTGCCGAAGCCGCAGCGCTTGCTCTTGAACAAGCATTGGTCGATCGACAGGCTCGGGCGCTGGCGGACGACATTCGTCATCAAGACGCGCAAGACCCTGCTTGGGCCCGGCAAGGGTTGGAGCCGGTCATCGCGACGCCGCCGGAAAAACGCTCGCATGCCAGCGCAAAGTCGCCGTTGGTCGTTACGGCTTCTCGCTGTGACTGAAGGACACACACCCAGCGGCTTGGACACGTTGCTTGGCGCAACGCCCCGGCGCGTCGCCCGCCATTGGCTGAGCCTATTGCTGCTGGCGCTAGCCGGCCTCGGTGCCGCCACCTTTTTCGTTCGCTTCGTGACAGGCGAGGATTCGCCTTACTATTCCGCCGCAGTCGAGCGCGGCGATCTGGTCCCTAGGGTGGCACAGAAAGGCGAACTGCACGCCGCCGGCGAATTCGTAATTTCAGCCCCCCGTGCAGGACGGATAACGTGGATATCGCCCAAATCCACAGGACCGGTCAAAAAGGGCGAGTTGCTGGCGCGGATTGACCTGGTCGGGGCCAAAGATGCGATCGGGATAGAGGAAAGCGATGTTACCGCCGCCCACGCGGCGCTCGCAGCGGCTCAGATTTCCGCGCAGGAAGCTGCAGCGCGCCTGGCGCGCTTTGAAGGCGTGTGGCGCAGATCCGGCGGTCGTGCGCCGGCGTTGAACGAAATGGAGGCTGCCCGCGCATCGGCACGGCGCACGAGTCTGGCGGTCGACAGCGCCCGCGCCCAAGCTACCGCAGCGCGGCTGCGGCTGAAAGGCAAGCGCGCGGATGTCGCCCCCAGCGAGTTGCGCGCACCGGACGACGCGATCATCCTCGATCGGCTTGCCTCGCACGGCCAGGCAATCGAAGAACGCCAAACACTCTTCACGCTATCGCGCACCCAGGGTCCGCTGGTTATCGAAGTGCCCATTCCCATGCCGCCATTCGGACCGCCGCCTACAGGAGCACCGGCACAAGTCCGGCTCGATGCGCTTCCGGACGCCCCGCAAGCTGCAACGCTTGCTCAGTTACGTCCGGCTTCGCGGGCACAGCCCGGCATGGCCATCGCACGTTTCGCTATCACTCGGGCCGATCCGCGTTTGCGCCCCGGAATGCCGGCGACGGTGGAAATGCTGCTGCCGCCGCGCCGAGGCGTGCTATTGGTTCCCGACGCGGCCCTGGCTTTCGATCCGGGAGCGGCTGTCGGACGCCAACCGCCTAGCGTTTATGTATTGTCCAAGGATGGCGAGCCTCGACGGGTCAATGTCGTCGTCGGCGCGAGCGATGGACAGCGTACCGAAGTATTCGGCGCCGGCTTGGCCCCGGGCGACCAAGTTATCATCGGCTGGCGGGCACCGACTGCCGCATCATCACGGACTCAGCCAGGTTCCTGACATATGCGCGCTCGAACGGGCGCGCCGAAACGAGCGATCGGGGGCGGCACTTGGAAACAAGAGCCTTGCCCATGCGTACTATTGCTAAGGGCTCAACAACAAAGGGGAGCAAACTCTGTTATTGGACGCGCAAATTTCGCGCCGCATGGTCGTCAGGCTGTTCGCGGCCTTAGGGGTTGCCGGAGCGATTCCGTTGGACCGTGCTTTGGCCAAGGCACCGCAACGAATGGGGCCACCGACCCCGTTCTCGTGGGATATCCTGGTGGAACGCGCCCGCGTTTTGGCGGCTCGGCCCTACGTAGTGCCACCCGTGTCTGCCCACGCGGCGCGTGATTACGATGCGGCGGTCAAGTTAACGTATGGCTCGGCGCAAGCGATCGCGGGGAATGTGCGGCTGCTGCCGGCGAGCAAGGTCAACGCGACAAGTCCGGTCCGCATTGCCGTGGTGCAGGCAGGTCAGGCGCGCGAGATCACCGACATGGCCGGTCTTTTTGCCGGCGGCGGCACTGCCGATGCTTCGGGCTTCCGCGTCTTGGATGCCTCCGGCAAAAGCGATTGGCTCGCCTTTCAAGGTGCAAGCTATTTCCGCGCATGCGGTTCGCGCGACCAATATGGATTGTCCGCGCGCGCGGTCGCGATCGATACCGGCCTGCCCTCGCCTGAGGAATTTCCCAACTTCACCCATTTCTGGTTCGAGCAGGAAGGGCCAGGCAAGGTTCGTATTCACGCCCTGCTCGATGGCCCCAGCGTGACGGGCGCCTTCGGGTTTGACTGCAACTTTGACGATGCCGGCGTCATCCAGGATGTGACCGGCACGCTGTTCTTGCGCAACGACGTTGGCCAGCTTGGCATTGCGGCGGCATCCAGCATGTTCTGGTACGACCAGTCGCGCCGCCCGCCCCATGCTGACTGGCGGCCAGAAATTCACGATTCGGATGGGCTTGCAATCCAGGCCGGCAACGGCGAACGAGTGTGGCGGCCTTTGGACAATCCCAAGTCGACGCGACTCCATGCCTTTCGTGCCGATAACCCGCGCGGTTTCGGCCTGCTCCAGCGCGACCAGGTGTTTGACCATTATCAGGACGACGGCGTGTTCTACGACAAGCGTCCGTCGCTATGGGTTCAGCCCAAGGGAGATTGGGGACCAGGTTCCGTCTACCTCTTGGAAATGGCGACCGATCGCGAGACCAACGATAATATCGCGGTGTTCTGGCATAGTGATCGTCCGGCCAAAGCAGGTGAACGGCGCGACTTCGCCTACCGCCTCACTTGGACATCGAACGACCCCACCGCAGATGCGACGGCTCGTTGCGTCGATTCCTTCGAGGGACCTGGTGGTATCCCCGGCGCAGACCCGATCGTCGGCGCACGCAAGTTCGTCTTCGATTTTGCGGGGGCTTCGTTGACTGGGCTTGACCGCAATAGCGGCGTGATTGCCGCTACTGACCTGCCCGCCAACGCGCTGGTATCGTCCGCTGCCTACCCGATTGCGCGCGGCGATGGCCGCTGGCGCGTCACGCTAGATGTGCGGACCGCCAATCTTCCCCGACCCGAATTCCGGCTCTTCCTCAAGCGCGGCCAGAGCGCGCTTAGCGAGACGGTCATCAAGGCGATCGAAGTATGAGCCTTGTTCCATTGACGGCAAGCCCAATGCTGCCGGTGGAAGCGCCGTTGGCGATGCCGATCCAGGATCTTTACGGCAATCCGCCTGGCGCCATCGAAGTACGGACGAGCCCTTACGGCATGCAGGTAAAACGCCTGCTGCTCATCGCACTGACGGCGGTGATCGGGCTGGCGGCGTCCAGTACCGTGCGGCTTGAGCTATCGCGCGATGGATTGGACTGGGTGGAAATCACCCTCCTCAGCTTCTTCGTCCCGCTGTTCTGCTGGATCGCGTTTGGCTTCGTGACGTCGACGATCGGCTTCCTCAAGCTGATTACCGGCGAGCATCCCGGCTTCATCCCGGTGCCAAGCCCTGCCTCCAGCCTGCGCCATCGCACCGCGGTTCTAATGCCGGTCTACAACGAGGACGTCGACGAAGTGTTCGGCCGCGTCTCCACCATGGCCCGCTCGATCGCGACGGCCGGCGGCGCCGAGTGGATCGACTTCTTCGTCTTGAGCGATTCCAACCCCTTTCACGGCAAACGCGAAGAAGCTGCGTGGCGCGATCTTGCGGCCACCGCCCCAATCCGCGTCTTCTACCGCCGCCGCGAACAGAATGTGGCGCGCAAACCGGGCAACATCGCCGAGTGGGTGGGCCGCTTCGGGGGTGCCTATGAGAACATGCTGGTCCTAGACGCCGATTCGATGATGAGCGGCGACACGATCGTCGGCATGGCCGCGATCATGGAAGAGCGCCCCTCGATCGGCCTGCTGCAGACCGTCCCGATGATTACCAACGCGCGCACTGTCTTCCAGCGCTGGATGCAGTTCGCCAGTGAGGCCTACGGGCCGATCGCCTCTGCCGGGTTGCTGTGGTGGTCGGGTTCGGAAGCGAACTTTTGGGGCCATAACGCCATCGTCCGCACCCGCGCTTTTGCGGAATCGTGTGGATTGCCGGCGCTTCCGGGCAAACCTCCGTTCGGCGGCCACATCCTCAGCCACGATATGGTGGAATCGGCTTTGTTGCGCCGACGGGGTTGGGCAGTCCATATGGTGATGATCGGCGGCAGCTACGAAGAATTCCCGCCGTCGATCGTCGACCTGTCGATCCGCGATCGACGCTGGATGCAAGGCAACCTCCAGCACCTCCAACTGCTCGGTGCTTCGGGCCTGCACTGGGCCAGCCGGCTGCACCTTCTTATCGGCGCCTCGGCCTATCTTACCTCGCCCGCGTGGCTGCTGCTGATCCTGACGATGATCGGCCAGGCCGCGACACGCGACAATGGCAACTTCGTTACGCTCGCACCGCCCAGCGTGCTCGCGCTGACCGTGGTTTTGCTGTTCGGACCCAAACTGATGGGCACGATCTGGATGCTGGCTGACGCAGAGCGGCGGCGTAATTTCGGGGGTACGCTGCGCGTATTGCGCTCGGTGCTAACCGAAATAGTGCTCGCCATGCTGCTGGCTCCGGTGACTATGGTAACCCAAACCAAAGCGCTGTTGGGGCTCGTGCTCGGCGTGTCCGCAAGCTGGAACACGCAAGTGCGCGATGCCCGCAAGATCCCGCTGCGCCAGGTACTTCCCGATATGCGTGAGCATTTTCTGCTAGGCGCGGCACTGTGCACCACCGCGTTTCTCGACCTGACGGTGACGATCTGGTTGCTACCCATTATTATCGGGCTACTGACTTCGCCGTGGCTAATCAGCCTGACCTCAAGCGTAGCGCTGGGCGACAAAGCCGGCCGTATCGGCCTGTTCCGCGTGCCAGACCCGGCAATTACCGAGGACCAGATCGCATCCCTACCCTTGCCAACTGCAGACGTTGCACAACCGGCGCTCGCAGTCGGCGCGGTCGTCGTCGGACCTGCCTCACTTGACTGAGCCAAGGGCGATAAACCCGGAAAGTGCCTGCCTTTAATATCACAAAGCCTTGGACGCTGCCGGCATCGCGCGGGCCAGGAACGTCGTTTCGGACCAACTGACGCTAGACGAGCGTGGTTTGGAATCGTGGGGCCTGGCCTGGCGCGATACCGTCACGTTCGAAGAGCTCTCGGCCCACATTCATCCCGCAGATCGCGATCGTGTACGCTTGGCTTTCCAGGCGACGCTTGCCGTGCTCGGTCGTTACGAAACAGACTTCCGCATCATGATCGGCGATGAAATTCGATGGATTTCGGCACGCGGCCAAGGGCAGGATGTGGGAATCGTCGGGAGGACGATATTCGGCATCTTTCTCGATGTAACCAGCCGAAAAAACGCCGAAGAAGGCAATAAAATACTGGCCGGCGAAATGAGCCACCGGGTCAGAAACCTCCTTACGATCGCGACCGGCCTTACCGAATCGTGCTGGAGCATGCGCGACCTCCATTCAGAAATGGGCTGATGACGTGCAGGCGGGCCGAATAACGGTCGTTCGACCAAGCGCAGACTGGAAAGAGGCAAGGCGAGCCGTTCTTTCCGCCGTGGTTTAGTAGCTCGTTTGCGCTCGTCGGTGCTTCCCATCGAATCTGGCTCCCTCTTCAGGGACTGATAATGGTGGGAAGTCCGGGATTAGGCGGCAATAGGCCGGGAAAGGTGGGGGGGGTAGGAGTCCCCCTACACCTTGTCGCCTCGTTCATCTCAGTCCATCGCGACGAAGCCGGGCAAGCTCTCCATCTGGTCCAGCCATCGCCCTATTGCGGAATAGTCGCCCAGGCGAAAGCCGCCATCCTCGCAGACGTGCGTGTAGGCGTAGAGCGCGATATCGGCGAGGCTGGCGACATCTCCTGCCAGCCAGTCGGTCCGCGACAATTGATCTTCAATCACTTCCAGCGCAGCCTCTCCGCCGGCGCGTTTGGCTGGAATCTGGCTGTTTTGGAACGCGCTGAGCTTGTCCTCGCCCACGAACAGCATCCAGAAACGCAGCGTGGCGATGTTGGGTTCGTGGTTGTACTGCTCGAAGAACATCCAGCGCAGCATGTCGGCGCGGCCAAAGCGGTCATGCGGGATCAGCGCCGATCCGTCGGCCAGATACCAGCATGCCGCGTTGCTTTCGGGCAGGAAGCGGTTTCCGGCCTGCAGCACCGGGATACGCCCGTTGGCGTTGATCGTGGCCAGAAACTCGGGCGTACGGGTCTCGCCAGCCATGATGTCATAGGCAACGCGCTGCAGCGGCAGTCCCAGCAGCGCGGCGGTCAGCCGAATCTTGTAGCAATTGCCGCTACGCGGGTCTTCGTGAAGGATCAGGGCCTCAGACATCTCTCAAACTTCCAGCACGATCTTGCCGATATGGTCGCCCGCTTCCATCCGCGCGTGCGCCTTCGCGGCTTCGGCCAGCGGAAAGCGGGTGTCCATGACCGGGCGCAGCGCGCCTTCTTCCACCAACGGCCAGGCATTGGCGCGGATTTCCTGTGCCAACAACGCCTTGAACGCATCGGTGCGGGGGCGCAGCGTCGATCCGGTCAGGGTGAGCCGCTTCTGCATCACCACGCCCATGTTGATCTGCGCCTTGGTGCCACCTTGCACCGCAATCGTGACGTGTCGCCCATCGGGGGCGAGGCACTTGAGGTTGCGCACCACGTAATCGCCCGCCACCATGTCGAGCACCACGTCCACGCCGCGCCCCTCGGTAATGCGGGCGACCTCTTCCACGAAGTCCACCGTCTTGTAGTCGATCGCATGGTCCGCGCCGATCGCCAGCGCCGCCGCGCACTTGTCCGCCGATCCGCAAGTGACAATGACCCTCAGCCCGAAGTGCCGGCCCAGCATGATCGCCATGCTGCCGATGCCGCTGGTGCCACCGTGGACCAGCAGCGCCTCACCCTCGCGCGCGAAGCCGCGTTCGAACACGTTGTGCCAGACTGTGAACAACGTCTCGGGCAGCGCCGCCGCTGCGTCCAGCCCGAGCCCCGCCGGCACCGGCAGGCAGTGCCCCGCTACTGCGATGCAGTATTGTGCGTAGCCGCCGCCGTTCACCAATGCGCAAACCTCGTCGCCCACTCGCGGCCAGGCGACACCTTCGCCCACCGCAACCACGGTTCCGGCAATCTCCAGCCCCGGTATCGGCGATGCGCCAGGCGGAGGAGGATAGTTGCCCTGCCGCTGGACGACGTCCGGTCGGTTGACCCCGGCAAAGGCCACTGCGACCAGTACTTGGCCAGGTCCGGGAAGAGGCACGGGCACCCAAGTAGGCTGAAGAACATCCGGCCCACCGGGGGCGTCGTAACCCACGGCGATCATAGTG
The DNA here is from genome assembly GCF_000272475.1 of Novosphingobium sp. Rr 2-17. Classification (GTDB taxonomy): domain Bacteria; phylum Pseudomonadota; class Alphaproteobacteria; order Sphingomonadales; family Sphingomonadaceae; genus Novosphingobium. Next base: position 8,220 of record NZ_AKFJ01000006.1, read on the forward strand.
TTAGGCACGGTAGCTGACTGGTTGGTTGTCATGGCGCGCAGTGTTGCACCGGAACGATGGACAGGGAAACGGTTTTTCCGACCATTGACAGCCGCGAATTCCAGTCCGATGCTGCAGCGCAATGGACGATAACGACCGGCCTAGGCGGCGGTCGACCGAGGGTGACCTCGGAACCGCCAGCCTCCTCGCCAGCGAAAGCCTGGAACGCTATTCTCTGGACGAGCTTGGCGCGCGCATCGAACTGCTCGAAACCGAGATCGCGCGCATTCGTGAACACCGGCGAAAGTCCGCCGACCACATGAGCGCAGCCGAAGCGCTTTTTAGGCCTCGATCGGCGTGACCCGCGCAGGTTCGCCACACTACCTTGCAGGTGACCTTCGCAACTGCCTGCAACGTTCCTATATTAAATATCATAAGCCCAATCGGCCAAGAAGAAGCCGCCAACCTCAGTGTCGCGCGCAAGCTCTCCCATCCGGAAAGCCCAGCCTTGAAATGCCCCTTATAATAAAGGTGTCCTAGATGCCCAGTTTCGCCCAAAGCCTTGAAAAGACCCTGCACTCCGCTCTCTCCCACGCGTCGGAGCGCAGCCACGAGTACGCGACGCTCGAGCACTTGCTGCTCGCGCTGATCGACGATGCCGACGCGGCGCAGGTCATGCAGGCCTGCGGCGTGGAACTGGGCGATCTGGGCGACGTGGTGCGCCAGTACCTCGACCAGGAATACCAGTCGCTCAAGACCGAGGACAAGGGCGATCCCGCTCCCACCGCCGGTTTCCAGCGGGTAATCCAGCGCGCGATCCTGCACGTCCAGTCGTCCGGCAAGGACACCGTGACCGGTGCCAATGTGCTGGTCGCCTTGTTCTCCGAGCGCGATTCATATGCGGTCTATTTCCTGCAGCAGCAGGACATGAGCCGACTGGATGCGGTCAGCTACATCAGCCACGGCATCGGCAAGGGCGGCCGCCGGATCGAGGATCGCTCGCCCAAGGGCAATGAGGAATCACCCCCCACGCCCGAGGAAAAGACCGAGACCAAAGCCGCCAGCAACAAGAAGGAATCCGCGCTCGACCAGTTCACCGTCAATCTCAACGAGAAGGCGCTGAAGGGTAAGGTCGATCCGCTGATCGGGCGCGGCCCCGAGGTCGATCGCACGATCCAGATCCTGTGCCGCCGGTCCAAGAACAACCCGCTCTATGTGGGCGATCCGGGCGTGGGTAAGACCGCGATTGCCGAAGGCCTGGCACGCAAGATCGTCGAAGGCGAAGTGCCCGAAGTCCTGGCCGAAGCCGTGATCTACTCGCTCGACATGGGCAGCCTGCTGGCCGGCACTCGGTATCGCGGCGATTTCGAGGAACGGCTCAAGCAAGTCGTCTCCGAGCTGGAAAAGATGCCCCACGCGGTTTTGTTCATCGACGAGATCCACACCGTGATCGGCGCTGGCGCCACCAGCGGTGGGGCGATGGACGCGTCCAACCTGCTCAAGCCCGCGCTATCGGGCGGAACCATCCGGTGCATCGGCTCGACCACCTATAAGGAGTTCCGCAATCACTTCGAAAAGGACCGCGCCTTGCTGCGCCGGTTCCAGAAGATCGACGTGAACGAGCCGACGATCGAGGATACGATCAAGATCCTGCGCGGCCTGCGCACCGCCTTCGAAGAGCATCACCGCGTCAAGTACACGCCCGATGCGATCAAGACCGCGGTGGAACTCTCGGCCCGCTATATCAACGACCGCAAGTTGCCCGACAAGGCGATCGACGTGATCGACGAAGTGGGCGCGATGCAGATGCTGGTGCCCCCCAGCCGCCGCAAGAAGACGATCACATCCAAGGAGATCGAGCAGGTCATCGCGACGATGGCGCGCATCCCGCCCAAGTCGGTCAGTTCGGACGACAAGAAGGCGCTCGGCACGCTGGAGCGCGATCTCAAGCGCGTCGTCTTCGGTCAGGACAAAGCGATCGAGGTGCTGTCCACCGCGATGAAGCTGAGCCGCGCAGGACTTCGCGATCCGGATAAGCCGATCGGCTCGTTCCTGTTCTCGGGCCCTACCGGCGTCGGCAAGACCGAAGTCGCCAAGCAGCTTGCCAGCATCATGGGCATCCCGATGCAGCGCTTCGACATGTCCGAGTACATGGAGCGCCACTCGATCAGCCGCCTGATCGGCGCGCCTCCGGGCTACGTCGGCTTCGACCAGGGCGGTCTGCTTACCGATGCGATCGACCAGCAGCCGCACTGCGTCCTCCTGCTCGACGAGATCGAGAAGGCGCATCCGGACTTGTTCAACATCCTGTTGCAGGTGATGGACAATGGCAGGCTGACCGATCACCACGGCAAGACCGTCGATTTCCGCAACGTGGTGCTGATCATGACCACCAATGCCGGCGCGTCCGACATGGCGCGTTCGGGCATCGGCTTTGGCGATGTGTCCAAGGCGGATGCGGGCGAAGAAGCGGTCAAGCAGATGTTCTCGCCGGAATTCCGCAATCGCCTCGATGCGATCGTGCCCTTCGCCTACTTGGGCAAGGACACCATCAGCCGCGTGGTCGACAAGTTCATCCTCCAGCTCGAATTGCAGCTGGCGGACCAGAACGTCCACATCCAGTTCGATTCGGATGCGCGCGAATGGCTGGGTGAGCGCGGCTACGACAAGCTCTACGGCGCCCGTCCGATGGGGCGCGTCATCCAGGAGAAGGTCAAGCAACCGCTGGCCGAGGAACTGCTGTTCGGCAAACTGGCGCACGGCGGCGAAGTCCACGTCTCGATCAAGGAAGATGCGCTCAATTTCGAGCTGACGCCCGCCCCGCCCAAAGCCGCCAAGGCCCGCAAGAAAGCCCCGGCCAAGGGCTCCGCCAAGAAAGGCGCCCAGCCGGAAACCAACTCTGACGAATAAGCTTTCGTCATCGACCTGACGATGGGGTGGGAACCGCGAGGTTCTCACCCCATTTCATGATGATGCCCCGCGATTTCGCCTGGATACGGCCCGAGCCCTGGGGCATCCACATCGTCCCTGCCGACTGCTGGATCGATCCCTCGCGGCCCGTGTCGCGGGCGCTGGTGACGCATGGCCATGCCGATCACGCGCGCGGCGGCCATGGCGAGACATTCGCCACGCCCGAGACGCTGGCGATCATGAAGCTGCGCTATGCGACCGACGAAGGCGCGGTGTCCGTCCCTTATGGCGAGCGGATGGCTTTGGCAGGCGGTGTCCATGCCACCTGGATTCCCGCCGGCCACGTCTTGGGCTCGGCGCAAATCCTGCTCGAACATGCCGGCGAGCGTGTGATCGTGACCGGCGATTTCAAACGCCGGCCGGACCCGACCTGCCCCCCGTTCGAGGTGACGCCGTGCGATGTCCTCATCACCGAGGCGACTTTCGGCTTGCCGGTATTCCGCCATCCGCCGGTGGAACAGGAAGTCGCCAAGCTGCTAGCTGCGCTGACCGCCAATCCCGAACGGTGCGTTCTGGTCGGCGCCTATGCATTGGGCAAAGCGCAGCGCCTGATCGCCGAGGTCCGCCGCGCCGGGCACCATGAGGTCATTTGGCTGCACGGGGCTATGGAGAAGATGTGCCGGCTCTACGAGGAGTGGGGGGTGCCGCTGGGCGATCTGCGCCTGGTGTCGGACGCCCCCAAGGAAAGCCTTGCCGGCAGCATCCTCATCGCGCCGCCGTCCGCGCTCAACGATCGCTGGAGCCGGCGTTTGCCCGATCCGATCACCGCGATGGCCTCGGGCTGGATGCAAGTGCGCCAACGCGCCCGCCAGCGGATGGTCGAACTGCCACTGATCATCTCCGACCACGCCGATTGGGACGAGCTGACCCAAACCGTGACCGACGTGAACCCGGCGGAAACCTGGATCACCCACGGCCGCGAAGAAGCGATGTTGCGCTGGTGCCAGCTCAACCAACGCCGCGCCAAAGCCCTCGCCTTGGTAGGGTACGAGGACGAGGATGACTGACCCCCATCTCATCGTTCACGCGCACTGATGGAACGCTTCGCCGCCCTGCTCGACGCGCTGGTCTATACCCGTAGCCGCAACGCCAAGCTGAAACTGCTGGCGGATTATCTGAGCACCACCGTCGACCCCGATCGCGGCTGGGCCTTGGCCGCGCTGACCGACGGGCTGGATTTCCCGGCGGTCAAATCCTCGACCATCCGCAACTTGCTGACCGAGCGGGTCGATCCGGTGCTGTGGAAGCTCAGCCGCGAGTACGTCGGCGATTCGGCTGAGACCGCAAGCCTGCTGTGGCCCGAGCCCGAGGCTGCGCCATCCCCGCCCACCGTCGCCGAAGCGGTCGCGACGCTGCGCGGAATGACGCGCGCGACGGTCATGTCCGAGCTACCCAAGCTGCTGGACCGGCTCGATTCGAGTGGCCGCTACGCCTTGCTCAAGTTGGCGACGGGGGCGATGCGGATCGGCATCTCGGCGCGGCTGGCGAAGACCGCTTTTGCACTGGCCTTCGGCGTTTCGGTGGAGGACGTGGAGGAACACTGGCACGGCCAGACCGCGCCTTACACCGAACTGTTCGCCTGGGCCGCACACGGTGCGCCGGCACCTTCATCCGAAGACTTGCCGCTGTTCCGCCCGTTCATGCTGGCCCATGGGCTGGACGAACTGGTGGTCGATCTGGCCGATTATGCCGCCGAGTGGAAATGGGACGGCATCCGCGTCCAGGTCGTGCGCGCAGGCGGGGCGGAGCTGGGCCAGACCCGCGTCTACTCCCGATCGGGCGACGATATTTCCGGCACCTTCCCGGAGATTGCCGAGGCCCTGTCGTTCGATGCCGTGCTCGATGGCGAACTGCTGGTGCGCGGCGTCCATCAGGGCGGCGAGGAAGGCGGCGCGGCCAGCTTCAACGCACTGCAGCAGCGGCTGGGCCGAAAACTCGTTTCCAAGAAAATGCTCGCCGAGTACCCTGCCTTCGTGCGGCTTTACGATGTGCTGATCCTGGAAGGCCGCGACTTGCGCGCCCTGCCCTGGACCGAGCGCCGCGCCGCACTGGAAGCGCTGGTAACCCGCCTGGACCCCACCCGCTTCGACTTGTCCGCCACCATCCCCGTCGCCGATTTCATCGAACTGACCGCGATCCGCGAACGCGCGCGAGACGATGCGATCGAAGGGGTGATGCTCAAGCGCCGCGATTCGCCCTATGTCGCGGGGCGGCGCACCGGCTTGTGGTACAAGTGGAAGCGCGATCCGCTGCTGATCGATTGCGTGCTGATGTATGCCCAGCGCGGCTCGGGCAAGCGCAGCTCGTTCTATTCGGACTATACCTTTGGCTGCTGGGACGGCGATCCCGACGAAGGCGCGGAACTGCTGCCAGTCGGCAAGGCCTACTTCGGATTCACCGACGAGGAACTGAAGTGGCTCGACCGCTACGTCCGCACCCACACGATGGGCAAATTCGGCCCGGTGCGCGAAACCGACAAGACGCTGGTATTCGAAGTGGCGTTCGATTCTGTCCACACCAGCAAGCGCCACAAATCGGGAGTCGCCATGCGCTTTCCGCGGATCAACCGCATCCGCGCCGACAAGCCCGCGCACGAAGCCGACCGGATCGAAACTCTTCGTGCCCTCATCCGCGACTAGCTTGGACAATCCGCCCGAGTTGAACGCAGCCCTGTTTTCCGGCAATCACCCGCGTATGACCGGCACTTATCCCCACACCCGCCTGCGCCGTCCGCGCGCCAGCGCCTGGAGCCGCGCGCTCCACCGCGAGACGATCCTGACCCCCGCCGATTTGATCTGGCCGTTGTTCGTCACCGAAGGCAGTGGCGTCGAACAGCCGATCGCCTCGCTGCCCGGCGTCTCGCGCTGGTCGGTGGACGGCATCGTGGAACGCGCGCGCGAAGCGGTGGACCTGGGCATCCCGTGCCTGGCGCTGTTTCCCAACACGCAAGCAGATCGCCGCAGCGAAGACGGGCGCGAGGCGCTCAACCCCGACAACCTGATGTGCCGCGCGCTCAAGGCCGTGCGCGATGCGCTGGGCGACCGGATCGGTTTGCTGACCGACGTGGCGCTCGATCCCTATACCAGCCATGGGCAGGACGGGCTGATCGACGAGGCCGGCTACGTCCTCAACGACGAGACGGTGGCAGCGCTGGTCGGCCAATCGCTCAACCAGGCGGCGGCGGGCGCGGACGTGATCGCGCCGTCCGACATGATGGACGGTCGCATCGGGGCCATCCGCGATGCGCTGGAAGATGCGGGCCATACCAACGTCCAGATCATGAGCTACGCCGCCAAGTACGCCTCGGCCTTCTACGGCCCGTTCCGCGACGCGGTGGGATCGAGCGGTTTGCTAAAGGGCGACAAGAAAACCTACCAGATGGACCCGGCCAACACCGAGGAAGCCTTGCGCGAAGTGGCGATGGATCTCGCCGAGGGCGCAGATTCGGTGATGGTCAAACCGGGCCTGCCCTACCTCGACATCGTCCGCCGGGTGAAAGAGCGCTTCGAAGTCCCGGTGTTCGCCTATCAAGTATCGGGCGAATACGCGATGATCGAAGCCGCCGCCGCATGCGGTGCGGGCGACCGCGATGCGCTGGTGCTGGAAACCCTGCTCGCCTTCAAGCGCGCGGGCTGTTCAGGTGTGCTGACCTACCACGCCGCCCACGCCGCGCGGCTGCTGAACGGCTGATCCGATGACGCTGACCAGCCGCACCGACATCACCGTCGCCGCGATCGGCGGCAAGGTCCCGCGCATCCATTCCAGCGCTTTCATCGCCCCGGGGTGTCGCATCCTGGGCGATGTCGAGATCGGCCCGGACGTCAGCATCTGGTACAACTGCGTCATCCGCGCCGACGTCAACCGCGTGGTGATCGGGGCGCGCAGCAACGTCCAAGACGGCTCGATCATTCACTGCGACAGCCCCAAGCCATCGCGGCCCGAGGGTTTTCCGACCCTGATTGGTGAGGACGTGCTGATCGGGCATCTGGCGATGGTCCACGGTTGCACTTTGGAAGACCGCGCCTTCGTGGGGCTAGGCGCGATCGTGATGGACGGTAGCTACATCGAAAGCGACGGAATGCTCGCGGCAGGTGCGCAATTAACCGGCAAGCGTATCGGCGCGCGCCAGTTGTGGATCGGCCGCCCGGCCAAGTACTTGCGCGACCTGGACGACGGGGCGATCGCCGCCAACCAGGAGGGCGTGCGCCACTACGTCGAAAATGGTCGGCTCCACGCGCAAGCCCTTGGTCATCAGGGCTGATGGCGCGTCCGGCGCTGGCATTGCCGCCGGTCGAAGCAGTGCGTGCGCTGCTCGATGAGGAGGGCCGCCTTGCGGTACGGGTCACCCCGGGCGCAAGAGTGGAAGCGCTGGAGATCGCCGATGGACGGCTTATCGCCAAAGTACGGGCCAAGCCTCAGGACGGCGCAGCCACAGACGCCGTTCGCGAATTGCTGGCCCACGCCCTCGATCTGGCGCCTTCGCGGGTGACCCTGCTGCGCGGGGCGACTTCGCGCGAGAAGATGTTCCACGTGGAAACCTGACCATACCTGCCCGGCCTGGCGCCCGCCCTCTCCCGGCTCTCGCCTGAGCCAAGCCGATCGTCAGCTAAGATTCTAGATTCGCTCCCGTCTTTTCCGCGAACCGTCCTTGCCTGGACCCGTGGGCGATGCCACATTCGCTGAGTGATGGCGCAAGACCGCACCGCCGCGATGCGACAGGATGGCCCAACCGGGGTCAGGGCGGTGCTTGGGCCAACCAACACCGGCAAAACCCACCTCGCCATCGAACGCATGTGCGCCCATTCCAGCGGCATGATCGGCTTCCCGCTGCGGCTGCTGGCCCGCGAGGTCTACGACCGGGTGGTGAAGATCAAGGGCGAGGGCCAGGTCGCGCTCATCACCGGCGAGGAGCGGATCGAGCCCAAGGGCGCCCGTTACCTGCTATGTACGGTCGAGGCCATGCCGGTCATGGAACGCAGCATGGCCTTCGTCGCGCTCGACGAGGCGCAACTGGCCGCCGACCGTGAGCGCGGCCATGTTTTCACCGATCGCTTGCTCCACGCACGTGGACGCGAAGAAACGATGATCCTGGGATCGGCGACGCTGGAGCCGATGGTCCGTGCGCTGGTGCCCGGCGCCGAAATCGTCACGCGCCCGCGTTTCTCCACCCTCACCCATGCCGGTGCCAAGAAGCTGAGCCGGGTGCCGCCGCGCAGCGCCATCGTCGCCTTCTCTGCCGAGCAAGTCTATGCGATTGCCGAGATGCTGCGACGGTTTCGGGGTGGCGCCGCCGTGGTCATGGGCGCGCTGTCGCCGCAGACGCGCAATGCGCAAGTCGCACTCTACCAGTCGGGCGAAGTGGACTACCTCGTCGCCACCGACGCCATCGGCATGGGCCTCAACCTCGATATCGAACATGTCGCCTTCGCCGGGCTGTCCAAGTTCGACGGGGTGCGCCAGCGGCGGCTGACGACGGCGGAAATGGCCCAGATTGCCGGACGCGCTGGGCGGCACCAGAAGGACGGCAGCTTTGGCACGCTCACGGGCTCGGGCGGCCATGATGCGGAATTCGCGGCGGAAGAAATCTACGCGATCGAGGAGCATCGCTTCCCGCCGTTGACCAAGCTGTTCTGGCGCGAGCCGGAGCCGCGTTTCGACAGCTTGTCCACCCTGATCGCCGACCTGGGCCTGCCGCCCGAACGCCCCGAACTAGCTCCCGCGCCCGAAGCGATCGATCTCGCCGTGCTGCGCCGCTTATCCGAGGAAGCGACCGTGGCCGAATCCGTGCGCACCAGCGGCCAAGTGCGCCGGTTCTGGGAAGTGTGTCGCCTGCCTGATTTCCGCCAGCAAGGCGCGGAAACGCACTCACGGTTCGTCGCGCGACTTTGGCAGGATCTACGCCAGGGCGAACTCGGCGCCGATTTCGTGGCCGGCCAGATCGCCCAGCTCGACCATACCAGCGGCGACATCCACACCTTGCAGGGCCGCATCGCCGCGATCCGGTCCTGGGCCTACATTACCCAGCGGCCCGACTGGGTGCTCGCGCGGGACGAGATGGCGGCGCGGGCACGGGCGGTCGAAGCGCGGCTGTCCGACGCGTTGCACGGCAAGCTGACCGAGCGTTTCATCAATCGCCGAACGGCGGTGCTGATGAAGAAGCTGGGGCCGGATGCTGGCCTGCTCTCCGTGCGACTGGAAGAAGAAGAAGTCCTGGTGGAGGGCGAGCACATCGGCTCGCTGCGCGGCTTTACGTTTCAGGTCGATCCGGCGGCGCGGCTATCCGACCGCAAGTTGCTGCTGGCCGCCGCCGAGCGCCACTTGCCGGGGCTGCTCCACAAGCGCGCCGAAGCGCTGGTCACCGCGATCCATGAAGGAACCGCCGCGATTGCACTGCGCGACGGCGCGTTGATATGGGACGGGCAGGTGGTGGCACGGCTCGGTGCGGGACGATCGTTGCTTTCACCCGCACTGATCCCCGACCGGGCGCTGGACGCCGTGCCGGCACCGATTCGCAAGGTGCTGGTCGCCGCGCTGGAAGCATGGCTGGAAACGGCTCTTGCCCCGCTGAGCGCTCTCGCCAAGTTGGACGAAGCCAGCCGTGCGCCTGAAGCGGGGCCGGACTTGCGCGCCTTGCTCATCACCTTGATCGAGAGCGGCGGCATCCTTCCGCGTGAAGGCAGCGGCGTCGATCGGATCGACAAAACCCGCCGAACGATGCTGGCGCGGCTGGGCGTACGGGTGGGCACACTCGACGTGTTCGTGCCCGCCATGCTGCGCCCCGTGCCGATCGCGCTGTGGCGTCAGTTGGCACAGGTGGCCGGCAAAGCCTGCGGGAGCGAGCCCGAGCCACACATGCCGCCCACGCTGCTGTTCGCCGGCAAGCAGTCCGTGCCGGGCTATCGCGATCTGGGCAAGCAGCGCTTGCGGATCGACATAGCCGAAAAGCTGCTGCGCGAAGCCCACGATGCGCGAGTCTGCGCCGGCAACCGCGCGCAGTCCTTTATGCTGGACCCAGGCCGCGCCGTTTCGATGGGGCTGAGCGGCGCCAGCTATGCGCGGCTGCTGCGGCTAGGAGGGTTCCAGCCGATTCTGCCGCGTACCTTAGCGGACGGGGCGCATGGACCCTTGCCGCAAGTCCGCTGGCGCTGGCGTCCACCGCGCCGCCAGATCGAATCGCAACTGCCCTTGCCCCCGCGCCAAGGTAGCGCCTTTGCTGCCTTGGCAGATCTGGTGCGCGGTTGAGGATCGACAAGCTTTTGTGGTTCCTGCGCCTCGCCAAGACGAGGCCGATCGCTCAGGCGCTGGCCGAGGAAGGCCATATGCGGCTCAATGGTCGCCGGATCGACCGGGCGCACCAGAAAGTTTCGGCAGGCGACGTCTTGACCCTGCCCACCCCCAGCGGAGTCGCGGTGGTCGAGGTTATCGCCTTGCCGGTCCGGCGCGGGCCGCCATCGGAGGCGGAGGAATGCTACAGAGTGCTTGACGGCATGGCGGTCCATCCCATAGCAGCGGCCCGCAACGACGCCTGATCGACAAGGGAATACGCAGCCATGACTTACGTCGTCACCGACGCCTGCATCCGGTGCAAGTACATGGACTGCGTGGAAGTGTGTCCGGTGGACTGCTTCTACGAGGGCGAGAACATGCTCGTCATCAACCCGAACGAGTGCATCGACTGCGGCGTTTGCGAGCCCGAGTGCCCGGCTGAAGCCATCCTGCCCGATACCGAAAGCGGTCTGGAGCAGTGGCTCGAGCTGAACACCAAGTACTCCGCCGAGTGGCCCAACATCACGACCAAGAAAGACGCGCCGGAAGACGCGGATGAGATGAAGGGCGTGGAAGGCAAATTCGAAACCTACTTCTCGCCCGAACCCGGCGAGGGCGATTGAGGACTGATCGCTAGAGAATCGGCCGGCCCGGCTCGTACGCTGGCAGGCGCGCTGACATGCCCCATTGGGCCTCGCTGCCAAGGCCCTTCCCTTGACCCACCATCGAAAAAGTTCGCCAGCTAACTAGCTGCCGGACTGTTTCTGCATGGTGGCTGGGCCAAAATTGCTGGCCTCTGGCAATTTTGTCCAACAGGTGCTACATGATGCCTCGACTGCCCCGGGTGTTCTGCCCGCACGGCAGGTACTTCATGGCGAGGCAAGGTTCGACAGCAAACGGCGGGAGAGCGATTTGACCGGGCGGAGGAGATCGCGCGTCTCCACGTCGCACGTCCCGGTTTGTCTCCCGACTCATTCCTCCGAACCCTGCATTGAAAGGACGATACATGGCAACCAGGGCCGACGCCGCCTTTGATGTTGGTGACTACGTCGTTTATCCCAAGCACGGCGTAGGCCGGGTGATGGAACTGCAAAAGCAGGAAATCGCTGGGATGCAACTGGAACTCTACGTACTCCGGTTTGAAAAAGAACGCATGACGCTGCGCGTACCGGTGAACAAAGTCGAAGCGATCGGCATGCGCAAGCTGTCGTCCGACAAGACACTTCGCGAGGCTCTGGAGACGCTTACGGGCAAGCCCAAGGTCAAGCGCACGATGTGGTCGCGCCGCGCGCAGGAATACGAAGCCAAGATCAACTCGGGCGACCTCGTGTCGATCGCCGAAGTGACTCGCGACTTGTTCCGCGCCGACGATCAGCCCGAGCAGAGCTATTCGGAACGTCAGATCTTCGAAGCAGCCTCCTCGCGCCTCGCCCGCGAACTCGCGGCGATGGAAAAGACCGACGAACCCGCCGCGCTCAAGAAGATCCTCGCGATCCTCAACGAGCACGCGCCCAAGTACTATGACGCCCCCGAAACCGCTGCCTAGAGCAAGCTCCGATCCGATTGCATCGGCTCGGTTGCTCTAGACTCTTCGCCGCGTTTTCCGAGTCAGCAGGTGATTCCACCTGCTTCGAAAACGCTCTAAGCGGTTTCTCCGAAACGTCGCACAAGCGGGCCGCTCTGAAAAGAGCGGCCCGTTTTGTGTTTGCGGCCTCGGGTTCGGTTGCAACCAGGCGCGACCGAATACTTCGCCACTCTGAAATTTTGCAACCTGCCGGTCGCCGCGCTAAGACCTTGTGCATGTCTCGCTCTCGTTTGACGCGCGCCTTGTCGGGCGCTGCTCTGGCCCTCGCCCTTCCCGTCATCGCTGTTCTAGCCCACGCCAAGGATGCGCCTGCCGTGACCACGCCTGCTTCCGCGCAGCTCGATTTCGCGCGCGTCTTCGCCAGCCCTTCGCTCGACGGGCCTTCACCGCGCGAACTCAAGGTTTCGCCGGATGGTCGCTTCCTGACAGTGCTGCGCAACCGCGCCGACGACAAGGACCGCTACGACTTGTGGGCGTTCGATCGCAGCACCGGCGATTGGCGGATGCTGGTCGATTCGCTCAAGCTGGGCACAGGTCGCGCACTTAGCGAAGCCGAGAAGATGCAGCGCGAACGCCAGCGGGTTGGTAGCCTCAAGGGCATCATTGCCTATTCCTGGACCAGCGACGGTAAAGCGATCCTCGTCCCCCTCGATGGCGACTTGTTCCTCGCCGGGCTGGACGGCGAAGTCCGGCGGCTGACCGATTCGCCCGAGGACGAGTTGAACGCGGCGCTCAGCCCTGGCGGACGCTATGTCTCCTACGTCCGCGATCGCCGGCTCTATGTCGGTGCCCTGAGCGGCAAAACGCAAGGCGTCGTGACCCCGGAAGAGACCGCCGACACCGTCCACTGGGGCGAGGCCGAGTTCGTCGCGCAGGAGGAAATGGCGCGCATGGCCGGCTATTGGTGGGCGCCCAATGAAGCGTACATCGCGGTCGAGCGCTACGACGAAGCCCCGGTCGGCGTGGTCACCCGTGCGGCGATCGGCGCGGAGGGCACCAAGACCTTTGCGCAGCGCTACCCCGCCGCCGGCACGCCCAACGCCGCCGTCTCGCTTTACGTGATGAAGCCCGATGGCTCTGCCCGTGTTCAAGTCGATCTCGGCACTGATCCTGACATCTACCTCGCCCGCGTCGATTGGGCGCCCGATGGCCGCACTCTTTACGTCCAGCGCCAGGACCGAGCGCAGACCCGGCTCGACATGCTCGCGGTCGATCCACAGACCGGCAAGGCACGCGTTCTCTTCACCGAAACGGCCGCCCCCACCGCCTGGACCAACCTCAGCGACAACTACCGCTTCCTCAAGGACGGCAGCCTGGTCTGGTGGTCGGAACGTGACGGCTTCGGCCACCTCTATCGCTTCAAAAACGGCCAGTGGCATCCATTGACCAGCGGGCAATGGGCCGTAACCAAGCTGGTCGCGGTGGACGAGGCGAAAGGCCGCGTGCTGTTCACCGGCACCCGCGACGACGTGCTGGCGCCGCAGCTCTACGCCATCGATCTCGACAAGCCCGGCACGCCCGAACGGCTGACCGAGCTGGGCTGGGTCAATTCGGCCATCGCCAGCCGCGATGGCGGCACTCTGGTGATCGCGCGCAGTTCCACCGCCCAGCCTTCGCAAAGCTACATCGCCGATGCCACCGGCAAGCAGCTCGCCTGGGTGGAGGAAAACCGCATAGACGCCTCGCATCCCTATGCGCCCTATCTCGCTGCGCACCGGCCCACCACGTTCGGCACGATCAAGGCCGATGACGGCTCCGACCTGCACTGGATGATGATTACGCCGGTGATGCAGCCGGGCAAGCGCTACCCGGTGTTCTTCGAGCACTACGGCGGCCCTCACGTCCAAACCGTGACGCGCGGTTGGAAGGGTGCGCTGGCGCAAGCCATCGTCGCCAAGGGCTACATCTATTTCGAGCTCGACAATCGCGGCAGCCCCAATCGCGGCGTCGCTTTCGAAAGCCAGATCAAGCAGGCGATGGGCACAGTCGAAGTGGCCGACCAACGCGCTGGCGCGCGCTATCTTCAGTCACTCGCCTACGTCGATCCCGCCAAGATCGCGACGTATGGTTGGTCCTACGGGGGCTACATGACGCTCAAGATGCTGGAGGCCGACCAGGGCCTCTATGCTGCCGGCATCGCCGGGGCGCCGGTGACCAAGTGGGGGTTGTATGACACCCATTATACCGAACGCTACATGGGCGATCCGCGCCAGGTGCCGCAAGCCTACGCCAAATCGGACACCATCGGCGACGCGGCGAAGATCGCCGATCCACTGCTGCTGATCCACGGCATGGCCGACGACAATGTGGTGTTCGAGAACTCGACCGCGATGATCGCGGCGCTGCAGGGCCAGGCCCGCCCGTTCGAGATGATGCTTTACCCCGGCGCAACCCATGCGGTCCGAGGTCCGAAGATCAGCGTCCACTTGTGGAATACGATCTTCGGCTTCCTGGAGCGCCACGGCGTGACCCCGCCTAAATGATCGCCGGTGACGTCAGGCGCCGAAAGGGCTTTGGCCTGGCGTCATTCGGCCTCACAAGGGTGGCAACACCTTGAGGACACGCACTATGTTTCGCCGCCTGCTCCCCGTCCTCCTGCTCGCACCGCTGACAGCAGGCTGCATCTCCACCGCCGCCCACATCGTGACCGCACCGGTACGCGTGGCCGGCAAGGCGGTGGACTGGACGACCACCAGCCAGTCTGAAGCCGACGAGAAGCGCGGACGCAATCTGCGTAAGCGCGAGGCGGAGCTGGGCAAGCTGGATCGGCAATACCGCAAGCACCAGCGCGAATGTCAGGCAGGCTCGCAGCGGGCCTGCGATCAGGCCCGCAACGAATACGAACAGATGCAGCGCATCAACACCAGCGTACGCTAACGATACCCCGGTTCAGGCCGCCGCGCGGCGCAGGCGATCGTTGATCGCGGCGCCGACGGCCTCTTCCGGGATAGGCGCAATGGCGATGCGCGGCTGCGGAGCCGCTGCAGCTTGGTGCAGCAAGGCGTAGAGCCGAGCCGCCGCCTCCACCAGATCGCCGGTGGCAGAAAGGGTCACATCGCCGGCGATCGGGCCAAAGCCGATGTGGAACTCGCCTGGTTCCGCGCTTTGCGCCTCCAGCCGCACCGGCTTTCCGGGCGCGTAGTGGCTGGCCAGTTGGCCTGGCGCTTCGATCTGAGTGGAAACCACCGGATCGTCCGGCTGGCCCAGCACCGCCTCGATGGCACTTGCCGGTATCGGCCCAGGGCGCAGCACTTGCCAGCTACCGCCTTCGCGCAAGGCGATGATCGTCGATTCAAGCCCTGCCTCGCAGGCCCCGCCGTCGATTACGGCGTCCACCCCCTCACCTAGAGAGGCAACCACATGCGCCGCCCTGGTCGGGCTCACGCCGCCGCTGCGATTGGCCGAGGGGGCCGCCAGCGGCAGTCCGCACGCCGCGATCAAATCGCGCATCACCGGATGGGCCGGGCAGCGCAGCGCAACCGTAGACAGGCCGGCCGTGACGGCAGCGGCGATGTTCGCTCCTGGGCGCAAGGGAAGCACCATGGTCAGCGCGCCGGGCCAGAACGCCGCCGCCAGCCGCTCCGCCCGCTCATCCAACACCGCGATCGCGCCCGCCGATTCGACATCGACCACATGCACGATCAGCGGATTGAAGCTCGGTCGCCCTTTTGCTCGGTAGATTGCGGCCACCGAGGCATCCCGATCCGCGCGCGCGGCAAGGCCATAGACCGTCTCGGTCGGCACCGCGACGAGACCACCATCGCGCAGCAGGGCTGCCGCTTGCGCGATCCCCGCCGCGTCCGCTGCGATGATCTCGGGCCTAGGGGCATGGTCGGAGGTGGCGCCGGTCATGCCGCAGCGCTATAGGCGGCGCGCCACGGATGCCAGGGAAAACCGCGCGAATGAACAGCCCGACCAGCGACCAGACCGTCCTTCTCGCCCGGATCGCCGATGCGCTGGAGCGCCTGGCCCCTTCACCCGCTGTAAAAACCGATTGGCTCGCCTCGCCCGCTTATGTCTGGACCGGCAGCTCTGCGCGCGGCGTGGACCGGCTCGACGCACCGGACTTGGGTTTGCTGCGCGGGATCGACAGCCAGAAGGAACGCGTCGTCACCAACGTCGAGCGCCTCGCCGCAGGCCATGCCGCGCACGACATGCTGCTGTGGGGCTCGCGCGGGATGGGCAAGTCCGCCCTTCTGCGCGCCGCCGTCCGCAATGCAGATGCCGCGCACCCAGGCCGAGTTGCGCTGGTCCAGGTCGCACAAGAAGCCCTCTCGGGCGTGACGGACTTGTTTGCAGAACTCGGCCACGTCGAGCGCAGCTTTCTCGTCTTCATCGACGATCTGGGCTTTGAGGAAGACGACGGCGCCGGCCCGCGCATCCTGCGCTCATGGCTGGAAGGCGGCGTGGAAGCGCGACCGGCCAACGTGCGTCTCGCCGTCACGTCCAACCGCCGCGCCATCGTCGAGCGCCGGATGAGTGGCCAGGACGATCCCATCAACCCGCGCGACAGTGTCGATGAAAGCCTCGCCTTGGCGGACCGTTTCGGCCTCTCGATCGGCTTCCACAACTGCGACCAGGACGCCTACCTCGCGATCATCGCCGGCTACGCAAGCGACCACGCACTGGAATGGGACCAAGGGGATGCGCTCGAATGGTCCCGCCGCCGAGGCGCCCGTTCGGGCCGGGTAGCCTGGCAGTACGTCAACGAACTGGCAGGCCGCGCCGGCAAGACGCTTTAGCGGGCTCCTTACGGCAGCAGCTTGTCGTCTTCCTTGCGGAAGCCGCCGGTCATCGTCGGTGCGTTCGTGGGGTTGGTTGGGTCCTTGATCTCTTCCAGCGGCTTCAAGTGCTCGGTCATGAACGGCTTGATCGGCGCCGAAGGAGCCGCCCCCGGCGCGATCACGCGCCAGATCACGCCGGCGGTATCATCACTGACCAGCAGCGCGCCGACCTTATCCCACGCCAGCCAGGTCGGGCGGCCATGGGTGTCGCCATCGCTCTTGAGGAAGCCTGTCAGCACAGGTTGCGGCTTGACGTTGCGCGGGTTGCCACGCGCATCGAAGGGCACGAAGACGACGTCGTAACCCGCTGCCGGGCGACGGTTCCACGAACCATGGCGCGCGATGAAGGCGCCGTTCTCGTAACCCTTGCCCAGTCGATTGCCGTTAGCGAAGACCATGCCCAGCACCGATACGTGCGCGCCCATCGCGTACTCGGGCTTGCGGGTATATTCGATCATGTAGCTTTCCATCGGCCACTCGACCCGATCGTCGAACACGTTCTTCCAGTAGACCCAGGGCCAGCCGTACTGCGCGCCCACCGGAACGTTAGTGAAGTAGTCGGGCACCAGATCAGGCCCGAGCATGTCGCGCTCCTGCACGGTCGCCCACATCTCGCCGGTCGAAGGGTTCCAGCCCAGACCGTTGGGATTGCGCATGCCCGCTGCAAACTGGCGACGGCGGCCGGTATCCAGGTCGATCTCCCAGATAGCCGCACGACCGGTTTCGGCTTCCATGCCATTATCGGCGATATTGCTCGCCGATCCGACCGCGACATAAAGATGCTTGCCGTCCTGGCTCAGCAACAAGTTGCGCATCCAGTGGTTGCCGCCCGCCGGCAAGTCCATCAGCTTGCGCACGGGCTTGCCCGGCAAGGTCGTCGCGCCAGGAAGGAACGCGAATTCCAGCACCGCATCGTGGTTGGCGATGTACAGCCGCCCGTTGGCATAGGCCATGCCCGAGGGCGAGTGCATGTCGGCACTGCGGAACGTGGTTTTCAGCTCTGCCTTGCCGTCGCCGTCCGCATCGCGCAGCAGCACGATCTTGTCGGGCGACGGATCACCCGCGCCAACCCGGCTCATCATGAAGCCCATCACCGTACCGACCACGCCCTTGGGCTTGTTGCCGGCGGGTGCGTTGGTTTCGGCCACCAGCACGTCGCCATTGGGCAGCGTCAGCATGGTGCGCGGATGATCCAGCCCTTCGGTAAAGCGCGCGACCGTCAGCCCCTTCGCCGCCTGAGGCGCTTCATTCGCCTGCCAGCCCACCGGCTTGGCGAGCGCGATGCTGGGTATCCACTGCGCGCTAGGCTCGACCAATTGCGGGTCGCGGCCCGCCGTGGCGTCGCTCGGCAAGTCGGAGCTGTTGGCGTGGAGGCCCCAGAAGATCACACCGACGGCCACGAGCACGACGGCGAGGAGGACAAGGGCGGCTTTCTTGAAAAACGATCGCATGGGCCATGAGATAGGCCGATGCGGCAAGGTCGACAACCGAGACTTGCACATCTACCGCATTCGATCACATTGCGGTAATGGGCGTCCATGTTCGACCTTACCCCTGCCCTCGATCTTCCCAAATCCGAACTCTATGCAGAGCTTGCCAGTGCCGCCGCCGCACTGGTCGACGGGGAGCCTGATTCGATTGCCAATATGGCCAACGTGGCTGCGGCGATCTCGCAGTTCGTGCCCGACCTCAACTGGGCCGGGTTCTATCGTGTGATCCGGCGCGAGGTCGGAGGCGAAGGCGAACTGGTGCTGGGCCCGTTCATCGGCAAACCCGCCTGTATCCGCATCCCCATGGGCCAAGGGGTGTGCGGCACCGCCGCCGCCTCAGGCGAAACCCAGATCGTGCCCGATGTCCACGCCTTCCCCGGCCATATCGCCTGCGATGCAGCCAGCCGTTCCGAACTGGTGGTGCCGGTGGTGAAAGCGGGTCAAGTCGTGGCCGTCATCGATCTCGACAGCCCGACGCCGGGACGTTTCGACGAGGACGATGCTGCCGGCATGGCCCGCATCGCGGAAATCGCCGCACGCGCGATCTAGGCGAAGCGTCCGTCTCGAAGCGGGACGGCTTCACGCAGTTCCGAAGGCCGCGCGTTTCTCACGCGGAACAGGGGATTGGCTTGTTAGTTAACTGATTGGACTAACTGGCGGCGCTGCCTTTGCAGTGCGCGGTTGCTCTGGCCTGTTCGCGAAGGGGTTTTCCACGATGCGTTTTCCGATCGTTTCAATCAGTGCCCCCGTGCTGGTCCTGCTCGCCTCTCCCGCCCTGGCTCATCAGCCATACCCCGATGACGCCCCAGGCGCCTCTTACACCTCTGCCCCCGAACCCAGTTCACCCACTTACGACCCCGGTGACGACGCGAGCAATTATCGCCGCCGGTATCCCGGCTTCGACCCTGCCGCGCGCGATGCCTGGCTGGCCGATTGCCACGACCGCATCGCCCCGCGTGATCCCGGTCCAGGGCCTGGTGAATGCGAAGCGTACCTCGATAACTACTATTCAGCTTATACGG
This sequence comes from Novosphingobium sp. Rr 2-17, assembly GCF_000272475.1. GTDB lineage: Bacteria > Pseudomonadota > Alphaproteobacteria > Sphingomonadales > Sphingomonadaceae > Novosphingobium. The sequence continues at coordinate 27,316 of NZ_AKFJ01000006.1, forward strand.
GTCGCGGATACGCGGGCGGCTACGCCCAAAGCCCCGGCTACGCCCAGCCTGGCTACTCCGGTAGCGCTGGTCCCGTGGCGATGATGCCGCAGCGTTCTACGGAAACCGTCGAGTACGTGACCGAATACGTCCCGGTTAAAACCCGCCACCGTGCGATCCCACGTCGCACCAGAATGGTACCGGATAAGCGCGTGAAGCTCACTCGGACCAAATAGCGAAGATCAAATTGCGGAAGCGAGGGAAGCTAGATCGCGCCGCCGGTCAGGCGCTGGCAGATGAGGTCTAGTTGATCCAGCGTGGTATAGCGTATCGTCACCGCGCCCGAACTGGGATCGGCATCGGCACTGATCTTTACCGGCAGGCCCAGGAATTCCTCCAGGTGACCTTGCACCGCCGTGATGTCGGCATCATCGGCTGGATTACGTGGGCCGCGAGCACGGCGCGGGACGGTATCGCCCTTCTGTTTGCGACGCACGAGCTTCTCGACATCGCGAACCGACATCTGTTTGCCGACTGCTGCTTCGGCGATCTCATTGGCGTCCTCGCAACCGATCAGCGCGCGGGCATGACCCATCGAAAGTTCGCCCTTCTCGACAAGCGCGATGACGCCATCGGGCAAGGCCAGCAAGCGCTGCAGATTGGCGACGTGGCTGCGGCTCTTGTCGACCATGCGGGCGATGTCAGCCTGGGTCATCCCTTCCAACTCGGCAAGACGATTGTAAGCCCTCGCCTCTTCGATCGGGTTGAGGTCTTCGCGCTGAAGGTTTTCGATCAAGGCCAGCGCCATGACGTCGCGATCGGACAGTTCGCGAATGAGTGCCGGTATCTCGTGGACTTGCGCCTTTTGCGCTGCGCGCCAGCGACGTTCACCAGCGACGAGGCCGTAACGATTCCCACCCAAGGGACGCACGATGACGGGCTGAATCACGCCACGCTGGGCGATCGAGGCAGCAAGCTCGTCCAGCGCGGCTTCATCGAACTGCCGTCGCGGCTGATGAGGATCGGGAGTGATATCTGAAACGGCCAACATCGCCAGACCACCGGTGGTACGACCTGCGTCGCGCCGGCTCGCATCATCGGTGCCGAGATTCGCCAGCGGTTCCTCACGCCGGGTCTCCCCCATGAGCGCACCAAGACCCCGACCTAGACCCTTGGGCTTGTGGCGTCCCATTGGCTGCGGCGAAGGAACGCTGAGCCGAACGATTTCGTCGCTCATGCGGCTATCCTTTTCTCGGGCAGCCGCGTTATCAATTCTCGCGCCAGGGCCACGTAGGCCCGGCTACCGGAACACGCGTGGTCATAGATCAACGCCGGCAAGCCGTGGCTGGGCGCTTCGCTCAACCGCACGTTGCGCGGTATGGTGGTTTCGAACACCAGTTGCCCAAGGCACGAGCGGACGTCTTCGGACACTTGCTCGGTCAGGCGGTTGCGGCGATCGAACATGGTCAAGGCAATGCCAATGATACCCAGGTTCGGATTGAAGCGCTGCTGCACCCGCTCGACCGTTTGGAGCAATTGGCTCAACCCTTCGAGCGCAAAGAATTCGCACTGAAGCGGCACCAGCAACGTGTCTGCTGCCGTCAACGCATTGAGCGTCAGCAGCCCAAGGGACGGCGGGCAATCAACGAGGCACACGTCGTAGGCGAGATCCGCGCGGAGCGCCTTTTGCAGACGATGCGCGCGATCTTCAGCCGTGACCAATTCAACCTCGGCCCCGGAAAGATCCACAGTCGCGGCCAGCAAGTCGAGCCCGGGAATCCGCGTCGGCATCACGCAGTCAGCCACATTCGCCCCATCCACCAGCACATCGTAAGACGAGGCCTCACGATCGGCGGAGGACACACCGATACCGGTGGACGCATTACCTTGCGGATCGAGATCGATCATCAGCGTCCTCCATCCCGTCGCGGCCAGCGCGGTAGAGATGTTGATGGCTGTGGTGGTTTTCCCAACGCCGCCCTTCTGGTTCGCGATAGCAATGCAAATCACGTGGTTTTACCCTTCCTGCCGGCGAGTGTGCCGACAATGATGCCCGCCTGCGGATCCGTCACGGACTGTTCCACGTGGAACACATGCCGCCAATTGCGAAGGTCAGCCAATTCTTGCTGCGCCGACCGGCCCTTGGGCAACAGCCATGTTGTGGTGGCTGTGGACAAACGTGCTGATAACGTCAAAAGTCGGTCAAGCGGTGCAAATGCCCGCGCAGATATGACGGCCATCGGACGATCCTCGATCACTTCCAGCCTTTGCCCCACCACCTTCGCATGGGGCAAATCGAGCGCGGCGCGGACTCGCTCCAACCAATCGATTCGCCGTGCGCGCGATTCGACCATCAGCACTTCGCTGTGTGGCAATAGCGCTGCGATCACCAAGCCGGGAAAGCCGGACCCCGTTCCAAGGTCCATCCACGGGGCCACCGTTTCACGTGGAACATGGGGCAGCAACTGGGCACTATCGACAATGTGCCGCAACCATACATGCTCCAGGCTCGCTGCCGAAACGAGGTTCTGCTTGGCGTTCTCCTCGCGGAGCATCGCTATCAAGGTTTCCAAACGCTCCATCGCCAGGGCATCGCCTTCAGGCAACGCCTGGAGCCAAGTGCGGGCTTCGGCCTCTGATTCCATCATGCCAGCTGCCGCCGGGCGCGCACCAGAAGCGCAGCGAGGGCGGCCGGCGTGATGCCAGGGATACGTCCTGCCGCCGACAGGTTCTCCGGCTTGGCGCGGGTCAATCGTTCCACCATCTCGCGCGACAAACCAGGCACTTCTTCATAAGCAAATCCATCACCCAAGTGCAGCGCCTCGCTCGCGCGCAGTTCGCGCAGTTCGCGATCTTGCCGCTGCAGATAGGGCGCATAGGTCGCGTCTTCTTCGACTTCTTCGGCCAGCGCTACATCGGTGAGCAACGCAGGATCGATCCAAGGTCTCAGTGCATCAAGGGTAACGTCGAACCGGAGCCACTCTTGCAACGGCAGCCGTCCCGCATCCGAGCGGAGCGGTAGGCCTTCCGCCGCAAGCTGCTGTGCAGGCACCACTCGCTCCAGGCCCTGGGTCAGATCAGCGCGCCGCAATTCCCGATCCGCAAACCATTCCGCCCGCGCCGAGCCAACCGCGCCCACCGCGATCGCCGCCGGAGTCAGGCGGGTCGTGGCATTGTTGGCGCGCAGCCTCAGGCGATATTCGGCACGTGCGGTAAGCATCCGGTAAGGCTCGCTCACCCCGTGCAATGTGAGGTCGTCGATCATCACCGCCATGTAGCTGTTGGCACGATCGAGCGCCGGTCCTTCCCGACCTAGCACAGCAGCCGCGGCATGGCAGCCTGCAACGAGGCCTTGCGCCGCCGCTTCCTCGTAACCCGTGGTGCCATTGATCTGCCCCGCGCAATAGAGGCCGGGGATCGCGCGCAGTTCCAACGTTGGGCGCAGTGCGCGCGGATCTATATGATCGTACTCGACCGCATAGCCCGCCACCGCCATCTCGACTTGCTCCAGCCCTTCTATGGTGCGGAGCATATCGAATTGCACATCGGCGGGGAGCGAGGTGCTGACCCCGTTCGGATAGACCAGCGGCGTATTAAGGCCCTCCGGCTCCAGAAAGATCTGATGTCCATCGCGATCGGCGAAGCGATGAATCTTGTCCTCGATCGAAGGACAATAGCGCGGCCCTTGTGCTCCGATCGCTCCGCTGAACAGAGGCGAGCGGTGGAGGTTCGCACGGATCAAATCGTGGGTACGTAGGTTGGTGCGCGTGACTGCACAGAATACCTGGGGAACTTGCCGACCGGTGTTGATGGCAGACATCGTCCACGTATCGGCATCCGATGGCTGCTCGCCCAGCCTGGCCCAATCAATCGTGCGCCCATCCAGGCGAGGCGGGGTTCCAGTCTTGAGGCGGGCCATCGGCAGATCCACGGCGCGCAACTGCTGAGCCAACCGCTGGGCCGAAGCCTCGCCAATCCGCCCACCCGTCAGCCGCTCCTCGCCCCGAAACAACGTCCCACCCAGAAACGTCCCGGTACACAGAACGACTGCGCGGGCATTGAGCCGGGTGCCGTCTGCCAGGTCTATGCCGGTAGCCCTACCGCCTTCCAGAACGAGGCTGGCTGCTTCGCCAGCCACCAGGGTCAGCGAAGAATACTCCTTCAACAAGCGATGGATGGCGGCCTTGAACAACTTGCGGTCGGCCTGCACTCGAGGCCCCTGCACTGCACTGCCCTTAGAGCGATTCAGCATGCGATAGTGGATGGCAGAAGCATCCGCCGCACGCGCGATCAGACCGTCGAACGCATCCACCTCTCGCACGAGGTGCCCCTTGCCCAACCCGCCGATCGCCGGATTGCAGCTCATCGCGCCGACCGCCTCGAGATCGAAACTGACCAAGGCCACGTCTGCGCCCATCCGGGCGGCGACCGCAGCAGCCTCGCACCCGGCATGACCGCCGCCGATCACGATGACATCGAATGATTGCATGTCCGGTGCTCTATCGTACCGCGAACTGCGCGTCAAAATGCATGCGCTGTTTCACGTGAAACACATGGCCTCACTTGCCGATGCAGAAGCGGCTGAACAGCGTGTCGAGCATATCCTCGGTTGCAGCCCGGCCGACCAAAGCGTCGAGCGCCACCCGGGCATGCCGGAGGCCTTCCGCTACGAGGAGCGGATCGCTCTGCTGGGAGGCATCGGCCAAGGCAGCAGCGCAGTTCCTCAACAAGTCGTGTTGGCGGCGGTTGAGCGCGCCGTCTCCTGCGCGGGGTAGCGCCTGCCGCGCAGTCGTCACCAGATCCTCGCGCAACTCCTGGAGCCCTCGTCCCGTCTTGGCGGAGACGTGGTGGCGGGGGGCGAGCTTGGCGGAAACATAGTAGTGCCGATCGGACTGGGCGGCTATTTCCCACGCCGCCGTTGGCCCTTCTCCCTCCGCGCCCAGCCACAGTACCAGGTCGGCACGATCAAGCTGTGCATGAGCCCGGTCGATACCGATGGCCTCGATCGCATCTCCCACTTCGTCCCTCAACCCTGCGGTATCGACGAAGAGAAACGGCACCCCGTCAATCGCCACTGCACGGGTGATAATGTCACGCGTCGTACCAGCCGTAGGCGCGGTAATGGCGGCCTCGTCTTCGACCAGCGCGTTGAACAAGGTGCTCTTGCCGACGTTCGGCGGCCCCGCCAATACGACGCGAAAGCCTTCGCGCAATGGCTCCGCACGCGGGCGGACCAGCCAGGCTTCCAGCTCGCTTATCACATCGTGAAGTGCCAGCCGCGTGTCAGGCGATAGATCGGCCGCGTCATCTTCATCGGAGAAATCGAGCGCGGCCTCCACGGCGGCGGAAGCAGTCAACACCCGACCGCGCCAATCGGACACTTGGCGAGACAAAGCCCCGCCCGCCATCGCGATCGCGCCCAACCGTTGCAACTCGGTTTCAGCGCTGAGCAGATCGGCCAGCCCTTCCGCCTCCGCCAAGTCGATCCGACCATTCGTAAATGCGCGGCGGGTGAACTCTCCCGGTTCGGCGGGACGCAGGCCCGGGATTGCCGCAAGCGCCTTCTCCGTCGCGGCGACAACCGCCCGCCCCCCATGGAGGTGAAGCTCGGCTAAATCCTCGCCGGTCGCGGTATGGGGTCCGGGGAACCACAAGACCAGCGCATTATCGAGAACTGTTCCACGTGGAACACACAAGGTGCGATAGCTCGCCCGTCGCGCCGGCGGCAGTGGTCCTGCAAGAGCCACAAGTGCCTTGCCCGCGTCAGGCCCACTCAGCCGCACCACGGCAATTGCTGCGGGCGGCGATCCGCTGGACAGCGCGAAGATCGTATCGGTCATGCCCGCCCCCTAACAGGGAGTGGTAAGAGAAGCTATTCGTCGCCCTTCTTGGGCTTGCCCGATCCGCCTCCGCTCATCCCCATGGCAACGCCACTTTCGATGAACTGCTGGAACAGCTTGAGCCCGAGCTGGCCCATCGGAGCGACTTGCTTGGTCAGCTCTTGCAACTGGTCGAAATTGCCGGTGCCTTGCATCGCCTTGGTCAGCGCATCGACATAGACTTCGTTCGCGCGAGTCACATCGGGCAAACCTAGAAAGCGGCGCGCCTCTTCAGGAGAGCACTCAACCTCGACATTGACCTTCATCGGTTCGGCCCTTCCTGCATCACGCTACCGCGCATTTTTCTCAGCATAGCTGACACATGCGCTTGGCAAAGTCCATCGCCGGTGCCTTACTCCCGGCAGCCCTAGAAGGATCAACGCAATGCCCACCAACACCGAAATCCCGACCCTCGACGGACTCGACGCGATCCCCGCCTATGTAGCGCGACCCGCAGGGACCCCACGCGGCGCGATCATCGTCCAGCAGGAGATCTTCGGCGTCGATGCCGGCATTCGTGGCAAGGCTGATGCCTGGGCCGCCGAAGGCTATCTCGCCGTGGCACCTGACACGTTCTGGCGCCAACGGCCCGGCGTCGAACTGAGCCCTTATGACGAGGGCGAATTCAAGGAAGCCATCGGCTTCATGATGAAGCACGACTTCGACCTGGGCATGCGCGACCTGGAAGCGGTGATCCACTGGATCCGCCGTGAACAAGGCGTCGCCAAGGTCGGCTTGGTCGGCTTCTGTATGGGCGGGCGGATTGCCTACATGACTGCGACACGCACTGACATCGATGCGTCGGTCGGCTACTACGGAGTGATGATCGACCAGATGCTGGACGAGAAGAACGCCATCGCCCGCCCGCTGATGCTGCACATTCCCACCGCCGATCACTTCGTGGGGCCAGAAGCGCAACAAGCGATCCACGAGGGATTGGACGATCATCCGCGCGTGACTTTGTACGATTACGAGGGCCTCGATCATGGCTTCGCCGCCGAGATCGGTGCGCGGCGCGACGATGCCGGCGCAGAACTGGCCGACCAGCGCACCCGCGCTTTCTTTGCCGAGCACGTAGGCTGACCATGGCCAACGGCTACCGGATGATCGTGCGCGCCCATGGCGGACCCGAGGTGATCGAGCGTGAGGACTTTGCCGTACCTGCGCCCGGCCCGGGAGAAGTGCTGATCGAGACCGAGGCCGTGGGCCTCAATTTCATCGACACGTACTATCGCAAAGGCCTCTATCCCGATGCGCTGCCGATCGTGCTGGGATCGGAAAGCGTCGGGCGCATCGTCGCGCTTGGAGATGGTGTCGAGACGCTCGCCATCGGCGACCGGATCGGCACGACGCAGAACGGCGGCGCCTATGCCAGCCATCGTTTGGTTCCGGCAACCAAAGCGATCCGCATCCCTGAGGGCATTGCTGCGGAAACGGCGGCAGCTACCATGCTCAAGGGTTTGACCGCCTGCTACTTGGCAGAGGACACCTACCCCGCGTCAGGCGGTGATATCACACTGGTCCATTCGGCCGCGGGCGGGGTCGGCTCGCTACTGGTGCCTTGGCTGCTCGATAAAGGCGTGACGGTGATTGCCCATACCGGCTCCGCCAGCAAGGCGGCGCAAGTCCCCTCACCTCACTCGTTGTTCTGTGATTTCAGTGATTTGGCCGAACGCGTGCGCTCCATCACGGGCGGAGATATGTGCGATGTAGTGTACGATGGCGTGGGCGCTGCAAGCTGGAACGCATCGCTGGCCTGCCTGCGTCCGCGTGGCCTGATGGTGAGCTACGGCAATGCCTCGGGCCCCGTGCCGCCGGTGTCGATGCTCGATCTCATGCGCGCAGGCTCGGTCTACGCCACGAGGCCGACGCTGGCGGATTACATCGCAACGCCAGAAGCACTGGAGCAGAGCGCTGCCAAGCTGTTCGACCGCATTGCATCGGGCGTGCTGGACGTGCGTGTGGGGCAGACGTTCAAGCTCGAACACGCCGCGCAAGCACACCGGGCACTGGAAGAACGGGCTACGATCGGATCAACCGTACTGCTCCCCTGAGACCAAAAGAGAGGGTCCGGAACTTGCGTCCCGGACCCTCTCCTTGCTTGCGGTAGGCGTCGCCTCAGAACAGCGAGATGATGCCCAACTGCGGATCGATAAAGCCTTCGTAGATCATCTTGCCGGCGACGTAGAGGATCACCACCAGGCCAACCCAGGCGATCCACTTGAACCGCTCAATGTAGCGAGCGATGAAGTTGGCTGCGAGGCCCATCATCGCCACGGCCACGATCAGGCCGACGATCAGGATGCCGGGATGCTCGCGCGCGGCTCCAGCGACGCCCAGGACGTTGTCGATCGACATCGAGACGTCTGCCACCGCAACCGAAATCGCAGCGGAGGCAAAGCTCTTGGGCGCGCGGACACCCGAATGCTCGTCGCCCACGATCTCGGGCGATCCGGGAGAACCGCCTGCAGGGTGCAGTTCGCGGTACATTTTCCAGGCCACCCACAGCAGCAGCAAGCCGCCGGCAAAGATCAGGCCAACAACGCCGAGCAGCCAGGTAACGACAAGCGCGAAGCCGATGCGCAGCACCAGCGCGGCGATGACGCCGATGGCGATCACCTTCTTGCGCTGCTCGGCAGGCAGCCCCGCCGCCAGCGCACCGACGACGATCGCGTTGTCGCCCGCCAACACCACATCGATCATCAGCACTTGCAGGAACGCCGAAAGCGCCGCTGGCGTGCCGATGTTCGAAAAGTCGGTGACGATGTGCCCCCAGATCTCCGCCGGGCTCTGGATACCCTGAGCGCCGGCGGCGAGGATCGAGATCACGTCCATAGGTAGCCCCCTACCCTCCGGTTACTGGTTCATCGTCGCGAAGAAGTCCTCGTTGGTCTTCGAGTTCTTCATCTTGTCCAGCAGGAACTCCATCGCATCGATGGTGCCCATCTGCATGAGGATGCGGCGCAGGACCCACATCTTCGAAAGCTGATCCGCCGGAACCAGCAGCTCTTCCTTACGGGTGCCGGACTTGCCGACATCGAGCGCCGGGAAGATGCGCTTGTCCGCCACCTTGCGGTCAAGGACGATTTCGGAGTTACCCGTGCCCTTGAACTCTTCGAAGATGACTTCGTCCATGCGGCTGCCGGTATCGATCAGCGCGGTGGCGATGATCGAAAGCGAGCCGCCCTCCTCAATGTTACGTGCCGCGCCGAAGAAGCGCTTGGGGCGCTGCAGGGCGTTGGCATCGACACCGCCGGTCAACACCTTGCCCGAGCTTGGCACCACGGTGTTGTAGGCACGGCCCAGACGAGTGATCGAATCCAGCAGGATGACCACATCGCGCTTGTGCTCGACGAGGCGCTTGGCCTTTTCGATCACCATTTCGGCGACCTGGACGTGGCGCTGAGCGGGTTCGTCGAAGGTCGAGGAAATGACCTCGCCCTTCACCGAGCGCTGCATGTCGGTAACTTCCTCAGGCCGCTCATCGACGAGCAGGACGAGGAGGAACACCTCGGGATGGTTGTCGGTGATGGCCTTGGCCATGTTCTGCAGCAGCACGGTCTTACCGGTGCGCGGCGGTGCCACGATCAAGGCGCGCTGGCCTTTGCCCTGGGGCGAAATGAGATCGATCACGCGTGCCGACTTGTCCTTGACCGTAGGGTCGAGGCTGTCGAGATTCAGGCGCTCGTTGGGATAGAGCGGCGTCAGGTTGTCGAAGTTGACGCGGTGACGCACGACGTCGGGATCGTCGAAGTTGATGCTGATGAGCTTGGTGATGGCAAAATAGCGCTCACCATCGCGGGGGGCGCGGATTTCGCCTTCCACCGTGTCGCCGGTGCGCAGGCCCCATTTGCGGACCTGATTAGGCGAGACGTAGATGTCGTCCGGACCGGCCAGATAGCTCGCCTCGGGGCTGCGCAGGAAGCCGAAGCCATCGGTCAGCACCTCGATGGTGCCTTGTCCGACGATCTCCTCGCCATCCTCGGCCACTTCCTTGAGGATGCCGAACATGAGGTCCTGGCGGCGCATCGTCGAGGCGCCTTCGACGCCGAGTTCTTCGGCCATTTCGACCAGCTCGGCCGACGATTTCTTTTTGAGTTCTTTAAGATGCATTTTCGTAAAATTCCGAATGGAAGACTGAATGGGTGAGTGATGTCGGCCGGCGGGATCAAGGGGCTTGGGGAAAGCTGATCCTGGAGGAGCCTGGGCTCGCGCCCGATGCCGGAACGCATCTCAGATAAGCGACCACCGCCGCGCGGTCAACGGATCAATCCGCCGGTTGGGGCTGGGCTAATTAGAATCTACGCTTTTGGAGAAGCAGCATCCGATCTCAGGTAGAGCTACAAGATTGGCTGGTGTCAGTAACCGTAGCGAGACGAGTCTTTGAGAATGCCGTCTGCCGACCAAGCGGCATCTTCGACCCCAACCTCATTGAGAATTCTTATCATCGTGGCACGATCATTGGCTTTTATGGCGATGTCGAACGCCTCCTCTCGTGCCGCCGAATAGAGGCGCTCGTTGATTGTCATGCCAGAAAAAGGATTTGTTTCAGTCATACATGCTGCGTGCCCTGTCAGAAGGGCTCCACGACGACGAGGATGACGATGATGACGGCGGCCACCCCAGGCACTTCGTTCAGCAAGCGCAGGGTCTTGCCGCTCAGCGGGCGTTGGCCTTTCGCCAGCTTCTTGGCGTAGGACACCAGCCAGCCGTGGTAGCCGGACAGTAGCAGCACGAACAGCAGCTTGGCGTGCAGCCAGCCCTGGTCCCAGGCGCCGATCGCACTGGCGGTGAAAATGCCCAGAACCCAGGTCAGGATCAACGACGGCGTCAGGATGATCCCGCGCAACTTGGCCTCGCGCTCGATCCATTGCCGGGCCTCATTGGAGCCGGGTTCGGATTCCTGATGATACACGAAGAATCGCGGCATCATGAACAGCCCCGCCATCCAGAAGATGACGAAGATGACATGGCCGGCCTTGAGCCAGGGATAGAGATTACCGAGGACGTTCATGGCGCCCCTTTAGCGCATCATCCAGCGGTTGTGCAGCCCTTTGTGGGCGGGGCGCATCGGAGGGGCGAGGTCGGTTGCGCTGTCTTTACCGCCATTGCAAGAGTGCCCCAAATTCGTCGTCATTGCGAGCTCAGCGAAGCAATCCAGGTAGCGCAAACCGCTCTGGATTGCTTCGCTATGCTCGCAATGACGAACACAGATTTATCTTTTTATCAGTAGTTTACAGAAATATCGCAGGTCGTTGCGACACCAACCTGAGCGCTAAACAAGCTCCCTTAGCGGCGCCATTCGCGCACGGTGGCGAGCAGTTGTTCGACATGGGCGATCGGGGTGAACTGGCCGATTCCGTGGCCCAGGTTGAAGACGTGGGGGCGATCGGCGAACGCTTCGAGGACGCGCCTGGTTTGCTCGTCCTGCTCCACCCCGCCTGCCAGAAGCAGTAGCGGGTCAAGGTTGCCTTGCACGGGCATCCCTGGGGGCAGCGAATGCGCGGCCCAGATCGGGTCGATCGTCTCATCGATGCCGACAGCGTCAACGCCGGTTTCGCGCGCGTAGGCGGGGAGCTTTTCGCCTGCCCCCTTGGGAAAACCGATGATCGGGGTTTCGGGATGACGCTTCTTCACTGCCGCGACGATCGCGGCGTTAGGTGCGATGACCCAGCGTTCGAACTGCGCGGGGCTGAGGGTGCCGGCCCAGGAATCGAATAACTGGACCGCTTCGGCGCCCGCTTCGATCTGACCGCACAGGTATTCGACCGTCACCCCGACGATAGCTTCGATGATCGCGCCAAACGCTGTCGGATCGCGATAGGCCATGGCCCGCGTCTCGTGCTGGTCGCGACTGCCTTCGCCTGCGGTCATGTACGTCGCGACCGTCCACGGCGAGCCGGCGAAACCGAGCATGGTTTTATCGACAGTGAGCTTTGAGCGCACTTTGCGGACGGTTTCGTAGATCGGCGAGAGTCGTTCCGGCACCGAAACCAGGCTCTCCAACGCGTGATCTACTAGGCGTGGCGAGAGTCTTGGCCCCTCGCCCGCCAGGAACTGCAAGTCCTGCCCCATCGCATAAGGCACGATCAGGATGTCCGAAAACAGGATCGCGCCGTCGAAGCCGAAACGGTCGATCGGCTGCAGCGTGATCTCGGCGGCGGCGTCAGTATCGTAGACCAGCGCGAGGAATCCGCCCTTCTCGGCCCGCAGCGCGCGATATTCCGGCAGATAACGCCCGGCCTGGCGCATGAGCCAGAGGGGGCGCTGGTCCAGTTGGGCGCCGCGCAAGGTGTCGAGAAGGAGGCCAGGCATCGCGTTTTTGGTCCGATCAAAAAAATTTAGAGGGATTTGATAAGGGTGGTGGAGGTAGTTGGTCCTGTGGATATCGGGAATAGCCGCGCCTTGCCCGATTTGTCCCAGTTTGAACAGGCAGCGCGCAGGTTGCGACTCTCCTGCCGGGCGCGGTCAAGAAAAGGTTGTCCGCCTTGTCCACAGGCTGTCGATAGAACCACGGCGCTGTCCATAAACGCGCCGCAAGATAGCCGGTAGCGGGAACGGAATCCCTGGCACGAGTTGTCACCAGAACGGTCCCGTGGTTTATGCGGCAAGATATCCACAAGCAGATCCGAACGCAGATCCGAACAAGGCAACGATAGTCTCCATGGCGCAACTTCACTTGCATTTGCTTTCGGATTCCACTGGCGAGACGCTGGAGATGATCGCCAAGGCGGCGCTCGCCCAGTTCGATGATTCCGATGTTTTGCGCCACTTTTGGCCGATGGTCCGCTCGCACCAGCATCTCGACCGGATCATGGGGGAGATCGCCGCCAATCCGGGCCTGGTGTTCTTCACTCTCGTCAACGAGGAGACCCGCGGCCGGCTGGAAGAGCGTTGCCAGACGCTGGGATTGCCTGCGATTGCGGTGCTGGACGGCGTAACCGACGCGCTCGAGGCATTGCTGGGGCAAGAAGCCAAGGGACGCCCCGGCCGTCAGCACAAGCTGGACGATGCCTACTTCGCGCGCGTCGATGCGATCCAGTTCACCATCGCCCATGATGACGGCATCGCCTGGGAGGACTGGGAGGATTCCGACATTCTGCTGGCGGGTGTATCGCGCACCAGCAAGACGCCGACCTCGATCTATCTTGCCAATCGTGGGTACAAAGTGGCGAACATCCCGATCGTCGTCGAAAGCCCGCCGCCGCCGGCTTTGTTCGGCCTCAAGCGGCCATTGGTGGTGGGGCTGACGACCGCATCGGAGCGCTTGATCCAGGTGCGGCGCAACCGCCTGCTTTCGCTCAGCCAGTCGCCCGACACCGATTATGTGGATAACGACAAGGTCGAGAGCGAACTTAAATACGCGCGGCGGATGTTCGCGGACAATTCCTGGCCGGTGATCGACGTGACCCGCCGTTCGATCGAAGAGACCGCAGCCGCGATTATCAACTTGTATAACGAGCGCAAGGCCACTGGTGAAACCGGCCAGACCGGCCCCAAGCCGATCTGACCGAGGCGAAATCATGATCGTCCTCGCCTCGCAAAGCGCCTCGCGGCGCGCCATGTTGGAAGCCGCCGGGATCCCGTTCCGCGCCCAGCCCGCCGCTGTGGACGAACGTGCGCTGGAAGCGTCGCTGGCCGATGCCGGACCCGGCGATGTCGCGCGCTCATTGGCCAAAGCCAAGGCGCTGGCAGTCTCCGCGCCGGGAGAGCTGGTCCTGGGCAGCGATTCGCTGGTGAGTTGTGCCGGGCGCCGTTTCGACAAGCCGGACTCGCGCGAGCAAGCGGCTGAGCATCTGCGCTTCTTTTCCGGCAACGTGATGGAGCTTCACAGCGCCGCAGCCTTGGTGCGCGATGGCGAAGTGCTGTGGGTCGATGGCGCCGTGGCGCGGCTGCATGTCGTCGAACTATCAGACAGCTTCATCGAGGCCTATCTCGACGCTGAATGGCCCGCTGTCGCCGGCTGCGTCGGCGTGTTCCGGATCGAGGCGCGCGGGGTGCAGTTGTTCTCAGCGATCGAGGGCGATCATTTTACCGTGCTGGGCATGCCCCTGCTTCTGGTGCAGGCGGCTTTGCGAACGCTGGGAGTTTTGCCGCAGTGAGTGTCCCTTACGCCGAAGTCATCGGCGATCCGATCGCGCAATCGAAGTCGCCCACAATCCACGGGTTCTGGCTGGACGCGCTCGCCCTGCCCGGCCGGTACGATCGCGCGCTGGTGACTGCCGATGGCCTTGCCGATTACATCGCCGCGCGCCGTAGCGACCCCGATTGGCGCGGTTGTAACGTCACCATGCCGCATAAGCAGGCAGTGATCCCGTTACTGGACCGGCTAGATCCGCTCGCGGCCACGATCGGTGCGGTCAACACGGTGGTGCGCGAAGTCGATGGCACGCTGACCGGCTACAACACCGACGCGCCGGGGTTTCTTGAACCTCTTGCCCAGCGCCTGGCCGATACGCATTTGGTCCGCATGGCGCGCGTGCTGGGCACGGGCGGCGCGGCGCGCGCGATCGTGGCGGCGCTGGCGGCGGAGGGCTTCGTTATCGTCCTGGCGGGACGCGATCCGGCCAAGGCGCGCGCCTTGCTCGACGAACTGGCGCCGGTGGGCGAGCACTACGCGATCGGCTTTGACCACTTTGCCGATCCCACCGACTTCGCGTTCGACGATCGCACCCAGTTGTTCGACGTGGTGGTCAACGCCAGCCCGCTGGGCATGACGGGCCAGCCGCCGCTCGCCTTCGATTTCAGCCACGCGCCTCCCGGCAGTGTGATTTACGATATCGTCACCAGTCCGCTCGACACCGGATTCCTGCAAGCGGCCCGGGTAGCGGGCTTTCCCACCGTCGACGGCCTGGCGATGCTGATCGGGCAGGCTGCCGTCGCCTTCACCCATTTCTTCGGCGCACACCCTCCCCGCGATCGCGACGATGCATTGCGCGCGTTGATCGTGGGATGACGCCCGGTCCCAAAGTGCCCAGTCCCAAAGTGCCTGGTCCCAAAATCCTCGGGCTCACGGGTTCGATCGGCATGGGCAAATCGACCGTCGCGGGCATGTTGCGCGACCTGGGAGTGCCGGTGTTCGACGCCGACGCTGCCGTGCATGAACTGCAAGGGCCGGACGGCGGGCTGGTCCCGGCGATCGAGGCCGCGTTTCCCGGCACCACCGGCCCGCACGGCGTGGATCGCCCCAAGCTGGGCAATGCCGTGTTCGGCGATACAGAGCGATTGGCCCGCCTGGAGGCTATCGTTCACCCCGCCGTCGCGGCCATGCGCAAGGGTTTTATGGCTGCCAACGCCGGCGCACCGCTGATCGTGTTCGATATCCCGCTGTTGTATGAAAAAGTGGGCGATAAGGGGCTTGATGCGGTGGCTGTCGTATCCGCCCCGGCTGACGTCCAGCGCGCTCGCGTCCTGGCGCGTCCGGGCATGACCGAAGCCAAGTTTGCGGCAATTCTCGCATTGCAGGTTCCCGATGCCGAAAAGCGGGCGCGGGCCGACTTCGTGATCGATACGGGGGTTTCGCTGGATGCTACGCGCGATCAGGTGGTCGGTATCGTGCGGACGCTGGCCGGAGGCAAATAATCGCCCCAAGGGCCTTGCGCCGAACCGATCGCAGGCAGATATGAAGGGGGATGAGAGAGATCATCTTTGACACCGAGACGACTGGATTTGACCCGAAAAACGGGGACAGACTGGTGGAAATCGGCTGTATCGAGATGGTCAACCGAGTCCTTACCGGTCGCACCTTTCACGCTTATTTCAACCCCTGCCGCTCGATGCCTGCCGAGGCCGAAGCCGTGCATGGATTGTCCGAGGCTTTTCTAGCCGACAAGCCGTTGTTCGAGACCCGCGCGCTCGAGTTCCTCGATTTCATCGGCGACAGCCCGCTGGTCGCGCACAACGCCGGTTTCGATTTCAACTTCATCAATTTCGAACTGGGCCAATGCGGCCATCCGCCGGTCGGCCGTGATCGGATGATCGACACCGTTGCGCTTGCCAAAGTGCGGCACCCTGGCGCGAAACTTTCGCTCGATGCGCTGTGCAGCCGTTACGGCATCGACCGCAGCCATCGTACCAAGCATGGCGCGTTGCTCGATGCCGAGTTGCTGGCGCAAGTCTATGTCGAACTGCGCGGTGGCCGGCAGATCGGCCTCGAACTCGTTGCCGAGAGCCTTGCTGTTTCCACGCAGTCCGGCGCCGTGCTCACCTTGCGCAAGCGGGTGTTCCGCCAACCGCGCCCCCACGCCGCCAGCGCGGACGAACTGGCGGCCCATGCCGCATTCGTCGCGACCCTCGAAAACCCCCTCTGGAGTTCTTGATTTCTAAAAAAGAAAACCGGGGGGGAGCCCGAAATTACAGCAGAAGGAGAAGTCGCCCATGGATATTCGCGTTTCCGGCCATCAGGTCGATACTGGCGAGGCCCTGCAGACCCACGCGAGCGAACGGCTTAATGCCATCATCGCGAAATACTTCAGCAAGGCGCTGTCGTCGCACGTGACTTTCGGAAAGGCGCCTGCCGGGGCCTTCCGCTGCGACATCATTATGCATGTGATGCAAAACCTGGTGCTTAAGGGCACGGGCGCGGCACAAGATGCCCACATCGCGCTCGACCAGGCGGCGGAGAAGATCGACAAGCAGTTGCGCCGCTACAAGCGCCGCCTTGTCGATCGCCACGAGCAAAGCGCGCATGCCACGGCGGTCGAGGACGCGGCTTACACCATCTTCGAAGAACGTGCCGCAGAGCAGGAAGACGAGCACGAACCCGATGCGCCGGTCGTTATTGCCGAAACGCGAGTCGACGTTCCGGAGGCTACCGTTTCGGACGCGGTGATGATGCTCGACTTGCGCAATACCGTGGCTTTGCTGTTCAAAAATGCTGGAACCGGGCGCCATAATATGGTCTATCGCCGAGGCGATGGTTCGATCGGCTGGGTCGAACCTCACTGACGTGTCCGAATCGCGTCCTGATTCCTGATCGGTGAGGAGTAACAAGGACCCCCGGTTCGCCGGGAGTTCGGTGCATTTTGTGGTAATGCTAAGCCCCGGTCGCAAGGCCGGGGCTTAGCGTAGAACCGGTAGAACGGTAGAAGCCGAAACGAACATGAGTGGGCTTTTCGTATTGCTACCCGAGGCGGTGCAGACCGTCGCGGCGGATAGCAAGGACATCATTCTGAACAAGCTCTCGGAGCTGTTTTCCCAGGTCTATGACCTCGATCGCACGCGCGTGCTCGATCGGGTGATCGAGCGTGAGGGGTTGGGCAGCACCGGCTTCGGTCGCCGGATCGCCATTCCGCACGCGCGCATGCCCGATCTTACGCGCCCGGTGGCAGCGTTTATACGGCTTACCTCTCCGGTCGAATTCGATTCGGCGGATGGCATGCCGGTGGACTTGGTGTTCGGCTTGCTCTCCCCCGAAGGCGCTGGCGCCACCCATCTCCATGCGCTGGCCGCGATCTCGCGGATGATGCGGGACGAGCGGATGCATACCGCACTTCTTGCAGCGCCAAGCTCCGAAGCGCTGTACAGCCTGCTCAGCAACGTCATCGACCGCGATGCCGCATGACCAGCCGGGGGCCCAGCTGCATTGGCGTGCGCTGGAAGGCCTCTACGCTTCCGCCCCGATAAATCACTTGTTCCGTTCGCACCTTGCCATCGTTGGCGAGGGCACGTCGCGGATCACGTTCATCGTAGAGCCGGATGTCTTCCATGCCGCCGGCGCGGCGCACGGCACGATCTATTTCAAGATGCTCGACGATGCCGCGTTTTATGCGGCGAATACCCTCGTTACCGACCGGTTCCTGCTCACCACCTCGTTCAACATGTTCTTCAGCAAGCCCGTCCGGGGCGGGATGATCGTGGCCGAGGGTCGCTGGATCAGCGGACGGCGCCGGGTGATGGTGGCCGAATCGCGGCTGGTGGATGAGGAGGGAGACGAGATCGGGCGTGGCACCGGCACCTTCATGCGCTCACGAATCGCGCTGTCGGGCCTGCCGGGATATTCTGCCAAGACGGCGGGAGACTGACGTGGAACCCAGGCTTCCGGCACAGCTTGAGGTGAGCGCGCTGATCCGGCAAGTGCAGGCTGCCGGTGGGTTCGGCATGGTGCTGAGCAAGGGCGAACCTGACGCGGGCACGATCCTGGTTGTGTTGACGCAAGGTGGCCGTGGAGGCCGCGTTTACGAGCGTATGCCCAGCATGGACGGCACCCGGACGTGGCATTGCGCCAAACGTCAGGAGGCCGGAGCGGAGCGCGAGTTCGATGAATATGTCGCCCGTCGCGGCCAGCGCGATCCCGATTTGTGGGTGGTCGAACTCGACGTCGCGGACGGGGAACGCCTGATCGGCGTGGTCGCGGCTGCGGGTTGACTTGTGCCCCGCGAGGGCTAAAGGCGCCCCTCGCTGAACGCGGACGCGGCAGAAATGGCATCTCAGCCATCCTGCTAGCACGCAGACGGGGAATCGTCGGCAGGCCCGAACGCGATATGAACGCCCTTAACGGGCTTCGCGTTCCCGCCTGTGTCAGGCCGGTTCACCGCCTTTGACTAGAGTACATGCTAAGAAAGTTAAGCTGGGCCAGCGCTGTTGCGTTGCCCGTGGCGGTCGTCACCGCCTTGATAAGTGCCCCGGGGTCGGGCGCGGCGGCAGCGGATCTGGTTCCTAACCTGATTCTGCCGACCGAAACGACCCTCGCGGGTCCGTCCGCAGAACCAGCCCGGCGCTTCGTCGCCAATCCGATGGTTCAGCCGATTCCCGACGATTCGGCGCCCAATTCCTCGGTCTTCGGCCAAGGCGAGGAGAGCTCGGAAACCGCCTCGCTCGCGCAACTGGTCACCCAAAAGTCTCCGCCTGCCTACCTCAGTTCCGAGATGCGCTGCCTGGCAAGCGCGATCTACTTCGAGGCTCGGGGCGAATCGCTGGATGGGCAGTTGGCGGTCGGCAATGTCGTCATCAACCGCGTGCAGTCGGGACGTTTTCCGGCCAGCTATTGCGGCGTGGTCTACCAGCCCGAGCAATTCTCGTTCGTGCATGGCCGTTCGATGCCGTCGGTGCGTGAAGGCTCCAGCGCTTGGCGAGAAGCCGTTGCCATTGCCCAGATCGCGGACGATGGCAGTTGGAAGAGCCCGGCCCCCGGCGCCCTGTTTTTCCACGCCACCCGGGTTTCGCCCAACTGGCGCCTGACTCGCCTGGCCCGGGTAGACAACCACGTCTTCTATCGCTGACCACTAGAGCAAGTTCCGATCCGATTGCATCGGCTCGGTTGCTCTAGCCTTCTGTTTCGCCGCGTTTTCCGAGTCAGCAGGTGATGTCACCTGCTGCGAAAACGCTCTAACGATCGCCTGCACTCAGGCGGTCTTTGATGTTGGTGGCTCAGAGCTTTCCCTTGGACGGTGTGCCGTTGCCCACGTCCTTGCGCTTCTCGCCCTTGGTGGTGCGCTGCTGCGAAGCGCGCGCGCCGCTCAGCACTGGCCCACAGGCCGTCGATTTGGCATCGCCTGGATCGACGAAAGCGATCAGCCCGGCTACCGGCGTTGCCAGCAAGCTGGCGCCCAGCCCCGCGCCCACGCGGGCGAGCAGTTCGCCGCTGATCGCATTGATCTTGGGCTCGGCGAAGTGACCGCCTACACCAATCGGTGATTGCGCCGAAAATACCGAGAACGTCTTGGCATCGGCGCGCACGCCCATATCGATGCCTTCGTTGCGGAAGCTGAAGCCGCCGCGGCCGACGATCACGTTCTTGGTGGTATCGATCAGGATCGGATCGGCAGCGGCAATGCCGTCGCGCACGGTAAAGCCGATTAAGCCGCAGTTGATCTCGACCGGCTTCTTCAGCTTGTTCTGGAACATCTTCTGGACGAACGTGCCCAGGTCCAGCTCGGCGAGCTGGACGTTTCGGGTCCAGAACTTGCCGTTCGGGATGATGATGGCGATGCGTCCGTTCGAGGTCGCCAGGCTCTGTCGCAGCGAATCGCCGGTCCCCTTCATCTGTATCCGAGCAGACAGCGTGCCCGAGGTGCCCGCCTGATCCACGCCGAAGCGCGCCAGCAACTTGCCCATCGGCGTGGGCGACAAGCGGATGTCATAGGCGGTCACCACCGCCTTGCCGCGTGCATCGACACTGATGCCCGCAGTCAGCTTACCGCTCGCCACGTTGGCCGTCAGCGGCTTCAAGGTCAGCAACGACCGATCCAGCCCAACAGTGACATCGATATCGCTGACCGGGAAGTTGTGGTTGCGGATTTGCGCCACACGGTAGCGCACGTCGGCATCGAAGCGGCTGATGGCATCGATCCGCAGCGGCGAATCGGGCAGGATGCGCGGCACCCCCTTCACCTTTTCCACCGCCGCTTTCGCGCCTTGAGCGTCCAGCTTTTCCGGGTTGTAGCCGATGAAAGGGCCGACATCGATCAGGTCAAGCGAGCGGGTGGACAAGTCCGCGATGATCTTCAGCCGCTCGTCCGGCTGGCCGACACGGAACGAGCCGGCCAGATCGCTGCTGCCGAACACGCCTTTCAAAGCGGTGAAACGCCACCACTCACCATCGTAGGTCAGATCCGACGCCATACGGTATGAGCGGGTCTCGGGAATGGCGACGCCCAAGTAGTCGAACAGACTGGCCAGGTTGTAGCCGCGCACCTTGAGCTTGAGGTCCGAGCCCTTGAGTTGTGTCGCACCAGGCAAGGTGCCCGCTATGTCCACGCTCGTGCGATCGGCCCAGCCATGCACGGTCAGCCGGTTGCTGCCGCCCGCGATCGTAGCATTGGGGCTGAGCAGGCGGCCTTTGAAGCGGAAGGGCTTGGCCCGCATCGACCCGGTGCCGGTGAAGCGGATGTCGTTGGCAAACCGGGTGTCGGTGGCTTTCAGCGTCTCGAAATCCACCGCCGTCACTAGCGTCATGCGCGGATCGCGGTAATCGAGGTGGGTGCGTGCCAACAACCCGCGCTCGATGCTAGGGATGGTCATCGGCTCGCCCTTCTTGTTGGGATCGCCGAACGTCCAGGTGTTGCGCTTGTGCT
This sequence comes from Novosphingobium sp. Rr 2-17, assembly GCF_000272475.1. GTDB lineage: Bacteria > Pseudomonadota > Alphaproteobacteria > Sphingomonadales > Sphingomonadaceae > Novosphingobium. The sequence goes on from NZ_AKFJ01000006.1 coordinate 48,188, forward strand.
GCTTGTCCCATTCCAGCGCGACTTGGCCTTGGTCCAGCAGCAGTGTCTTCATCTCGCGCTTGCCGAAGATCAGCGGGATCACGCGGATGCGCGTGTCGATGCGCTTGGCGGAAAAGAAATTACGGGCGCGCGCCCAGTCCGGGTTCGAGATCGTCATGTCTTCTGCCACGAACTTGATATTGAACGGCGCTAAGTAGAGCTGGAAATCGCCACCGACTTTGACCTGGCGCTCCAACACGCTGCCCGCGATCCGCTCGAACCGGTGCTTAAGGAAGCGGCCCTTGGTGATGAACAGGATCAGCCACGCCAGGAACAGCGCCAGCAGCAGCAGCACCAGTGTGCGCAGCGCGATCCGTACCGGTCGGGGCCGACGCGCTAGCCACGCGGGCGTCCAGACGCGCTGGAGCGGAGTGCGCCCGGCGGCGGGGCCGGCTGGCGAAAGCGCCGTGGCATCATCGCCCACGGGATCGGTAGAGCGTATGTCCATGCGCCCGCAACGTGCCGGACGGTCGTGTAGTTCCGCGAATCTCTTGCGCTATGATGCATCTCTCTCTATGGGCCCGCCCTTCACAGACACGCAATTTGCGGTCCGCCTGGCCAAAAGGGCTGCCAGGGCAGGCCTGACGTGTCCCTGAAAAGGAGACAAAAATGCCCAAGTTGAAGACCAAAAGCGGCGTGAAGAAGCGCTTCAGGCTCACTGCCACTGGCAAGGTGAAGCACGGCGTGGCCGGCAAGCGCCACCGCCTGATGAACCACAATGGCAAGTACATTCGCCAGAACCGTCGCACCGATGTGATTTCGGACGCCGACGCGAAGGTGATCAAAAAGTGGGCGCCCTACGGGCTGAACTGAGGAGCGCTAGCACATGAGCCGTATCAAAAGGGGTGTTACCACCCGCGCTAAGCACAAGCGTATTCTGGACGCCGCCAAGGGCTTCCGGGGTCGTCGTAAGAACACCATCCGCATTGCGCGCCAGGCCGTCGAAAAGGCCGGCCAGTACGCGTACCGCGACCGCAAGATCAAGAAGCGCACGTTCCGCGCGCTCTGGATCCAGCGCATCAACGCCGCGGTTCGCGCCGAAGGCCTGACCTACTCGCAGTTCATCCATGGCGTGAAGCTCGCCGGGATCGAACTCGATCGCAAGACGATGGCCGACCTCGCCATGAACGAAGGCGGCGTGTTTAGCGCCGTCATCGCGCAGGCGAAGGCAGCCCTGCCGGCAGCCGCATAAGCTCCGGCAAGCGTCTCGCTTCTAAGCGCGATTGAAAGGGCGTGGATGGCAAGTGCCGTCCGCGCCCTTTTCGCGTGGTTTCTGGCGGGCGGTTTCATACACCGCTGGATCGTCATGCGGATGGCGTATCAGATGGGTTCCCGCCTGCGCGGGAATGACGAAGAAGGTGGAGCGGTGAACTCTTCAAATAGACCTTCAGGGTATTCCCCTATCTTCGTCATTCCCGCGCAGGCGGGAACCCAGCTGATGGACTAGCGATGCGCGAAACGTTCGATCCGTGCGCTTACCTCCTAGCCTCCCACCGCAACGGCACGCTGTACATCGGGGTCACATCGAACCTGACCCAAAGGCTTCACCAGCACCGCGAAGGGTTGATCGAGGGGTTCTCAAGCGACTACGGCGTGCATCGCCTGGTCTGGTTCGAGCAGCACGCGACGATGGAACACGCGATCGTGCGTGAGAAGCGGATCAAGAAGTGGAACAGGGCGTGGAAAATCGCGCTGATCGAACAGGACAATCCCGAATGGCGTGACCTTGCGGTCGATTTCGGCTTCGAACCGCTGGCATCCTCCCGGATCGTTCGGCGATAGCGCATCAGATGGGTTCCCGCCTGCGCGGGAATGACGAACGTGTTTTTAGTAAGGTAGGTGCTTCGTGCTTGAGCTGAATCAGGTCGTCCAGGAAATCGAGAGCGCCGATACGCTCGACGCGCTTGAAGCGTTGCGGGTGCGGTTGCTGGGCAAGGCGGGGGAGATTACCGCGCTGCTCAAGACGCTGGGGGGGATGAGCCCGGAGCAGCGGCAAAGCGAAGGTCCCAAGATCCAGGCGCTGCGCGAAGGCGCGACCGCCGCGATCGCCGCGCGTAAGGCGGCGCTGGAAGGCGCGGCGCTCGAAGCTCGGCTGGCGGGCGAGACGATCGACCTTTCGCTGCCGGCGCCGGCCACCCCGCGCGGATCGGTGCATCCGATCTCGCAAGTGATGGACGAACTGGCCGAAGTCTTCGCCGACCTGGGATTCGCGGTCGCCACCGGGCCGGAGATCGAGGACGACTGGCACAACTTCACCGCGCTCAACATGCCCGAAAGCCATCCGGCGCGGGCGATGCACGATACGTTCTATTTCCCGGACAAGGACGGGCAGGGCCGCGACATGCTGCTGCGCACGCACACATCGCCGGTACAGATCCGCGCGATGCTGGATCAAGGCGCGCCGATTCGCGTGATCGCGCCGGGCCGGGTCTACCGCTCGGACAGCGACGCCACCCACACGCCGATGTTCCACCAGATCGAAGGCCTGGTGATCGACAAGGGCATTCACCTCGGCCACCTCAAGTGGACGCTGGAGACCTTTCTCAAGGCCTATTTCGAGCGTGACGACATCGTCCTGCGCCTGCGCCCCAGCTATTTCCCGTTCACCGAGCCTTCGGTGGAAGTGGACGTAGGCTATGCCTTCGAAGGAGGCCGCCGCGTTGTCGGCGGTTCGGGCGATGCGCCGGGCCATGCTTGGATGGAAGTGCTGGGCAGCGGCATGGTCAACCGCCATGTGATCGCTGCCGCCGGGCTCGATCCCGACGAGTGGCAGGGCTTCGCCTTCGGCACCGGCGTCGATCGCCTCGCCATGCTGAAATACGGGATGGACGATCTGCGCGCCTTCTTCGACGGCGACGTGCGCTGGCTCTCTCACTACGGTTTTTCCGCCCTCGACGTGCCGACCCTTTCGGGCGGCGTCGGCACGCCGGCCTAAGGACGACGACATGAAATTCTCGCTATCCTGGCTCAAGCAGTACCTTGAGACCGAAGCCTCGGTCGAGGCGATCGCCGCCAAGCTCAACGCCATCGGCCTCGAAGTCGAAGGCGTGGAAGACCCGTCCGAAAAGCTCGCCGGCTTCCGTGTCGCCAAAGTGCTGACCGCCGCGCGCCACCCGGATGCCGACAAGCTGCAAGTGCTGACCGTCGATACCGGCGAGGCGGTGCTGCAGGTCGTGTGCGGTGCGCCCAATGCGCGCGCCGGTTTGGTGGGTGTGCTTGGCCTCCCCGGCGCGACGGTGCCGGCCAACGGCATGGTGTTGAAGAAATCGGCCATTCGCGGCGTCGAATCCAACGGCATGATGTGCTCCACGCGTGAGCTGGAACTGGGCGAGGACCACGACGGCATCATCGAACTGCCGGAAGACGCGCCGGTCGGCACTGCGTTCGCGCAGTATCACGGCGCCGATCCGGTGTTCGACGTGGCGATCACGCCCAACCGGCCGGACTGCATGGGGCTCTACGGCATTGCTCGCGATCTGGCGGCGGCTGGCCTGGGCACGCTCAAGCCGATCGCGGCGCCGTCCGTGGCTGGCAGCTTCCCTTGCCCGGTCGAAGTCCGCACCGACGATGCGCAAGGTTGCCCTGCGTTCTACGGGCGCGTCATTCGCGGCGTGCGCAATGGACTGAGCCCGCAGTGGCTGCAGGATCGGCTCAAGTCTGCCGGGCAGCGCCCGATATCGGCACTGGTCGATGCGACCAATTACGTGATGCTGGCCTATGGCCGCCCGGCCCACGCCTATGACCTCGCCAGGCTGACCGGCGCAGTGGTGGCGCGCCGCGCTACAGACGGCGAAACCGTCGTCGCGCTGAACGAGAAGACCTACACCCTTGACGCCGACATGACGGTGATCGCCGATGATAGCGGCGTCCACGACATTGCCGGCATCATGGGCGGCGCCCATTCGGGCTGCGGCGAGCGCACGACCGACGTGCTGCTCGAAATCGCCTACTTCGATCCCGAGCGCATCGCCCGCACCGGTCGCAAGCTCAACCTCACCTCCGATGCGCGCAGCCGCTTCGAGCGGGGGATCGACCCCGATTTCCTCGACACTGGCCTGACGCTGCTGACCGATCTCATCGTTGAGCTGTGCGGCGGCGAGCCGTCCGAGGTGGTCCGCGCCGGTGCTGCGCCTGCCACCCCCAAGATCGTCCACTTCGCCCCGTCGCTGGTCGAGAAGCTGGGCGGGGTCAAAGTCTCGCATGCCGAGCAAAAGCGGGTACTGGAAAGCCTGGGCTTCACCATCGTGGGCGAAGACGCGAACTGGGACGAAAGCTGGGCAGTCACCGTGCCCGGCTGGCGCCCGGATATCGATGGCGCCCCCGATCTGGTCGAGGAAGTTGTGCGTATCCACGGGCTGGATAACGTGAAAAGCGTGCCGCTGCCGCGCGCCGATGGCGTTGCCAAGCCTACCGCCACGCCGGCGCAGACGCTGGAGCGCCGCGTGCGCCGCGCCGCTGCGGCGCGCGGGCTGCACGAGGCGGTCACCTGGTCGTTCCTGCCCGAAGCGCAGGCCAACGCCTTTGCCTCCGAAGGCAACGGCGGCTTGTGGATACTCGCCAACCCGATCAGCGAAGACATGAAGGCGATGCGTCCCTCGCTGCTGCCGGGCCTGTTGATGGCGGCCAAGCGCAACCTCGATCGCGGCGCCTCGTCGCTACGCTTGTTCGAACTGGGCCGTCGCTATCTGCGCGGCGAGGGCGGGGCGAGCGACGAGCGGCTGACGCTGGGCGTGGTCCTGGCGGGCGAAAAGACCCCGCGCGGCTGGGCAACCGGCAAGGCGGCTGCGTTCGACGCCTACGACGCCAAGGCCGAAGTCTTGGCGCTGCTGGCCGAGGCCGGTGCGCCGGTGGACAAGCTTCAAGTGATGGGAGAGGCGGGGCCGCAGTTCCATCCCGGCCAGTCCGCCACCTTGCGGCTTGGCCCCAAGACCGTGCTTGCGCGCTTCGGCATGCTGCACCCCAGCGTGGCGAAGCAGTTCGACGTCGATGGCCCGGTGGTGCTGGCGGAAATCCACCTCGATGCGATCCCTGCACGCAAGGGTGCATCGACGTTCACCCGCACGTCCTACGCCCCCCCGGCGCTGCAGGCGGTCAAGCGCGACTACGCCTTCCTGGTCCCCGCCGCGCTGCCGGCCGCCGATCTGGTGCGGGTGGTGGCCGGTGCCGACAAGGCCAACATCGTCGCCGCGCGGCTGTTCGACGACTTCCGCGGGGCAGGGGTTCCCGAAGGGCACAAGTCGCTGGCGCTGGAAGTCACGCTCCAGCCGCTCGACAAGAGCTACAAGGACGAAGACCTCAAGGCGATCAGCACCAAGGTGACCGCCGCCGCCGCCAAGCTGGGCGCGGTTTTGCGGGGGTGATGTGGTGGCATGGATGCCTCAAAAGCCGCCCGTGTAAAGCCGACTTGTATGCAACCTGATTGCCATAGACGGCGCGACGCCAAAATTGCGCTGCTGCCGTCCGGCAGCTCAATCCGTTATTGATCGCTGCCAGACGCTCAAGGAACAAGAGGCTGGCGTTCCGACCGGTGGGGGGCTGCCGCAAGAATGGTCTGAGCACGGCGACGTTACTACAAGCTGAAGGCGAAGCATGGCGGCATTAAGGTCTTCGACGCCCAGCACCTGCGCCTGTTTGGAGGACGAGAACGGCAAGCTGAAGCGGCTGCTGATCCGCGGCATGCGGACACTGTGATCCTGAAGGATCTCTTGGGAAAGGCTGAAAATGCCGGGCCAGCGGCGAGACGTAGGCTCGATCTGATGCGGGACTATCAGATTTCGCCGCGCCGGGCCTGCGTGCTGGTTGGCGTTTATCCCAAGATGGTCAGGCGCGACCGTCCGCCGGACCATGGAGACATCCGTGAAGCCATGCGGGAAGTTGTGCCGGCTAGCGCCGCCGACGGCTCGGCGTCATGTTGGAGTGCGCGGCCATGAGCATGAACCGCAAGAAACTCTAACGGCTGTACCGGGAAGAAGGTCTGTCTGTTCGTCGACGGCACGACAGCAAGCGTGCCCGTGCCAGTCGAACCCCAATGCCTGCGTCGCGGTGTCCTGACGACCGTTGGTCGATGCACTCCGATACATTCGGCGCGTCGCGCAAATTGAGGATTGGGCAATCAACGATGATTGTTGCCGGGAGAACCAACCTATGCCTAGTTGCCAAGGCGAAGGCTAGCGAAGCTACACCGGCATCTCGGGCGGCTTGCGAACTAGGCGCGAACCCATAAATTGGGTTGAGCTCTCGACGTTGGCGTGTTGGGTTGGACGACCCC
>NZ_AKFJ01000007.1 GCF_000272475.1 Novosphingobium sp. Rr 2-17
TCGGTCAATAAGGTTTTTCCAGAAAAGTTGCATGACCATGACCTTTTGCGGATTTCCGGGTGTTTCCAGGCCTTTATCGACGATGGGCGCGGAAATCGGGCCACGGGGGCCTTACAATCCCGTCTATCGGCTATCGTTCAGGAGCCCGGCGCCTGCCCTTCCGCAGCCCAAATGGTTTCTTTACCTAGGGGGGATTAGAGCGGCACCGGCACGTTCGGTGTGCAAGGCTCAATCGCGCTTAAGGAAGGCCCTCAGTCCCCATGCCGTCACCGGCCATCAGCGTTGCAATGAGCGTCTACAATGGCGAGCGCTTCCTGGCGCCCGCGATCGAGAGCGTGCTGGCGCAAGACTTTGCCGATTTCGAATTTCTTATTCTCGACGATGGCTCTACCGATGCGACTGCCGCCATTGTCAGCCGCTATGCGCAGGAGGATCGGCGTATCCGCCCCATCGTGCGGGAAAACCGCGGCCTCGTTTCCAGCCTCAACGAACTGATCGACGCCGCGCATGCCCCTATCGTGGCGCGCATGGACGCAGATGACATCTGCCGGGCGGACCGGTTCGGCAAGCAGCTTGGCTTCCTGTCGGCCAATCCCGACTATGGCGTGGTAGGGAGCTGGACGGCTGATATCGACGCCTACGACAAGCCGTACCACATCACCGGCAAGGATCATCCATCGACGCACGAGGCATTTCTCGAAGCGGTCGAGAAGGGCTGGCCCCTACTCTGCCATCCAGCCGTCATGTTTCGCCGGGACGTGGTGCAGGCCGTCGGAGGCTATCACGGCGCTTTCCGGCATTGCGAGGATTACGACCTGTGGCTGCGCCTGGCATCGGTCACCCGGCTTGCCAGCATTCCCGAGCGTCTTCTGCAGTATCGTCACTATTCCGACCAGGTATCGAGCCGCCACGCGACCGAGCAGCAGATAGGCGCAGCGGTCTCTTACCTCGCCTACCAGGAGCGCCGAGCCGGAAGAGCAGACCCTACCAGTACGCTGGAAAGACTGCCGCCCGTGGACGAACTGGACACGCTGTTCGGGCGTGAAGGCATATCGCGCGAAGTGCGGGCTCGCGTCGCGCCGGGCCTGCTTTACTCGCGCGCCGGGCTTCGCGACGAAGGCTTCGACCTGCTGCTGCAGTATTTGCAGGAAGGTGGCAGCCGCAAGGGCATGTGGCGCGTGGTCGCCAGACTGGTCCGTTTCGGTGAACCTACGCGCGCCGCACGGCTCGCCGCCACACTGGCAATAGGCCTGTGAGCGAGGCTTCACGCGCGCCTATGAGCGTTCGCGGGGCCGCCGTCTGGGCGATGGCCGGCCAATACCTTTCGTTCGCGATCCAGTTCGCAAGCTCGGTAGTGATCTCGCGCTTGTTCCTTTCTCCGGGCGAAGTCGGGCTGTTTTCGATCGCCCTGGCAGCCGCGCTGCTGGTGGCAATCCTCCAGGATTTCGGCCTTTCGCGCTACATCTCAGGCCTGCGGGAAATCAACGCCGACGAAGTGCGCCGGTGCAGTTCGGTGGCCCTGCTGTTTTCACTGCTGGTCGCTGCCGTAATCGCTGCGCTCGCGTGGCCATTGGCGCGGCTGTACCATCTACCGGCACTGACACCGCTGCTGACGATCATCGCGTCGAGCTACCTGTTCCTGCCGCTCGCCGTGGTTCCGATGGCCCTGATGGCGCGCGAGATGCGCTTCGACCGGCATTTCCTGATCAACGTCGGCGGGGCAGCGGCGCAAGCGGGCGTAGCGATCACGCTGGGTGCGCTGGGCTACTCGGCGTTCGCGCTGGCATGGGCGACCGTCGCCGCCGGTCTTTCGCGCGGGCTGATTGCGCAGGCTTTGCGCCCATCCCTGCCCTGGCCGCCCCGATTCGACGGGTTGCGTACGGTGATCGGTTTCGGAACTCGGTCCAGCGTGTTGTACCTGACCGGCGCACTCGGCACGCGCACCCCGGACCTCATATTGGGCAAGCTGGTGACGTTGACGTCGGTGGGCCTTTACAGCCGCGCATCCAGCCTTTCAGACCAGTTCCGCACACTCATTTCGGGCGCGATCGGCAGCGTGTTCTTCCCTGCCTTCGCGCGGATTCGCGATCGCGGGGAAGACCTGGGGCCGCCTTACCTGCGGGTTTGCGCGGGCTACTCGGCGGTGGTGTGGCCGGGGATGGCGGGCCTCGCCCTCGCCTCCGAACCGATCGTGCGCCTGTTGTACGGCGACAAGTGGATGGGCGTCGCGCCGCTGCTGCTGATGATCTCCGTGGCGGAGATCGGACTGGTTTCCCTGCCGTTGGTCAGCGATATTCCGATCCTGCTGGGCCGGATGAACCGGTTGCTAGCCTACAACGCGGTCGATACGGCGCTTTCGCTGGTATTGCTCGCGCTGGGCGCATGGTGGGGCGGAGTGGAAGGTGCCGCCGCTTCGCGCATCCTATACGCTTTGCTGTGGCTGGCCCTGTACGCCGGGTTCATGCACAGGCTGGTCGGATTCGATAGGCGCGGGCTGTTGTCGATCTACTTGCGCAGCGCGCTATCGACCGGAGCCGCGATTGCTCCTCTGGCGCTCGTTTATGTATTCTGGGCTGGCCCTGCCAGCATCGGTGTGTCCGAATTGCTGCTGGCGGTGGGCATTGGTGCCGGATGCTGGTTCGCGGCGCTGGCACTGCTGCGGCACCCTGCGCTGGATGAACTGCTGGCGCTCGCATCGACAGTGCCCGCGCTGCGGCGACTCGTCGCGCGCCTTGGACGGGTGTCGTGACGCCGCTTTCGATCGTCCGCAGCCCGCTTCTGCGCGAGCCTCCACGTGCTCCCGAGCAACGCAACGCAGCCTATGCCGCTCAGTTCGATTGGGACACGTTGTTCTACGACGTCTATCGCGTCGGCCGCCATATTGTGTTCCAGGGGCCGCCGCTGCTGAACTTGCGCGCCGCAGTCGAGCAAAGCGATTACTTCGCAGCGCACCTTGGTAGGCTATTCCCCCGCGCTCGGCTGATCGAGCGCAATCGGTCCAGCGAATACTGGGTACGCGATGCCGCCGATCGTATTGTTCTGGGCGATCCGTTCGGAGGCCAGGAGATTGCCGTACAGCCCAGCCGCGAGGCACGGTTTGCTGGTCGGCGCGTCTTGCACACCCTGTCGCGCAACAACGACATCGCCTGGATACTCGACTGGGTTCGCTTCTACGTTGCCGTGCATGGCGCCGATGCCGTGCTGCTCTACGACAACGGTTCGACCGCCTATTCCACGGACGAATTGCGCGCAGCCCTGGACCAAGCCTTCCCCGCCATCGTCAGCGAGGTCGTGGACTGGCCGTTTCCGTACGGACCGCAAGGCGGCATGGCGGGCGCCGTGGACGGACGCGAAACGCCATGGGACTCCGACTTTTGCCAGACCGGTTCGCTCCAGCACGCGCGCTTTCGGTTTCTGGGCCGGGCGCGCAGCGTGCTCAACGTCGATATCGACGAACTAGTGCTGTCAAACCGCGGCCGCTCGATCTTCGATGCCGCGGAAACGTCATGGGGCGGGTTCGTCAAGTTTGGTGGGCGCTGGATCAGCGCCACGACCCCGCACGGGGTCACGCCCGGACAAGGCCGGCACGGCGACTTCTGGCTAAGCGATACGCTTGAGACCGACCAATGCCCACCAAAGTGGTGCGTAGTCCCAGCAAAAACGAGCCGGACGAAGCAGTGCTGGTCGGTCCACAACTTGTTTGGGGCGCGGCGCAACCGGCGGATTTCCGGCGAATTTCACTACCGGCACATGCGTGGTATTTCGCAAGGCTGGAAAGAAAACCGGTGGGATGCGGGGGAATACGATCCGACCCGCTTCACCCAAGACGAGGCTCTCTACGCAGCCTTTCGCAGCGCCGGGATGGCAAAAGGCGCGTAAATCTTCGACAACACTTGACCCGCAGCTTCCGGCGTCTTCCGTTCTTAATAGAGCGATCGTCTCCCTCCGATCCCACTCCTCGATTGTTTCTGCCGCACGCGGCCCTACATAGCCCCGATGCCTCCCGACACCGCCGTCCACGATCCCAAAGCGCGCCACGATGGCTGGCGCACGCTTGCCCGCTTCATGCCGTACTTGTGGCCGCGCGATAATCCGGCGCTGCGCTGGCGGATCGTGTGGGCCTGCGTATTCATCCTGCTGTCCACCGCCACGCAGTTGGTCCTGCCATACCTGATGAAGTGGGCGGTCGACCTGATGGGCACGACTGGCCGGAAGATGGTGCAGCTCGCGCTGCTAACCGTGCTGGCCTATGCTGCCGGCAGGCTGATCCAAACAGCGCTCGATAACATACGCAACATCGTCTTCGAAAAGGTCGGCCAGGACGCGACCCGAGCACTGGCTGAAAGCGTCTTCAGCCAGCTTCACCGGCTGAGCCTGCGCTTCCACCTTGCCCGCCGCACCGGCGAAGTGACCAAGACGATCGAGCGCGGGACCAAGAGCATCGACACGATGCTTTACTTCATGCTGTTCAACATCGCGCCCACCATCCTGCAATTGGTGGTCGTGGCGGTGATCTTCTACATCAACTTCGGCATTGGCCTCGTCGTCGCGACCGGTATTGCGGTGGCCGCCTACATCTGGGTGACGCGCGCCATCACCGAGTGGCGCTCCAAGCTGCGCGAAGAGATGAACAAGCTCGACGGGCAAGCGCTGGCCCGAGCCGTCGATTCGCTGCTCAACTACGAAACCGTGAAGTACTTCTCTGCCGAAGCGCGTGAGGAAGCCCGCTTCGCCAGCGCGACCCGCGCCTACGCGATTGCCGCGGTAAAAAGCGAGAACTCGCTCGGCCTGCTCAACATCGCGCAAGGCGTTGTGGTGAACCTGCTGATGGCAGGCGCGTTGGCCTGGACCGTCTATGGCTGGTGGCAAGGCAACTATACCGCCGGCCAGTTGGTGTTCGTCCAGACGTATCTGGTTCAATTGTTCCGCCCCCTCGACATGCTCGGCATGGTCTATCGCACCATCCGCCAGGGCCTGATCGACATGGCCGAGATGTTCCGCCTGCTCGATACCTCGGTGGAAGTGCCCGACGCGCCAGGCGCACCGGCTCTCGTCATCCGCAAGCCTTCCCTGGTGTTTGACAACGTGCAGTTCGGCTACGAGCCGGATCGCACCATCCTGCACGGCCTCAGCTTCGAAGTACCCGCTGGCGAGGCATTTGCGATCGTCGGGCCTTCGGGCGCGGGCAAATCCACGATCGCTCGGCTGCTGTTCCGGTTCTACGATCCGTGGTCCGGTCGCATCCTGATCGACGGGCAGGACATCGCGCAAGTAACGCAGACCAGCCTGCGCGCCGCAATCGGCATCGTGCCGCAGGACTCGGTACTGTTCAACGACACCATCGGCTACAATATCGGCTACGGTCGCAGCGACGCAACGCTGGCAGACGTGGAAGCTGCTGCCAAAGGCGCCGCGCTGATGGGGTTGATCGAACGCCTGCCCAAGGGCTTCGAAACCGAAGTTGGCGAGCGCGGCCTGAAGCTGTCGGGCGGCGAAAAGCAGCGCGTGGCAATTGCCCGCACGTTGGTGAAAAACCCGCCGATCCTGCTGCTGGATGAAGCGACCAGCGCGCTCGACACCCGCACCGAACAGGACATCCTGGCAACGCTCCACCGCGTGGCGGAACACCGCACCACCCTATCGATCGCCCACCGCCTATCGACGATCGCGGACGCTGACCGCATCCTGGTGCTGAACGAAGGCCGTCTGGCGGAAAGCGGCAGTCACGCCGAGTTGCTGCGCCGCGACGGCCTCTATGCCGAGATGTGGACCCGCCAGGCCGCCGAGGCCGAAGCGATGAGCGAGGCGGCGGAATAGGTCCGCTCGATCTCAGTCTTTCAGCACGTCCGCTTCATGCCAGACCACGGCTTGTGCGGCTTTCATGCTGTTCTCAGCCGTGTCCCACGCCAGGGTAGGTGATCCATAAAGCCGCCAACCCTGCGCAAGCGCCTCGGACACCCGCTCACAAAAAGCGCGGTCGTCTTTGCCGGTCAGCAAGCGATAGATCGGGCGGTCCTCGGGGGTCTGGTACATGGGCATCCTCCTCGTATTTTTATGAGCCGATGCCTAACCATTCGAGCGGCGCTGGCAAGTCCATAGCCGCGTAATCGACTTGAAGCACGCGGCGTCTACGACCGGGCCGTGCTGCGCGGGATGCGTGGATTATGGGCGTTCGGTAGAACCAAACGTCACCCGCTTTGGCAAGACATGCGTACAACGGCAGTCCCTCGACGACTTCATCCACGTCAGACGCCGGAATGCGGCCAAGATGGTGCGATCCCAACGAAATAAGCAGCGGAGCATTCTTCTCGTCAACCGGATCAAGGTGGATTCGCACTGTCAACATGGCGTCGATCACCGCGAAGGGTGGCTCGACATGCTGGATGCCTTGTTTCAACGACCATGGTCCAAACCCTGACAATTCGGCCCGCGATCGAACCGCGATCGTTCGGTCCTGATGCCAACCAAGCGACCAGTCCGCAGCATCGTTCTTATCAAATAAGACTGCCCGCACTGGCCGAGCCTCTTCTCCAAGCACCGCAGCAACCATTGCTCCGATCGGGTAAGGCGCGCTGAGAATTTCAGCTAAGCTTGGGTCACCCGAAATACGAAAACCCGCTTTCCCGTCAGGATACCTCGAAATGATTGCCTCAAGTTCCGTTAGAATCGGATCTGCAAGACCAGAATGAAGGAAGGCGCCCTCGCGATCCAGACTGGGTGCATGCCGGCCCTTCGCCTCAACCTCCCTCACCCCGGATAACGCTCGAATTGAGGCAAGCTTTCGGCGTCGGTCATCCAGCCGATCCGCTCGGCTGTCTGGATATGCGCCTGCGGGGTTAGCGCGTCGGGATTGTCGAGAGTGGCGATCTGGATATCGACGAGGCCGGGCAGCACTGCTGCGTTGGTGTAGTAAAGGCCCGATCCGCACGTCGGGCAGAAATGGCGGATAGCATCCCCGTTGGAACTATAAACGGATGGTGCCCCCGTCGTGAGCGCGAAGTCGGCCGCAGCAAAGGCTGCCCAGGCCATCACCGGCGCACCCGCGGACTTACGACAATCGGTGCAATGGCAAAAAGCAACATGCGCTGGCTCACCCGTAACCACATAGCGCACTGCGCCGCAGTGGCATCCACCCTCAAGCTTCATCGCGAATCCCTCCGTTCCGTGATGAAGCCTAGTGCGTCAGGCGGAACATTCAAGGAACATTTGCGCCGCCGGGTGCAGCACGGTCAGAGAATGTACTTCGATAGGTCCGCATTGCCGGCGAGACCTTCCAGCTTAGCGCGGACGTAAGCCTCATCGATCGTGACGGTTTCGCCCCGGCGATCCTCGGCTTCGAAGCTGAGTTCTTCCAGCAGCTTTTCCATCACCGTCTGCAAGCGGCGAGCGCCGATGTTCTCGATGCTTTCGTTGACGATGGCCGCGATCTTGGCGACTTCGCGCACCGCGCCCTCGGTAATCTCGACGGTCACTTGCTCGGTGCCCAGCAAAGCCTTGTATTGGGCGACCAGGTTGGCGCGCGTTTCCGACAGGATGCGCACAAAATCATCCTCGGTCAGCGCCTTGAGTTCGACGCGGATCGGTAGGCGGCCTTGCAGTTCGGGCAGCATGTCGCTGGGCTTGGCGACATGGAAGGCGCCGCTGGCGATGAACAGCACGTGGTCCGTCTTCATCGGCCCGTACTTGGTGGCGACGGTCGTCCCCTCGATCAGCGGCAGCAAATCGCGCTGCACGCCCTCACGCGAAACAGAGCCGCCACGCACATCGGACACCGCGATCTTGTCGATCTCGTCAAGGAAGACGATGCCATTGGCCTCTGCATTCGCGAGCGCGGTGCGAGCGACATCGTCCTGGTCCAGCCGCTTCTCCGACTCCTCGTCGACCAGCTTGTCCCAGGCCTCTGGCACTTTCATCTTGCGCCGCTTCATCCGGGGGCCACCCATCTTCCCCATGATGTCGGACAAGTTTATCATGCCGACCGAGCCGCCCATGCCGGGAATCTCCATCGGAGACGCCGGTGCGTCTTCGACCTCCAACTCCACCTCGGTATCGTTCATCGCGTTTTGGGTGATGCGCTGATGAAACGCGGCGCGTGTCGCTTCCGAGGCACCATCGCCCACCAGGGCGTTGAGCAGGCGGTCCATCGCGGCCTTGCTGGCGGCATCGCGCACCGATTCGCGGCGGCGTTCCTTCTCCAGCCGGATCGCTTCTTCTACCAGATCACGGGCGATCTGCTCGACATCGCGGCCGACGTAACCGACTTCTGTAAACTTGGTCGCTTCCACTTTGACGAATGGCGCGTCTGCCAGCTTCGCCAGGCGGCGGCTGATCTCGGTCTTGCCGCAGCCGGTGGGGCCGATCATCAGGATGTTCTTGGGAGTGACCTCGTCGCGCAGATCGAGCGGCAAGTGCTGGCGCCGCCAGCGGTTGCGCAAGGCTACGGCAACGGCCTTCTTGGCGTCGGTCTGGCCGATGATGTGCGCGTCGAGCGCGGCGACGATCGCCTTGGGTGTAAGATTGTCGTTCATGATGGTCCGCTCAGACGGTCTCGACCGTCACGCGGTCGTTTGTGAAAACGCAGATGTCGGCGGCGACTTTCATCGCCTTGCGCGCGATTTCCTCGGCATCGGTTTCATAGCCGTCAATCGCGCGAGCAGCGGCAAGCGCGTAGTTGCCGCCAGAGCCGATCGCGGTGATCTGGCTGTGTTCGCCGCCTTCCGGCTCCAGCACGTCGCCGTTGCCCGTCAGCACCAGCAGCGTGTCCTTGTCCGCCACGATCATCAACGCTTCTAGGTTGCGCAGGAACTTGTCGGTACGCCAGTCTTTGGCGAGTTCGACCGCGGCGCGCATCAACTGGCCGCGATGCTGCTCCAGCTTGCGCTCAAGCCGCTCGAACAAGGTGAAAGCGTCGGCAGTAGCGCCGGCGAACCCGGCGATGACGGCCCCGCCCTCCCCGATCCGGCGCACTTTACGCGCGTTGGGCTTCATGACGGTGTTGCCCATGGAAACCTGGCCGTCACCGGCGATGACGGTACGGCCGTTCTTCTTCACACCGATGATGGTAGTACCGTGCCACTGGATAAGGCCGTGGCTTGCCCCGCTGTCGTTCATGGCACGCGATATATGATGCGGCGGGCGAGGTTCAAGCGGTCATCCCGCTCAAACCTCACTGCATCCCTAAAGCCGATCAGCTTCCGTTCGGGCCAGGGCCGCTGCCCGCGGTATTGCTGCCTTGGCCTCCGCCAGTGCTCATGCCGGCAGCACCAACCGAGCCGATATTGCCGAACAGATCTTCCAGCAGGCTGCGATGGCGACCGAGCGTCGGGGTTTCGTGCCCGTCGGCGTTGATTCGCGCGACTTGCTCCATTCCACGCTTGTCGATGCCCACGACGTTACCTGCGGGATCGAAACGAACACGCAGCAGGGTCTGGCTTTCGGTGCGGGCACTGCGCAGCGGCGGCGTTTTGATGACTTGCGAGAGGTAGTACCAGTCCTTCTGGCCGAACTGGCTTTCGAAGGTGGGACGGCCCAGCGTCTTTTCCACCGAGGTGCGGTTATCAATGCCGGGCTGGACCGAATCAATCAGAGTCACGTCCACCAGGTAGCCGCGATGGTCCCGGATTGACGTGCAGCCGCCCAGCAGCGCCGCCATCGCGAGGGCAGTGCCCGCCGCCGCGACCTTGAGACCAACCTTGCGCATTTTCATACTCCAGAATCTAGAAGCAAAGCGTACCGGCCATTGCCAGCAGCGCCCTGCTCCATATATCGCACTCGGGCCTTACGGCGCAGCAGCCGCCCGCGCAATGGGCGTTGGTGGCAACTGGCCTGAATTGCTTCGGCACCCGGATTGCGTCGATGGCTTGAATTACTCCTGAACGAGAGGTGTCTGTTCCTTTGTCCCTGCTCTCCCGCCTGGCTGGCAAGCGGCCTGACCCGCGCGAGGCGGTTCGTCCGCTGTGGCACCGGATGGTGCAGATCGCTCGCGAAAAAGACTGGTACGCGCAGCTCGGCGTGGCTGACACCGTGCCCGGACGGTTCGACGCAGTGACGTTGGTCATGGCCCTGGTCATGCTGCGGATGGAGGGTGATGCCGGTCTGATCGAACCTTCTGCGCGCCTGACGGAACTGTTTGTCGAAGATATGGATGCGCAATTGCGGCAATCGGGCATCGGCGATTTGGTCGTGGGCAAGCACATTGGCAAGCTGATGGGCGTTCTTGGTGGTCGCATCGCGGCGTTGAAGGAAGCGCTGGCAATCGAAGACGATGGCCCGCTCGTGGCCATGCTGGAACGCAACGTGACTTTGATCGACGGAGCCGACAGCGCGCGCCTTGCAGCCGCTGTACGTGACCTTCACCGGCAGATCGGCTTATCGAGTGCCGAGGCACTACTCGCGGGAAAGATAGAGCGTTTATGACCCCCCCATCGATACCGCCCCTCGCCCCGCCCGAGTTCTCGCGCCCGTTCGATGTACGCCAGGCAGATCGTAAACGAGCTGTGTTGGAACCGACAAAGGCTGAGCGTGCTGCCCTCGCCACCCGGTTCGGCATTGTTCGGATCGACAAGCTGGTCGCCGATATCGAACTTACACTACAGCAACGCGCGGGGGCAGCGCAGGTGGAAGCGCACGGCACTCTGAAAGCGGAAATCGTTCAATCTTGCGCCGTGTCAGCCGAAGACCTGCCCGTCAGTATCGACGAACCGCTGTTCTTCCGCTTCATCCCGGAAAGGGCAATGGTTCACGCGCCCGACGAAGAGATCGAGCTGGATGCCGACGCTTGCGACGAAATCGAGTACGCCGGTGCCCACATCGACTTAGGTGAGGCCGTGGCGCAGAGCCTGGCGCTGGCGATCGATCCGTTCCTTACCGGACCGGATGCCGACGCGGCGCGGATCGCTGCCGGGATCGGCGCGCCCGATGAACACGGTCCCTTCGCCGCGCTCAAATCCCTGAAGCTGGGTAAAGACTAGGCGAACTCGCCGTCGCTTGCCCTATTGCGGCATGACTGTCATAGGCGCCGCCCCGCACTCCAAGGACACTTCCCATGCCCAACGGCAGCGCCGGTATAGACTTCGGCACCACCAATTCGGTCGTTGCGCTCTCCGGGGCCGATCAAGCCGCCTCGATGGTCGAATTCGCTGCCCCCAATGGGGTGGACTCCGTGTTCCGCTCCGCCTTGTGCTTCTGGCAGGATGAGGCGCCACGCGGCGCCCTCGCGCACGAGGCCGGCCCTTGGGCAATCGCCGAGTTTCTCGACTTTCCGCAAGGCTCGCGCTTCATCCAGTCGTTCAAGTCGGTTGCGGCCAATCCGCTGTTCGACGCTGCACCGCTGTTCGAGAAGCGGATGCGGTTCGAGGACTTGGGCCAGGTTTTCCTGCGCCACCTGGTCGAGCATGCTGGCGATGCACTGGCCGATTTGCCCGAACGCGTGGTCGTGGGAAGGCCGGTGCGCTATGTTGGCGCGCGCCCCGACCCTGCGCTGGCCCGCCAGCGCTACGACGCAATGTTCGCCATGCTCGAACGCGAGGTACATTACGTCTACGAGCCGATCGGCGCCGCCTACAGCTTCGCCTCGCGCCTGACCGATCCAGCGACGTTACTGGTGGCCGACTTCGGCGGTGGCACCAGCGACTTTTCGGTTGTGCGGGTGGAAGCCCCGGGCGCCACACAGCGGTGCGTGCCGCTGGGCTCGGCGGGCGTGGGCATAGCCGGGGACCGCTTCGATTTCAGGATCATGGATAAGCTGGTGCTGCCGCAACTCGGCAAGGGCGGCACGTATCGCTCGTTCGACAAAGTGCTGGAGATTCCCGACGGCCATTTCACCGATTTCGGCGACTGGTCGCGTCTTGCCCTCATGCGCAATCGGCGCACGCTGGAGGAACTGGCGCGGCTGCAGCGCAGCGCGACTGACAAGGCCGCGATAGGACGGATGATAGCGGTGGTCGAACACGAACTCGGCTATCCCCTCTACGATGCAGTCAGCAGCCTGAAACGGACGCTGTCAGGCACCGAAGCGGCGATGTTCCGCTTTGAAAGTGAGGATATGTCGATCGAGGCGGAAGTCAGCCGGGGGCAGTTCGAGGACTGGATCGCCCCCGATCTTGCCCGCATCGCCGAGACCGTGGACACCGCGCTGACCCGCGCCGGACTGGAAGCGAATGCCATCGACCACGTGTTCCTGACCGGCGGCTCGTCCCTGATCCCCGCCGTGCGCGCACTGTTCACGGCGCGCTTTGGCGAAGATCGCATTCGCAGCGGCGGCGAGTTGACGTCGATCGCCCACGGCCTCGCCCTGATCGGTCAGGAAGCCAATCTCGCGGAATGGACGATGGACGAGGAATAACCGCGGTCCGGAGGTTTTGCCCCCCGGACCGTTGGCCGGTTAAGATCAAAACGGGATGTCGTCGTCCAGGTCGTCGCCGAAGCCGCCACCGCTGGAAGAACCGCCAGTCGACGAGCCGCCCGTCCGGCCCCAATCGCCACCACCGCTCGAGCTTCCGCCCGAGGCACCGCCCCATTCGTCGCCGCCCGAACGCTGGCCGCCACCCGAGCGAGCACCGCCCGAACCGCCACCGCCGCCGCCGCCGCCCGGCGCACCGTCGAGCATGGTCAGGACGCCGCCGATGCCACCTACCGACACTTCGGTCGAATAGCGGTCGTTGCCCGACTGGTCCTGCCACTTGCGGGTCCGCAACTGCCCTTCGATGTAGACCTTGCTGCCCTTACGCAGGAACCGCTCGGCCACGCCGACCAGGCCATCGCCATTGATGACGACGGTGTGCCACTCGGTGCGCTCCTTGCGCTCGCCAGTGGCGCGGTCTTTCCAGTTTTCGGACGTGGCGATACGGATGTTGGCGATCCGACCGCCGTTCTGGAACGATTTCACTTCCGGATCGGCCCCCAGGTTGCCGATGAGAATCACCTTGTTGACGCTGCCTGCCATCAGAATCGCTTTCTATTGGAATTTGGCGCACGGGGTAGCGCAACCACGGGACCGGAATCGAGTCTGACCCACGGCTTTTGCCGGATTGTATGTAGCTACAGCCCTGCTGCAGTGGCGAGCCAGAACGTGGCTCCTGCAGCCACATAAGCGATGCCGAACAAGTAGGCGAGCATGAAGGCCGGCCACTTCCAGCCGTTGGTCTCACGCCGGGTGACCGCGATGGTCGACATGCATTGCGGCGCGAAGACGAACCAGGCGAGGAACGCCAGCGCCATCGGCAGGGTCCAGCGGTGCTTCAACTGGTCGCCGAGTTCGGTGGCCTGCTGATCCTCGTTGTCGCCCGCATCCACGGCATAAGTCGTCGCGAGCGCTGACACCGCGACTTCGCGCGCGGCCATCGCCGGAATCAGTGCCAGCGCCATGTTCCGATTGAAGCCGATCGGTTCCACGACCACCGCTAGGCCATTGGCGAGCTTGCCCGCGATCGAGGCGTTGACCTGGCTTTCGCCCGGCGCGGCCTTGGGGAAGTTGAGCAACACCCACAGCACCACGGTGACCGTGAAGATGATCGTGCCAGCCCGGCGCAGGAAAATCCAGGCGCGCTGCCACAGGCCGATCGCCATGTCCTTCAGCCGGGGCATCTGGTACTTGGGCAGTTCCATAATAAAGCCCGAAGCGGCGCCTTTGGTGATCGTCAGCCGCAGGATCAGCGCGACTACGATCGCACCGACAATTCCGGCAATGAATAGCGCGAACAATACCAGGCCCTGCAGCCCAATGCCCCAGCCGACGGTAATGTTCGGGATGAAGGCGCCGATAATGACGGTATAAACCGGCATTCGCGCCGAGCACGTCATCATCGGGGCGATCAGGATCGTCGTCAGCCGGTCCTTGGGATCAGTGATCGAACGGGTCGCCATGATGCCCGGAATGGCGCAGGCAAAGCTGGACAGCAGCGGAATGAAGCTGCGCCCCGAAAGGCCGACGAAAGCCATCAGCCGGTCCATCACGAACGCCGCGCGCGCCATATAGCCCGATGCTTCGAGCGCAAGGATGAAGGCGAACAGGATGAGGATCTGCGGGAGAAACACCACCACCGCTCCCACACCGGCGATGACGCCATCGGTCAGCAAATCGCGGAACAGCCCATCGGGCAACGCCGCCTTTACCGCATCGTGCAGCGCGCCAACGGCAGCGTCGAGCCCATCGGCGAACGGCGTCGCCCAGGCGAACACGGCCTGGAATACCACGAACAGGATCGCCACCATGATGAGGAAGCCGAGCCAGGGATGCAGCAGCACGCGGTCCAACTTGGCGTGGAGACGGTGGCGCTTCGATTCGGAAAGGATCGCCGCATCGGCCATGGCATGCGCGGCAACGCGGCGTTCCGTAGCACCCAAGTCGGTCAGTCCAGGTCCGGGATGGCGCGCCTGCGCAGACGCGATCGCCTCGGCCAGTTCGGAGAGACCCCGGCGGCGCACGGCAACGGTGGGGATGACGGGAACGCCCAGTTCCTCGGCCAGAACGTCGGCATCCAGCACTAGTCCGTCACGCTCGGCCAGATCGACCATGTTGAGCGCAATGACGGTCGGCTTGCCTAGCGCCAGCAGTTCCTGCGCAAAAACGAGGTGCTGTTCCAGGTTCGACGCATCAAGGACGATCACCAGCACGTCCGGCGCGGGCTCGCCCGGGAAGTCGCCGGCAATGACCTTGGCGGTCACTTCCTCGTCCGGGCTGGTGGGATCGAGCCCGCAAGCGCCGGGAAGATCGGTCATCTCGATCGGCTCGCCGGTGGGCAGCACGAACCGCCCGGACTTACGCTCAACGGTGACGCCTGCGTAATTGGCGATCTTCTGGCGCGCGCCGGTCAGGGCGTTGAACAGCGCGCTCTTGCCAGCATTGGGATTGCCGACCAGCGCGACCTTTCGTTGCCGGCTCATAGTGCCGTCGTCTCCAAAGCTTCGACTTCCATCGCGGCGGCGTGAGCGCGGCGCACCGCAACCGTCATGCGGCCAACGGTGATCGCGATCGGATCGCGCCAGATCAATATTCCGCGATGGGCGACGGTGATCTTGGCGCCTTCTTCAAGCCCCAGCGCCCGCAAGCGTCGAGCCTCTTCCGGAACGAGCGCGTCCCAGTCCACGGTGACGATCCGAGCGATCCGTCCGATGGGAAGCAGATCAAGTTTCATGGGAAGCGCGCTGCCAGATCACGGCGGCAATTGCAACTTATTCGCAATAGCCGCCTCGCGGTTTCACTGTTCACCAGCAAAGCGTCGTTCCAGCTAGACCTTACCGGGCGGGATAGCGCAGCCGACCCAACAAGCGTGTCATGCTAAAACGTTCCGCATCGGGCCGAAGAAGCTGCGCCTTGGCCTTTTCAAAGCGCATGATCCCATCGATCCGCCGATCGAGGAAGGCGTGGGTATCCGCCTTGCCCTCACTGGTATCCTTGGCGAACACGTGAAGCGTAGCCGCGTAAATACCGCTCAAGATCGCGCGCTTGGTGTAATGGTTGTAGTCGGTCGCTTTGTCGCCCGCGAGCCGCCACATCGCATCGGCACTGCGCCAACCGAGGCGCGCCGTGGCAGCCAGGTTCTGCGGCATGGCCATAATCGACAGCGCCCGCGAAAGCGCCTCTTCCCGGCCAGCAACCACATCGAGCCGCGCCAAGATCAAGCGGCTGATCCGCTGGCGGATCGGCAACGTGGCCAGCGTGGTGGCAGGCAGTGCCTTTGCCATCTGGACATCGACATGGCTGATCCAGGCGGCGATCATGGCCATCGGGCCGTCCCTGAACGCATAGGCAGCCAGTTCCGGATCGATGCCGGTGTCTTTCGCTGCCTGGGCCACGGCCTGCGCGCTCCAGCCATCAAAGGCGGCGGCATCGGCGATGGCTGCGGCCAAACGAATACGCAGGTCGTCGAGCGTTTCAGCTGACGAATCGACCGCGCTCGTCACCATACTTGTCATAGAGTTGGTCCATAAACGGACTTGGGCTTGGCCTTCACCGGGTTCTTTTTGACGTAACCATCGATGACCGAAACCAGCGAGGGTCCGCCACCTTCGATCGAGGCGTAATCGCGGGCGCTACGACCGGAATTGTCAGCGCGATCGGGGTTGGCGCCGGATTGCAGCAGCATTTTTATCAGCGTCGTGTCCTTGCGATGAACCGCAAAGATCAGCGGTGTTTCACCGGCATTGTTGACCGGATCGGGCGAAGCACCCTGGTTCAAGAGCAGTTCGGCTCCTTCGCGCCATCCCAGGTTTACGGCGATCTCCAGCGCGGTTCGACCGCGATCGTCAGCCACGTCCAATTTCGCGCCCTTGGCGATGAGGTAGCCCAGCCACGTCGTATCCCGCCGCGCAGTGACGATCTGGAGCGCGGTTTCGCCCGTGCTATTGTCCTTGGTATTGATGATCTGAGAACTGCCGCCGTCCAGCGCTTTCTCCACCTTCTCGCCGTCCTTTTTCTTGACCGCGTCAAGGAACTTGTACCCGTCCGAGAAATCGGCGTGGGCGGGGCCCGACACTGTTAGACCAAGCGCAAGAATGGGGAGGATGGCTTTGCGGAGCGCCTTGTTGAACACGTGAACTTCCTTCTGCATGTGTCGACCCGAGGCGCGTTTCCGCCGCAATGCGCCTTGCGCCCAGCGGTCTAGCAGAGCATGAACCGCCGCGCCATGACCTACCTTCGCCCTGCCCCCTTCCGCACGCTCGCCGCCTTCACTGCCCTCGCGCTGGGGCTTGGCCTGGCTGCCTGCAACGCGCAGCCGGGCGAGCGCCCGCCGCTGGAAGGCGCCAGCATCGGCGGGCCGTTCACGTTGATGGATAAGGCCGGAAAAACCGTAACCTGGGACCAGTTCAAGGGCCGCTGGCGCCTGGTCTACTTCGGCTATACCTACTGCCCGGACGCTTGCCCGCTTGATATGCAGGCCTTGATGGCCGGGTTCGCCGGCTTCGCGAAAGCCCACCCTGACCTGGCCGCCAAAGTGCAGCCGATCTTCATCACGATCGATCCGGTGCGCGACACGCCGCAGGTCGTCGGCCAGTGGACCGCCGCGTTCAGCCCGCGCTTGCTGGGCCTTACCGGTACGCCTGACCAGGTTGCCAAGGCTGCCAAGGCGTTCGCCGTTTACTACAAGAAAGGCGAGGCCCTGCCCGGTGGTGGCTACCTGATGGACCATTCGCGCACTGCGTTCCTGATGGACCCGGACGGCAAGCCGATCGCGATGCTACTGCCGGTCGAGCAAGGCGCTGATCCGCGCGAAGCGATTGCCGCCGAACTTGCGAAATGGGTGAAGTGAGCCCGCCGCCCCCTCCGCGCGAAAAGCCCTTCTGGGAGCGCCCTCTCGACCAGCTCAGTCGCACCGAATGGGAAGCGCTGTGCGATGGCTGCGGCCAGTGCTGCCTGCACAAGGTGGAGGACGAGGATACCGGCGACATCTATCACACCAACGTCGCCTGCAAGCTGCTGAACCTTAAGACCGCGCAGTGCAGCGACTATGCCAACCGCCGCAGCTTCGTGCCCGACTGCATCCGGTTGACGCCCGAGAAAGCCGGCGCTCTCAATTGGTTACCCCCAAGCTGCGCCTATCGCCTGCGCGCGGATGGCGATCCCCTGCCCGATTGGCACTACTTGGTCAGCGGCAGCCGCGAGACCGTGCACGAGGCGGGCATCTCGGTCGCAGGAAAAGTCATCTCCGAAACCATCGCCGGGCCGCTCGAAAACCATATCGTCTGGCCCTACGGTGAGGACGAGGATAATGACGCCGATTGGGACGACGACGATTCCGACCCGTGGGACGTCGCCCCCACCGAAACGAAGGCATAAAGCCGCCGTGCTCGACTGGCTGCGACGCGATCCCCGGCAGGAGCCAGAGGTGGAAGTCGCCGGGCAGCGCCTTCCCGTGGTCATCCGTCGCCTCGAACGAGCGCGGCGCATGACCATGCGGCTATCGCCGGACGGTCGCGAGGTGCGGATCTCGATCCCGCACTGGACCCGCAGCGCAGAGGCGCTGGCCTTTGCCGAAGGACGCCGCGATTGGCTGGCACGCCAGCTTTCCACCCTGCCCGCCGCCGGGCCGATGGGTAACGGCAGCACGCTGACGTTCCGGGGCGAACCGCTCATCGTCACGCATGATCCGGAAGCGGCCCGTAAACCTTTGATTTCTGAAGGATGCCTGATCCTTGGCGGCCAACCGACCTCGCTGGCGCCGCGCCTGCAGCGCTGGCTCCAAGCCGAAGGGCGGGAGCTGCTGAGCGCGGATCTGGCCGAATATTGTTTGCGCGCGGAGCAGCCTTGCCCGCCGCTTTCGTTGTCGAGCGCGCGGCGGCGCTGGGGTTCTTGCGCCCACGATGGTGCGATCAGGATCAACTGGCGCCTCGTGATGGCGCCTGATTTCGTGCGCCGATCGGTGGTCGCGCACGAGGTCGCGCACTTGCTTCACTTCGACCATTCGCCGGCATTTCACCATTGCCTGAAGACCATTTTCGAAGGCTCGATCCACGAGGCCAACCGCTGGCTCAAGGCGCACGGACGTTCGCTCTATGTGCCGTTCGGGTAGCTTTAAGTGTCGATAAGGCGTAGATAACGCGACATGTCCCTGTTCAAGCGTTCCGGTTATTGGAAAGACGTCAGCCCGACCGGCATGGTCGCGGACTTCCGAGAAGTGTGGAAACAGGCGGGTCACAACCGCTGGCGCTTCGCTGCGGCGTCTGCTGCCTGCACCTTCGCCGTGTTCTACCTGATGAGCACGCAAGAGGCGAAAGGCCCTCATCCGCCCCCCAAAGTGACCTACATCAGCGTGCTGAAGGCCCACCGGACCGACGCCGAGATCGCCGCCGAGAACGTCGAGACCCAAAAGCGCAAGGAAGCGTGGGAGGCCGAAGTCGCTCGCCGCGAGAAGGACGTGCAGGATATGTACAAGGCGGTCGGTCGCGCCTCGGGCATGGATGTCGACAAGATCGCCCGCGAGGCCGAAGTGGAAAACGCCGCGCGTGAGAAGGCCGAGAACGCCAAGGCCGCAGCCCTGGTAAAACGAAACGCCGCTGAAAAGTTCAAGGCCGATCAGGAGCCCTCCGCCCAGTGAGCGACGACGCGCGCTGGCTTGCGGCAAGCGCCGCGCTGGCCGCCCGCGCGCGTCCTCTCAGCCGACCCAACCCCGGCGTCGGCGCCATCGTGGTGAAGCAAGGGCGCGTCGTGGCTCGCGGCTGGACCCAGCCGGGAGGCCGCCCCCATGCCGAAGCGATGGCGCTGAAAGCGGCTGGAGACGCGGCTAACGGCGCCACCCTGTATGTCTCCCTGGAGCCTTGCGCCCACGAATCAGTGCGCGGCCCATCGTGCGCCGATCTCATCGCCGCCTCGGGCATCGCCCGCGTCGTCGCCGACTGCATCGACCCTGACCCGCGCACCGCCGGCGCAGGCCTGGCCCGCATCCGCCGGGCCGGCATTGCTGCCGAGCACCTGCCCTCGCCAGCCTGCGAACGCAGCTTGTCGGGCTACCTCATCGCCAAGCGTCTGGGCCGGCCCGAAGTCACGCTCAAGCTGGCGCTGTCGCTCGATGGCTGCATCGCCCTGACGAATGGCGAAAGCCAGTGGATCACCGGCCCGCAAGCGCGCGCGCATACCCATGCGATGCGCGCCCAGGCGGATGCGATCCTCGTCGGCGGCGGCACCTTGCGCGCGGATTCCCCCCGCCTCGACGTGCGCCTGCCCGGTCTGGAAGGCCGCAGCCCGGAGCGCTGGGTACTGACCCACGGTACCGCGCCCGAGGGCTGGCACGCCCTGCCCTCTCCCGAGGAGATCGCTACCATGGCAGGGGTGCAATATCTGTTCGTAGAAGGCGGCGCGGGCGCGGCCAGTGCTTTCCTCGCCGCCGGCCTCGTCGATCGCCTGCTGATTTACCGCGCGCCGATCCTGCTGGGGGGACGTCCTGCGCTGGCGGACATCGGCCTCACCGCGCTGGCGCAGGCGCATGGGCACTGGCACATGACCGAGCGCCGACAGCTTGGCAGCGACACGCTGGAAGTCTACGAGGCGACCCCATGTTCACCGGAATAGTCACTGCCGTCGGCACGATCCGCGAAGCCCGCAAGACCGGCGACTTGCGCGCCGTCATCGCCTGTCCCTACGATGCTGCCGGCATCGCCATCGGCGCCTCGATCGCGTGCTCGGGCGTCTGCCTGACCGTGATCGATAAAGGCGGCGCACCGGGGGGTGGCGGCGCACAGGAGGGCAGCGAGGCGGGCGACGCCTGGTTCGCGGTTCAGATCTCCGCCGAAAGCATCGCGCGCACGGTGCCGGGCCGCTGGAAAGAGGGCAGCCGGCTGAACCTGGAAACCGCGCTGAAGCTGGGCGATGAACTGGGCGGCCACATCGTCACGGGCCACGTGGATGGCGTCGGCACGGTGGTGAGCATCACGCCGGAAGGCGATTCGCGCCGTTTCGTCATCGCCGCGCCCCAAGACCTCGCACCTTACCTCGCGCCGAAAGGCTCGATCACGGTCGACGGCGTCTCGCTAACCGTGAATGACGTTTCGGACGAGCCCGACGGCACCTGCCACTTCACCCTCAACATCATCCCCCACACCGCCGAAGTGACGACGTTGGGCGCGCTGACGCCCCAGGACAGCGTGAACCTCGAGATCGACGTGCTGGCTCGCTACCTCCAACGGATGCAATCACTGCGGGGGTGACGCGGGCACAGGAAGCTTCGGCGAACCGGGCACCGCTGCTGGGACTAAACCACTAGGAACTGGCGAAGTCGCTCGCTGCTCAGCCCAGTGCCTTGTCCAGCATAGCCGCCAGCCGCAGCCCGGCGCGTTCGATGCGTTCGTCGATAACGGGTATGGCCTGTTCGATTGCAGCGTTGTTCCAGACGATCTTCTGGTTCTCCTTCACGTCGCAAGGCAGCTTGCCGCCGAAGGCCAGCGGATAGAGGAAGTCGCGGCTGATTTCGTAGCTCTCGCGTGCCCAGTCTTCCGTCCCGCCCGTGGCGAGCGCGGCCTTTTCGGCCTTGCTGTAGACGCGCACCAGTGGCGGACGCGCCGAGGTGATCGCACGTTCGGCCAGCACGCCGTCCCAGATCGAATGCAGGTTACGGCCTGGCGCGATGCCATAGTCAGCCTTCACCGCGTTGCCGCCCTGGTCTTCGTTCTCGCCGATATGCAAAGGCTGATGCACGTCGCCGACGAAGTGGACGAGAAAGGCCAGCGCCTCCAGCCGCAAGACCGGCGCCAGCTTGCGGTCGGCCAGCAACTTGGCATCGCGATCGATCTGGGCGGTTGCGCAATTGCCATCCCGGCAGTTCGCCTTGAGGTTGAACGTGCCGCAGACCGGCTGGTCATGGTAATGCCACGAGTTCTGGTAGGCCCAGCGCCAGCGCTCGCCCTTGATACAGTCGGGCCAGGTCGACGCATCCTCGATCGTGCTCATCTTGCACTGCGGCGTGTCGATCTCGGCCTGGTGGGCCAGGAGGCGACGGATCGCCGCGCGGGTGCCCGGCTGGACGTTCGCGAACGCGATAGCGCCCACCGTGCGGTGCCCCAGGCTCCCCCAGGCGAATACAGGCGTGGAAACCAGGGCGGACAAAGCCGCCAGGATCAGCAGAAGCTTGCGCATTATCATCTCGATCGCCGCCCTCAGGTTACCGGAGTCTCGAACTGTTGGATAACCCATTCCTCGCTAGCGGCGGCGGCGATCCAGGCTTGCATCCATTCATGCTCCCACACGGCTTCCATGTAGGCCTGCGCGAAGCCGGGCACACCGATGCCGTAAGTCAGGAACCGGCTGACGATCGGCGCGTAGATGAGGTCCGCCGCACCGAAGGCGCCGAACAGAAACGGTCCGCCCTTGCCGAAGCGCGCCCGCGCCTCTGCCCACAGGGTGAGGATGCGCACGATGTCCGCTCGAACCTCGCCGTCCAGTTGGATGCCTTGCACCCGTGCCCGGATGTTCATCGGGCACGCTCGCCGCAGCGGCAGGTAGCTGGAGTGCATTTCCGCCACCATCGAGCGCGCCATCGCCCGCGCATCGTCGGCCTTGGGCCAGAAGCGGTCGCGACCGACTTTGTCGGCGAGGTATTCGATGATCGCCAGACTGTCCCACACCACCGCGTCGCCATCCCACAGGATCGGCACTTTGCCGTGGCTGGGCGCGAGGTCGTCGGAGCTGCGCTTGAACGCATCCCATTCCTCGCCATACAGCGGGACGGTGATCTCTTCGAAGGGCAGGCCCGATTGCTTGGCTGCGAGCCAGGCGCGCAGCGACCAGCTCGAATAATTCTTGTTGCCGATGATCAGCTTCACGGGTGGGGGAATCTCCGTTGGGCGAGCCAAACGGCCTAGTGGCTGGGACGCGGGCTGTCGAGGACGTAGCGTTGGTTAGAACAGCCGCGTCAGCAGGTAAAACGCCGCGCCCACCGCCGCGCTGGCCGGGATCGTGATGAACCACGCCACGATCACTCGGCTGGCGACGGACCACCGCACCGCGCTGGCCCGCCGGGCGGCGCCGGTGCCGACCACCGCGCCAGTGATCGCATGCGTCGTCGAAACCGGGATACCCATGGCGCTGGCGCCGAACACCACGATCGAACCGGCGGTAGAGGCGCAAAAGCCCGAGTGGTGATTGAGCTTGGTCAGCTTGGACCCCATCGTCTTGATGATCTTCCACCCGCCAGAAAGCGTGCCCAGCGAGATCGCGGTATAGCACGAGAGAACCACCCAGTTCGGCACATGGAAGCCGCCGGACAAGTGCCCGGTCGAATAGAGCAGCACCGCGATGATCCCCATCGTCTTCTGCGCGTCGTTACCACCGTGGCTGATCGAATAGGCCGCGCTGGAAAACAAGTGCAGCGTCTTGAAGATGCCGTTGGACTGGCGCGGGCTGGAGCCGCGAAACAGCCAGCTCGTGATCAGCATCAGCAGCATCGCCAGGATAAATCCCAGTATCGGCGACACGAAGATCGCCGCCACCGTCTTGGTCGTGCCCGAGCTTTCCACCACGCCGAAGCCGCCGTGCGCGATGCCCGCGCCCAGCAGACCGCCGATCAAGGCGTGGCTGGAACTGGACGGGATACCCTTGAGCCAGGTCACCACGTTCCAGAACATTGCGCCTACCAGTGCGCCGAACACCACCGCGGGCGTGACCGCATCGACCTGGATGATCCCCTTGCCCACCGTCTCGGCCACATGCAGCCCCATGATCCAGTAGGCCGCGAAGTTGCCGGCAGCGGCGAACAGCACGGCCAGGACCGGCGAAAGCAGCCGGGTCGCCACCACCGTGGCGATGGCATTGGCGGCATCGTGCAAGCCGTTCAGGAAATCGAACGCGAGCGCCAGCACAATGAGGCCGACAAGCAGCGGCAAGGCAAGAGTGTGGTCCATCGGGCCTGGATCAGGCGTGGTCGATCACGAGACCATCGATCTCGTTGGCCAGATCCTCGAAGCGATCGACCACCCGCTCCAGTCGCTTGAACATCTCCTGACGCACGAAGAAGTGCATCGGGTCTTTCAGATCGGCCTTGAACAAGCGCTTGAGGCCCGCGGCGTGGATCTCGTCGGCATGGCCTTCCATGCGGACGAGCCGCTCGGTCAATTCGTGCAGGCGGTGGCCGTTGTCGGCGACCTTGCGCAGCAGCGGCATGATTTCGGCGGTCAGCCGCGCGGCATCGACGATGATCGCAGCCATGTCGCGCATCTCCGGCTCGAACTCGATGACTTCGTACAAATCCGAGGCGTTGGCGGTGTGCTGCATCTCGTCGATGGCATCGTCCATCACGCTGATGAGGCTGGTGATCGCGGAGCGATCGAACGGCGTCAGGAAGCTGCGGCGCACCGTCTGCAACACTTCGCGGGTGATGTCGTCGGCGTCGTGCTCGCGCTCCTCGATCTCGCGGATATGCTGGGCACGCCCGGGGCCACCTTGGGCCAGGCGCGCCAACGCATCGGCGCCGGCGACCAGGGTGGCAGCCTGCTTTTCGAACAGATCGAAGAAATTGCCCTGTTCGGGCAGCAGCTTCTGGAACCAGGCGAACATCGTATTGACCCCTGTCTTGTCGGCCATGGCGCCGATCAGCCGTGCGGGACTGGAAGCGGCGCGAAACTCGCGCGCGCCGAAGGAACGGATAAGCGCGCGAAGATCGGGCTCATCGACGGCGGTGGCGGCATCGGCGAGCGAAAACCAGCGGCGCTCGCGCTGGTGCTGCTCGTCCCAGGTCTCCAGCTCGTCGGTGACGGCGAAGGGATAGACGTCCACGTCCGCCCACACCGAAGCGCCGGAATTGCGCTGCTTGCGATAACGGTACGAACCCAGCGGCACCGGGCACGTCGCACCCAGCACGCCGGCCTCTTCCTCCGCCTCCTGGGAAGCGGCGGCGTGCGGCGGCAGCCCCTTCATCAACCCGCCCTTGGGAATGACCCAACGGCGCGATTGGCGCGAGGTGATGAGCAGGATCTGGATCGGTGCATCGACCGCGTTGCTCAACGTGCGATAGGGAAGAACGGCAATCTGGCGCATCGGCGAGATCTCCTATCCTCCGCCACGGAAACGCGGCCCATAGGGGAGCCGCAGTCGTCACGCAATCGTCACAAACCCCGCAAGTCCATTCGACTATCTACCCGGGGCGTCAGGAATTCGTTGCGAGACGGTGCGTTGTATCTCAAGCAAACCGAATAACGGACCGGCTCGCGGCAAGTTCCGCATCTACCCTTACCTCGTCATTGACGAAGTGAGTGGGATGAAAGGACGGGGAAAGCCTCCCAGAACCCAGCCCCACCCCGCGTTCTCAGATCTCCGAATCGCCCAGCACCGCCGCGCGCAGTTCCTCGATCCCCAGACCCTTTTCCGAGCTGGTGATGTGGACGTGCGGGAACGCGGCGGAATGCTTGCGTGCTTCGACCAAGGTCGCCGCGTGAACCGCTTCCAGTTCGCTGGCCTTGATTTTGTCCGCCTTGGTCAGCACCACGCGGTAACCGACCGCCGCCTCGTCGAGCATCTTCATCATTTCGACATCGACCGGCTTAACCCCGTGACGGGCATCGACCAGCACCAGCGTTCGCTTCAATTCAACCCGGCCGCGCAAGTAGTCGCGCACCAGTCGCCGCCACTGCTCGACCACTTTGGGCGGTGCTTTGGCGAAGCCATAGCCCGGCATGTCGACGAGGCGGAACTTGAGCGGCTCGCCCACGTCGAAGAAGTTCAGTTCCTGGGTGCGGCCCGGCGTAACCGAGGTGCGGGCGATCGCCTTGCGCCCGACAATGGCGTTGAGCAGCGAGGACTTGCCCACGTTCGATCGACCGGAAAGCGCGATTTCGGGCACGTCCGGATTGGGCAGGAATTTGAGTTCCGGCGCGCTCTTGAGGAACGCGACCGGCCCGGCAAACAGCTTGCGCGCACGCTCGGTCAGTTCGATGATGTCAGTGTCGTTCACGCCTTGCTCTTCTCACGGTCGCTGGCGCGCGCCTTGTCCTGCACGTCCTTGGCCGCCTGCACCTTCAACTGCGGGTGGCGACTATAGAGGTACTGCTGCTGCGCGATCGCCAGGATGTTGGAGGTGATCCAGTAGACCAGCAGGCCCGAAGCGAACGAGGCCATCACGAACATCATGAACCACGGCATCAGGTTCATGATCTGCTGCTGCGACGGGTCCATCTGCTGCGGGTTCAGCTTGAACTGCAGGAACATCGTGACGCCCAGGATCAGGGCCAGCACGCCGATGGCAAGGAAGCTGGGCGGCGTGAATGGCAGCAGGCCGAACAAGTTCAGGATGTGCAGCGGATCGGGGGCGGACAAGTCCTTGATCCAGAAGACGAACGGCTGGTGGCGCATCTCGATCGCCAGCATCAGCGTCTTGTAGAGCGCGAAGAACACTGGGATCTGCAGCACCATCGGCAGGCAGCCTGCCATCGGGTTGACCTTCTCGCTCTTGTAGAGCGCCATGATCTCCTGCTGCTGGCGGGCCTTGTCTTCCTTGTAGCGTTCCTGGATCGCCTTCATCTTGGGCTGGATCGCCCGCATCGACGCCATGCTCTTGAAGCCGCGCTGGGCGACCGGGAACATCATGCCGCGCACGATCGCGGTCAACAGGATGATGGCGACGCCGAAGTTGCCGACCAGCTTGAACAGCGAAGTCAGCAGCCAGAAGATCGGCTTTTCGAACCAGCGGAACCAACCCCAGTCGATCGCCAGGCCGAAGTTGGCGATCCCCTGCTTCTCGTAGGCGTCGAGCACATTGTGCTCCTTGGCGCCGGCGAAAATGCGGGTGACTTGCGCCGCGCGCTGGCCCGGCTGGACCACCTTCTGGTCATAGACGAGATCGGCGCGGAAAATGTGATCGCTGAGCGCGCGGAACGTGCCCTTGGCTTGCGCTCCGGTCGGGATCAGCGCGGACATCCAGTAAACGTCAGTGAAGCCGATCCAGTCGGTCTGACCTTCCGGATTCACGATCTTGCTTTGAGCAACGTCGGAGCAAGTCGAGAAGAACGAGAACAACCCGCCCATGCACTTGTAGCTGATGTTGAATTTCACCGACTGGTCGAACGCGCCGATCGGGCCGGAGTGCAGGTTGAAGGTATCGACGCTGGCGGTCTCGTTGGTACGATTGACCAAGGCGAAAGGCTTGACCACCGCAGGGGCAGCGCCGCCGTTTTCGACCGCCTGCTCGGCGGTAATCATGTAGTTGTCGTCGATCTTGTACGTGATCGCATAGCGCTGGCCGGTGCCGTTGGCCCAGGTCAAGGTAACGGGCGTCGACGGCGTCAGCTTGGCTCCGGCAGGCGCTGTCCAGACAGTGCCGGCACCGGGTGCGGCGACGCCTTCGCTGACCCAGCCGACTTGCGCGAACTGCTGCGCCGGGGTTCCCGCGGGCGAGAACAAGCGCACTGGGCCGGAATTTTTATCCACCGTCTCACGGTGGCGGTTGAGCACGAGGTCATCGACGATCGCGCCGGTCAGGTTGATCGAGCCGGAAAGCCCCGGCGCCGCGATCGGCACGCGGCCTGGCGATGCCAGCGCGGTCTTGAGATCCTGCGCCTCCAGCGCCACCTCGCCCGGATCGCGCAGGCCGCCCTCGCGCGTCGGCTTGGTCTGGCTGGCGGTGCTCTGCCCGGCTCCGGCCCCAGCTCCTGCATCGGCGCCGGTGTCGGCACTCGTCGCGACGGGCTTGGGGTCGTTCGCGTGCGGGTAGAAATAGCCGACGCCGGCCTCCCACCCGAACAGCACGAGCGCGGTCAGTAAGACCGCCAGGATGATGTTGCGCTGGTTCTTCACGAAGGCTTTCCTGTCGTAATCCCGTGGGCGGCGCGGCAAAGTGCGCGCCGCAAAAGTGCGAATCGGCCGTATTCAGTCCGGTACGGGGTCATAGCCGTGCCCCCCCCACGGTTGGCAGCGCAATAGACGCCAGAACGCCAGCCATCCACCCTTAATCGCACCATGCCGTCGGACGGCCTCAATCGCGTATTGCGAGCACGACGGCGAGTAGCGGCAGGTCGGCGGCATGATCCGCGACGGCCCCAATTGCCAGGCCCTAGCGATACCGATCAGCAAGAGCCCTGGGAGTGAGACAACGAGGGCAAAGGCGCGCTTGACGATACCCGTCACTTGCGCGGCCCCCGCTTGCGATGGGGCCTGGGCGCATCGCCTTTGCCATCGCGAGCGCGGCCAAGTGCCGCCACCAGTTCGCTGCGTAGCAGGGCAAAGTCGCGCTCCACCCCGCCATCGCGGCCGATCAAGACATGGTCGGTATCGGCAAGGCCATGCTCGGGGAGCAATTCGCGCAGCAGTGCCCGAAACCGGCGCTTCATCCGGTTGCGCACCACCGCATTGCCGATCCGCTTGGTAACAGTGATCCCGGCACGAGCGCCCAGCCCGGCATTGCCCTTGGCCAGCAGCACGAAACCGGCGCGCGCGACTCGCAAGCCGCTATTGGCGGCCAGGAAGTCCGAACGTCGGGTCAGGATAGCGTAGGCGTCTGCCATGGCGGGCTAACTAGGAAATCCGTCGCGCAGATAAAAGGCCGGCCCCAAAGAAACGGGACGCCAGCAATTCTCACCCAAGCAAAACGGCGCCAGTCCATGCCCTCGCACCAAGGCGAAAGCATGGACTGGCGCCGCGAGAGGCAGGAGGCGTGCCCCTGCCACTACCGGCTAAATCAGGCCGAAAGCTTCTTGCGACCGCGAGCGCGGCGGGCGCGAAGCACCTTGCGGCCACCAACGGTCGCACCACGAGCGCGGAAGCCGTGACGGCGAGCGCGGACTAGGCGGCTGGGCTGGAACGTGCGCTTCATGTCGATCCCTCGAAATACCAATGTGGTCCGATCAGGACCTAAACAAACAGGGTCGCCACGAAGGACGACCGCGAAACAGAGCCGGCCCGTTACTGTAGCGTGGAACCAGAGTCAACCACGAGAGCAGCCGCCAGCAACGGGCTTGGGGCGATATACGTGTCGTCCAACCGCACCCAGCGGCCCATTTCAGCGGCATCGAACCACCGGGCCGAGGCGAACGGCACCGAATTGGTCATGGCGTAGAACGCCTCGGCTTCCTTCTGGGTCATTCCCATCTGGCGATAGTAATCGATGTAGCGGCGATTCTCGGGCGCGCTTTGAGCGAAGTCCCTAGGCTCGTGACCGTCCTCGTCGAGCCAGGAATGAACCGCGAACTCGGCGCCGGGATCGACGTAGCGGCGGGCACCGGCCAGGAACAGTTCCACGCCGCCGGAACGGACCGAGCCGCCCTGAGGCACATGCGTGACAATCCCGTGCGCGCGAATCATGCGGCCCAACCGCAAGTTGGCGAGATCGTCCTCGGTGCCGGGGCATTCGATCATTTCTATCACGGCAATGCCCGGATGCACGCGCAACATCGCGGCGAACTGCCTGGGACTGGCCGCATCGGTCACGTCGATCAAGGCGGCGTGGGTATCGTCGATCACCCGGAACGGGCCGTAATCGCCCCGTCCGCGCGCTGGCAGGACCAACGGCGCCGAAGGCGTTGCCGGCGTTTGGATATAGGCGATGTCGAAAGACAGGCTGCGCTCGCCACCGAAGACAAAGTGGTCAACCCCCACTTCGACGCTTTCATACTGGATTTCCTGCGCCGACAGGGGGGATGCGGCGAACAGTGTGCCCAGCAAAAGGATCGCGATGGACGAGCGCATTGGTAATCGTGCGCTGCAGGCGGTTACCCATGACCTTACGAATGCAGTTAAATCCTTGTAAGGGATGTTTTCGATACAAACCGGGATGTACCAGCGACGGACACAGGCTGCGGGGGGCGCGGGCGGTGCCTACCAGGAAGGTTCTGAGTTGGTCGCACTCGTCTCGACCGTAGCGTACCTGGGGCTGGAGGCCCGCGCGGTCGAAGTGCAGTGCCAAGTCGCCCCCGGCATGCCGGCCTTCGCCCTCGTCGGCCTGCCGGACAAGGCGGTCGGCGAAAGCCGCCAGCGGGTCAGCGCCGCCCTCACCGCGATGGGGCTGGCACTGCCGCCCAAGCGCATCACCATCAACTTGTCGCCTGCCGACCTGCCCAAGGAAGGCTCGCATTATGATCTGCCGATCGCGCTGGCGCTGCTGGCGGCGATGGGGGTGGTCGATGCCGAGCAGATCGCCGATTTCGTGGCGGTGGGCGAACTCGCGCTGGATGGGCGGCTGATCCCCTCGCCCGGCGTGCTGTTGGCGGCGCTTCATGCCGGGGCGGCGGACAAAGGGCTGATCTGTCCCGCCGCGCAAGGCAGCGAGGCGAGCTGGGTCAGCGGCGGCCTGAACGGCATGCCGGTAGTTGCCGCGCCCAACCTCATCAGCCTGCTCAACCACTTGCGCGGCACCCAGGTTCTGCCGCGCCCCGAACCCGGCGAAGTGGCACCCCCGGTACGCGGGCCAGACCTCAAGCAAGTCAAAGGCCAGGAAACCGCCCGCCGTGCGCTGGAGATCGCTGCCGCCGGGGCGCACAACCTGCTGATGAGCGGGCCTCCCGGCGCTGGCAAGTCGCTGCTCGCCGCCTGCCTGCCGGGCATCCTGCCCGAGCTGACGGCGGCAGAAGCGCTCGAAGTGTCGATGGTCGCCTCGGTCGCCGGCACCCTGGAGGGCGGGCGGATCAGCCGGGCGCGGCCCTACCGCGCGCCGCATCACTCCGCCTCGATCGCGGCGCTGACCGGCGGTGGCTTGCGCGTGCGACCCGGCGAGGTTTCGCTGGCCCATCTGGGGGTGTTGTTCCTCGATGAATTGCCCGAGTTCCAGCGCCAGGCCCTCGATTCGCTGCGCCAGCCACTGGAAGTGGGCCATGTAACCGTCGCGCGCGCCAACGCCCACGTCACCTTCCCCGCCCGCGTCCAACTCATCGCGGCGATGAACCCGTGCCGCTGCGGCCACTTGGGCGACCCCGCCCTGGCTTGCTCCCGCGCACCCAAATGCGCGAGCGACTATCAAAGCAAAGTCTCCGGCCCCCTGCTCGACCGGATCGACCTGCACATCGAGGTCGGTGCGGTATCGGCAGCCGATCTGGTGCTGCCACCGCCCGCCGAAGGCTCGGCCGAAGTAGCCGCCAGGGTCGCACAAGCGCGCGCGATCCAGACGGCGCGCTATCAGGGAACCGGAATGCGCACGAACGCCGAAGCCGACGGCGAGGTGCTGGAAAAGGCCGCCGTGATGGACGATCCGGCCCGCAAACTCCTTGCCCAGGCCGCCGACGCGATGCGCCTTTCGGCACGCGGCTATCACCGGGTGATCCGCGTCTCACGCACCATCGCCGATCGGGCGGGCGTGGAAACGATCGGGCGAGGGCATGTGGCAGAAGCGCTAAGCTATCGCCGCCGCATGCCGGTGAACTGAGCCGCTACTCCTTCACGTCCAATTGCCGCAGCACTTCGCTGACCACTTCAGGGGCGCTGGCGAAGTCCAAGTGGCTGCAGCGGATCGCGACTTCGCGGTCGCGTTCGTGGCGCCAGCCGCAGGCGGCGCGGGGCTGCACGATGCCATCGCGCGGGCTCCACAAGGCGACGGTGGGCACCGACGGCTTGGCGGCGAAATCGCAATCGATCGGGGGGTTATCCACCGAATGGCCGGTGACGAACTGGTAGGCGCGCCAGGCATTGTTGGCGCGCAAGTCGCCCGAAAACGGGGTGCCCATGGTGATGACCTTGGCAACCACGCCGGGCTGGCGCCGAGCGATCTCGCGCGCGAACAGGCCGCCCAGCGACCAGCCGACCAGCGCCACCGGATGCCAGCTTTCCCGCGCGATCACCGCGACGCGGCGCATGAGGTAGCCGAAGTTCTGCTCGCTCGGCCCCAGGTTGAAGCCCAAGCCCCACTCGTGGACCTGGTGCCCAGCCGCCGCCAGCGCATCCGCCATCGGTCGCATCCGCCGGGGGTGCGATCCAAAGCCGGGCAGCAGCATCACCGGCATCGGCCGCGCCGCCGCGCGCACCACTTGCGCGCGATGCGCGCCGCGATAGAGCGAGCGCAGCTCTGCCAGCATCAATTCGCGAGACGGCGTGCGCACACCTTCGGGATGCGGCTCGCGCGCCAGGGCGGTGCGCCGCGCGATCGCTTCGCGCAGCGAGCCGGTGACGGCTTCGGTAATGGGGCGGCCATTGTTCATCGCGGATCGATCACCACGGTCTGCATTTTCGAGTAAGGGCCGGCAGCATGCTCATTCGTCCTTGGAATCAATCCATCCGGCCATCCAGCGAGCCGCCATTGCGGTCCGCCTTAGCATAGGGGGACGGCATAGCTGCAGGGAAGTCGTTGAACGCATCCTGAAAGCGACAACGCCTTGTTCAGTTGCAGCATGGTTGCCGATGGGCGCCATATACCCCATATGTTCCACATGGCAGAGATCATCATCCGCCGCGGCCTGGAAGAACCAGACACCACCGGCGGCTTCGTTCCCCACAAACCGCAACGTCCCGTGCCATCGATGCCGGGGCGGCCGTTCAAAATCGTCTCGGACTACGAACCCAGCGGCGATCAGCCAACCGCCATCGCCGACTTGGTCGGCGCGGCGCTGGAAGGCGAGAAGACGCAGGTTCTGCTGGGCGTTACCGGCTCGGGCAAGACCTTCACCATGGCCAAGGTGATCGAGGCGCTGCAGCGTCCGGCGCTGATCCTGGCCCCCAACAAGATCCTGGCGGCGCAGCTTTACGGCGAGTTCAAGGACTTCTTCCCCGATAACGCGGTCGAGTATTTCGTCTCGTAC
The DNA here is from genome assembly GCF_000272475.1 of Novosphingobium sp. Rr 2-17. Lineage (GTDB taxonomy): Bacteria > Pseudomonadota > Alphaproteobacteria > Sphingomonadales > Sphingomonadaceae > Novosphingobium. Next base: position 32,134 of record NZ_AKFJ01000007.1, read on the forward strand.
TACGACTATTATCAACCCGAGGCCTACGTCCCCCGGTCCGACACCTACATCGAGAAGGAAAGCTCGGTGAACGAGGCGATCGACCGGATGCGCCACTCGGCCACCCGTTCGCTGCTAGAGCGCGACGACGTGATTATCGTCGCCTCGGTTTCGTGCATCTACGGCATCGGCTCGGTCGAGACGTACTCGGCGATGATCTTCGATCTCAAGGCCGGAGAAAGCCAGGACCAGCGCGAGATCATCCGCAAGCTGGTGGCGCTGCAGTACAAGCGCAACGACGCCGCGTTCGCGCGCGGCAACTTCCGGGTGCGTGGCGACAACCTGGAATTGTTCCCTTCACACCTAGAGGACACCGCCTGGCGCATCAGCTTCTTCGGCGACGAAATCGAGGAGATCGCCGAGTTCGATCCCTTGACCGGAAAGAAGGGCAACACGCTCGACAAAGTGCGCGTCTATGCGAACTCGCACTACGTCACGCCGGGGCCGACGATGCGGCAGGCGAGCGAGGCGATCCGGTTTGAACTGACAGAACGGCTCAAGGAACTGGAAGCCGAAGGCCGCTTGCTGGAAGCGCAGCGGCTGGAGCAGCGCACCAACTTCGATCTGGAGATGATCGCCGCCACAGGCTCGTGCAACGGCATCGAGAACTACAGCCGCTTCCTGACGGGCCGCCTGCCGGGCGAGCCGCCGCCGACTTTGTTCGAATATCTGCCAGACAACGCGCTGCTGTTCGTGGACGAAAGCCACCAGACGGTGCCGCAGATCGGCGCGATGGCGCGCGGCGACCATCGGCGCAAGATCACGCTTGCCGAATACGGCTTTCGCTTGCCCAGTTGTATCGACAACCGCCCGTTGCGCTTCAACGAGTGGGACGCGATGCGCCCGCAGACGGTGGCGGTTTCAGCCACGCCTGGCGGCTGGGAAATCGAGCAATCGGGCGGCGTCTTTGCCGAACAAGTCATCCGCCCTACCGGCCTGATCGATCCGCCGGTCGAGATCCGCCCGGTCGAGGATCAGGTGCAGGACTGCATCGTCGAGTGCAAGGCGACTGCCGCCAACGGCTATCGCACCCTTGTCACCACCCTGACCAAGCGCATGGCCGAGGATTTGACCGAGTTCATGCACGAGGCCGGGGTGCGGGTACGCTACATGCACTCCGACGTCGAAACGTTGGAGCGCATCGAGCTGATCCGCGACTTGCGGCTGGGTGTGTACGACGTGCTGATCGGCATCAACTTGCTGCGCGAAGGCCTCGACATTCCTGAGTGCGGGCTGGTGTGCATCCTCGATGCCGACAAGGAAGGCTTCCTGCGTTCGGAAACCTCGCTGATCCAGACCATTGGCCGCGCCGCGCGCAACGTCGAGGGCCGCGTCATCCTCTATGCCGACCGCATGACCGGCTCGATGGAGCGCGCGATCGCCGAAACCGATCGCCGCCGCACCCGGCAGGAGGACTACAACACGCTGCACGGCATCACCCCGCAGTCCATCAAGCGCCGCATCGCCGACATCGTCGCGGACACCGCCAGCCGCGACGGGGTGCTGGTCGACATCGACGCGGAAGGCAGCAACAACCTCGTCGGCCACAACTTGCGCGGCTATATCGAGGATCTGGAAAAGAAGATGCGCGCAGCCGCCGCCGACCTCGAATTCGAGGAAGCCGGGCGCCTGCGCGACGAGATCCGCAAGCTGGAAGCGACCGAACTCGGGCTGCCCCCGGCAGACCATAAGGCGCCGAAGGTCGGACGGAGCAACGAGGGCAAACCCGGCACCCGCAAGATGCGCTATGGAAAGACGCAGCGTAAATTCGGCAAGTAGCGCTTCCCCCGGATCAGACGCGCGGCGGGGCTAGGTATTTGGCTTTAAGCTGCGGTACATTCTGACCCTGCTTGAAGTCCCGGTGGCCCGGCGAAGTTTCCGATTACCCTGCCCGTCAGACCACGCTAAAGGACGCCCGATAGCTTTCGTCGAGACTGGCCCGTCAAGCGGCCTGCTTGGCAAGAAAGTTCGCCAAGCCCGATTGGAGAATCCATGATTCTGTTCCTGCTCTCCTATCTGGGCGGCGCGCTGACGATCATCAGTCCGTGCATTCTGCCGGTCCTGCCGTTCGTTTTCGCGCGCGCGGATCGCCCGTTCCTGACCAACGGACTGCCGATGCTGGTGGGCATGGCGCTGATGTTCATGCTGGTTGCCTCGTTGGCGGCGGTCGGCGGTGGCTGGGCGGTTGCGGCCAACCAGTATGGCCGCTGGGCCGCGCTGGTGCTGCTGGCGCTGTTCGGGCTGACGCTGCTGCTGCCTTCGCTGGCCGACCGGATCATGCGCCCTGTCGTAGGTCTGGGCGCGCGCCTTTCGGAAAAGGCCGATGCGCAAGGGTCGGGCGTGGGCGGATCGTTGCTGCTGGGCATTGCTACCGGCCTGCTGTGGGCGCCGTGCGCCGGGCCGATCCTGGGCCTGCTGCTGACCGGCGCCGCACTGCAAGGTGCGACCACCAAGACCAGCCTGCTGCTGCTCGCCTATGCGCTGGGCGCGGCCACCTCGCTGGCGATGGCGCTGGTGATCGGTGGGCGTCTGTTCAAGGCGATGACCAAGTCGATCGGCGCGGGCGAATGGGTTCGCAAGGCGATCGGTGCGTTCGTACTGCTGGCGGTCGTCGCCATCGCATTCGGCGCCGACACCGGCTTCCTGTCGCGCCTTTCGCTGTCGAGCACCAATAAAGTGGAGCAAGGCCTGCTCGAACGCTTCGGCGTCGGCGGCCCCAAGCAAAGCGACGACGATACCCTGTCCGACGAAGGTCCGATGCCCTCGCTCGACGGCGCCGTCACCTGGCTGAACTCGCCCCCGCTCACGCGCGAACAGCTCAAGGGCAAAGTCGTGCTGGTCGATTTCTGGACGTATAGCTGCATCAACTGCCTGCGCGCGCTACCTTATGTGAAGGCGTGGTCGGACGCCTATACCAAGGACGGGCTGGTGGTAATCGGCGTCCATTCGCCCGAGTTCGCGTTCGAGCGTGATCCCGGCAACGTCAAGAAGGCGGTCGCGGACCTGGGCATCAAGTACCCGGTCGCGCTCGACAACAACTATGCGATCTGGCGCGCGTTCAAGAACAACTACTGGCCCGCGCACTACTTCATCGACGCCAAGGGCCGCGTGCGCCACCATCACTATGGCGAAGGCGGCTACGAAAGCTCCGAACGGGTGATCCAGCGCCTGCTGGCCGAAGCGCATCCGGGGCTGACTTTCGCCGGTGTAACCAAGGTAGCCGGCGCCGGCGTGGAAGCGGCCTCGGGCGGCGGCAAGCATTCGCCCGAAACGTACCTGGGCTATCGCAAGGCAAAGGGTGCTGTTTCGCAGCCCGCCTTCGTGGCCAACAAGGCCGAAACCTACACCGTCAGCCCGGCAGCGACGAACCAATGGGGCTTGTCCGGCAAGTGGACCTTGCGCGACCAGTTCTCGCAAAGCGGCGCGAGCGGCGGCAAGATCGCCTATCGTTTCCAGGGCCGCGACGTCCACATGGTGCTCGGGCCGGACGACAGCAATCGCAAGATCCGTTTCCGGGTGACGATTGATGGCAAGGCGCCGGGACCGGATGCGGGCCTGGATGTCGATGCCCAGGGTAACGGCACGATCGACGGCCAGCGCTTGTATCAACTGATCCGCCTCAAGGGCGATCAGCGGCAGGGACTGTTCGAGATCGAATTCCTCGATCCGGGTGTGAGGGCTTACAGCTTCACCTTCGGGTGAAGCGGCAGGCTGTCATCGACGTAATCGGGTCAGTCGCTCCGGGCCTAGCTCGGCCACGGTCGGGCAGCCCAATTGCGCCATCGCCGCTTCCAGTTCGGTGCGCAGCAAGTGGAGCATATGGGCAACGCCGGGCATGCCGGCCACGGCCAGCGCGTGCATCTGCGGACGCCCGACCAGCACCGCTTTCGCGCCCAGGGCCAGCGCCTTGACCACATCGGTGCCAGAGCGGATGCCGCCATCCACCAGCAGCGGGATACTCCCGCCTGTGGCGTCAGCGACATCGGCGATCAGATCGAGGACGCTGGGCAAGCCGTCCAACACCCGGCCACCATGGTTGGAGACGATCAGGCCGTCCGCGCCTTCATCCACGCAGCGGCGCGCGTCTTCGCCCAGGACGAGGCCTTTCACCAGCACCGGCAGCTTGGTTTGCCCGCGCAGCCACGCCAAGTCATCCCATCGGGGCGCAGCGTCGGTCAGCGGGGTGCCCAGCAGGATGCGCCCGCCCGGAACCGCGGTGTGCCGCGCGCGCGGCATACCGGCGAGGTTCACCGCATCGACGCCGGGCGGCAGGGTGATGCCGGTGGGCTTGAGCGCGGCGTCGATGGTCAGCACGATCGCTTCATAGCCCGCCGCCTCGGCCCGCCGGACCAGTTCGAGCGAATGGGCGCGATCGGGTTGGAGGTAGAGCTGGAACCACAACGGCGGATCGCCTTTGCCCAGTTCGCGCGCCAGCGCGACGGCGCCTTGCGCGATGGCCTCGATCTCCACGCTCGCCAGGGTGCTGACGACCATTCCCGTTTCCAGCGCGGCTGCCGCGTGGGCGGTCGCCATTTCGCCGTCAGGATGGGCCAGGCGTTGGTAGGCCAGCGGAGCGAGCAGGATCGGCGCAGCATGCGTGCGACCGAATAATTCGATCCGCGTGTGGCCGTCGAGATTTGCCATGGCGCGGGGCAGCAGGCCGATGCGGTCGAATGCCGCGCGGTTTTCACGCAAGGTGATCTCGCGGCCTGCGCCTTCCTGCAAGTGCCGCCAGACTTCGGGCGCGAAATGCGCCTGGGCGCGGGCCTCGTAATCAGCGAGGCTGCGTAGGTCTGGCGGGATCGCGGCCAATGGCGACAGTGGCTCGCTCACGTCCCAGACTCCATTATGTGGTAGACCACTGCCGCAGCAGGTTGTGGTACACTTGAGTGAGGGTATCGATCGCGCCGTGCTCGGGGTGATCGCCGACAATGCCCTGGATCGCTCCGTCCAGCTCGAACATCAGCCGCCGTTGCTCGGGCGAGGCGATGAAGCTTTGGCTCCAGAAGAACGAGACGAAGCGTACGCCCTTGGTGACGGGCGTAACCCGGTGCAGGCTCCCGCCGGGGTAGACGATCATGTGGCCCGCCGGCAGCTTGGCGGTGCGGCTGCCGAACATGTCTTCGATGACCAGCTCGCCGCCTTCGTATTCCTCCGGCTCGCTCAGGAACAAGGTACTCGAGACATCGCCGCGCAAGTGCTCTCCGGTGCCCGGAATCGGGAAGATCGCGTTGTCCACGTGGTTGCCGTAGTGTCCCTGCCCGTCATACCGCGAAAAACGCGGCTGCAGCACCCGCGAGGGCAGCGCGGCAGCGATGAACAAGGGCGATTGCGCCAGGCGAGCGAGCACTTGATCGGCCAGCCGCTTCGCCACCGGATCATCGAGCGACAATTGCTCGTTGGACTTGACCTTGCCGGCGCGGTGCCCGGCGGTGCGGCGCCCGTCGACCCAGTCGGCACCTTCCAGTGCCTTGCGAAACGTGCGGACCTCGTCCTTGGAGAACAGCTCGGGTATCTCGATGACCATGCCGCTTCCTTGCCGAATATCGGCGTAATGACAATCGGGTCCGCCGTCCCCGAAGGACGACGGACCCGTGATGCCGAAGATACCGGCAGGCGCATATCGCAGCGCCCGCCGGATCGTTGTCGTCTTACATCTTGGCAGTGATGGTCAGGATCGCCGAGCGCGCGTCGCCCGGTGTAGCCCAACCGTTGTTACGCACGCGGGTGTAGTACAGCTTGTCGGTGAAGTTCTTCACGTTGATCTGGGCCGACAGATTGCGCGTGAAGTCATACGAAAGCATCGCGTTGTGAACGAGGTAATCGTTGATGTAATACACCTTGGGGCTGGAAGCCGACGGCGTGTTGAGCGGCGCCTTGCCTTGGTAGGTCGCGCCATATCCGATCGTCAGGCCGAACGGCAGACGATAGCTGGTGAACAGGCTGGCCGCGTGCTTGGGTGTCTGGGTCAGCGCCGAACCGCCGCCGGGGTTAGGATTGGCCGCCGAGTTGGTGCACGTGCCCTCGCCGGGATTGTTGAGGCAGAAGTCCGACACCGACTGGATCAGCTTGCTGTCCAGGTACGTGTAGTTGGCAGTGATGGACCAAGCCTCGGTGATCTTGCCGCTGAGGCCAACGGCAATGCCGTTCACCCGCGAGCGGCCATCGAGCTGCTGGTCAGGAACAGTCGGGTCGTTCGAGGCGACGGCGTACTTGTTACGCTCGTTGCGGAAGGCCGCGATCGTCGCCAGCAGGCCGCCGTTGAACAATTCGGCCTTGGCGCCGATCTCGTAATTGCGCGCCGATTCCGGATCGACGTTGCAAGTTGCAGTCGTGCACGAACCGTTGACCGAAGACTTCGATGGCGTGCGCGAGTTGCCGTAGGCGGCGTAAAGGCTGACGGCCTCCACCGGCTTGTACACGAGGCCGACACGGTACGAGAACAGCGTCGCCTTATTTTCATACGTGGTGCCACGCGTCACTTGGCCCAGCGTCGCCGTCGCGGTCGAGACAGTATCGCTGCGATAGCTGCCGGTGTTGCGCTCGAGACGGGCGCCGGCGTTCAGCTCGAACTTGCCCAGCTTCATGGTGTCGAACAAGTACGCCGCAACGTTGGTCTGCTCACCTTTGACGCGCGAACTCTCGATGTAGTTGATCGGGCCGGTGTAGACGTTGCTGCCATACGTGTAACCGGAGGCGCCGGTCACGACATCGTTCGGATTGTCGATGTTGATAAGCGGCAGCGTCACCGAAGTGCCGTCGGCGTTGCGCAGAGAATTGCCTGACGACAGGTTGTACTGTTCCCAACTTGCGGCGGCACCCAGGTCGATGGTGTGTTCGATGTTGCCGGTGTTGAACTTGGCCATCAAGTCGAACTGGTCGAACATCAGTTGGTTTTCGGTATGGCGCGTGTTCCCACGCGGCCCAGAGGGTTGATAATAGCCGGGGTAGGAGCACGCCGTCGAGGTTGCCGATGCGGTCTGGCCGTTGGATTTGCAATACGTGCCCTGCGGCGGGTCCACCAAAGTGTATTGGCGGGTGTCCTGCCAGCGCGCGAGGTTGCGTATCGAGAGGGTGTCGCTGAACTCGTGCTCGAAGATCGAGGTCAACTGATCGAGGTTGATCTTCTGGCGATCGATGTTGCGATAGCCGTAATAGCTGCTGCGATCGGCGCCCTCCACGATCCCGTCAACGTAAGGCACGCCGTACTGCGGGATATTGTTGTCCTCCTGGTGGAGGTACTGGATCGTCATCTTGGTCGGGCCATCGACCCCGATCGTCACGGCAGGCGCGACGCCCCAGCGGTGCGCGAATTCGACATCGCGGCCAGGCACGTCATTGCGATGCCACATGCCGTTCAGGCGAAACGCGATCAGGTCGTTGACGCGCTTGTTGAGGTCGGCGGTGCCGCGATAGTAGTTGGCAGTGCCGATGCCGCCCGTGACCACGAACGCGTCATCCGGCTTGGGACGCTTGCTGACGAGGTTGATCGAACCGCCGACCGAGCCTGACCCGGCAACCACTGAATTGGCGCCGTTGGTCACTTCGATCTGCTCGATGTTGAACGAGTCCGAGCGGGTGTACTGCGCGCTGTCGCGGACGCCATCGATGGTGATGTCGTTGTTGGCGCTGTATCCGCGGAAGGTGATGCTGTCGCCATAGCCGCCGCCGCCTTCGCCGGCGCCGAAGGTGATGCCCGGCACCGTCGAGAGAGCGTCACGCAGCGAAAGCAGGTTCTGCTGTTCCAGAACCTGGCTGCTTAGCACGGTGATGGTCTGCGGCGTATCGCGAACGGAACGCGTGCGCTTGGGACTTTCCAGCTTGCCGCCAGCCGGCTCAGTGATCGCGCTGTCGGTGACGGTGGCGCCGCCGAGGTTGCGCTCCGCCTGCTCGGTCTCCTGCGCGTGGGCAACGGTGGCGAATGCCGGCACGATGCAGGACAGAGCAAGAAACGTGTGCGCCGCCTTCGATGACTTGATTGACATGTCTACCCCTCATTAAGTGACGAGGCCGCTGATATTGCGAGTCACTCTCATTATCAAGGGAATATATTGCTGAAATTACATTTCGATATTTATTATGTTTTTCAATATCTTGCTTGCCGATTTCAGCAAACATCTAATCGGCGTCACCTTAAGCTGTTGCCAATGGGGCGTCTTCTGCAGACAAAAGACACGCAAGCGCCGGACTGATCCATTCGCGCAAAGCGTCGTCCTTGCGGGTCAAGGCGCGGACCGCCAGCCCCTCACGCGTCGCCAGTGCCTGCATCTCGTCCGGTGCCTGCACGGACAGCGCCGTCGCCCAGGCATCGGCCAGCATGGCGGAGCCATGGATCACGCTGACCGATGCCGCGTGTTCGACCGGCAAGCCGTTGCGTGGATCGATCGTGTGACGCCCGCGCACGTAATCGCCCGAAGTCGCCACCGCGAGCTGGTGCAGCGCCACTCGCAAAGGCGCGATTTTCCCAGCAATTCCTGCCGCCGGCGTTTCCAGATCGACCCACCACGGGTCGCCATCGGGGCGCAGCCCACGCCCGACCAGTTCGCCGCCGATCTCGATCAACGCATGGTCGCACCCGCGGGCGCGAAGCAAGTCCGCCAAGGCATCCACCGCGAAACCCTTGGCGATGCCGGACAGATCGAGCCGCAACCCGCCGGGCTGCCGCAAACGCCCGGTTTCGGAGTCGAAGGCCAGCCGGCGATAGCCTGACACCCCGCGCGCGGCCTCCACTTCACCCAGCGTAGGCAGTCGTTCGATAGTGACCGGACCGTGCCCCCAGATGTCCACGAGCACACCGATCGCCGGATCGAAGGCACCCGCCGAGCGCTCGGCCACGTCCAATGCTGCCGTCATGACATGCGCGAAGGCAGTCGGCAGCGTGAACCATTCGCCAGCGTCCGCACGGTTGAACCGCCCGAGCAGCGAATCCGCACGCCAGTGGCTCATTTGCGCCAGCACCGCTTCGAGGCGCGTTTCGATCGATGCCAAAACCTCGGCACGGTCGAAGCCGGGCGGCGCCGCGATTTTTACGCGCCAGCTCGTCCCCATAGTCTCGCCGCCCAGCTCGACGATCGGGCAATCGCGCCGCCAGGTGGCGAACGCAGCGGGATCTATTTCGAGCGGGACGGCGAGACGCATGGGTTAGCAGCCGATTATGGCGCGACGACTTCCACCGTGGTGGTGAAGGTCATCCGCCGGTCGGTCGCGCGCTTGTCGCTTGGCTTGCTGTCCGAGGCGTTCACGCTCAGCCAGTAGAAACCGGCGACGGGCCACTTCACGTGCACCACACCGTCAGGGCCGGTCGCCAGTTCCTGGGCGTCCTCGCCCTCGCGGAACTTCTTGGCGCCCGGCACGACCGTGACCTTGAGACCCGCCGCCGGCTTGCCGTCGATCAGGAAGCGGAATTGGCCTTCCTCGTCCGAGACCAGCGCATCGGGATGCGTGATCGGATCGAATTCAAGACCCTTGCCCTTGGGCGTGAGCACGCCCTTGGTCGGCGCATCCGCAGAGACGTAGACGTAGTTCTGCTGCACCATTTCGGTCAGCTTGATGTCGGTCGCGCCTGCCGGAATGTCATCCACGCTGGCAACGACTTTACTGGGATCGAAGCGCGGCCCACCGCCGGGACCACCCGGGCCACCGGGACCGCCAGGACCACCTGGACCGAATCCAGCCGGAGGTGCGCCGGCAGGCGCGCCACCGGGTCCGCCCGGCATGCCACCCGGTCCGCCTGGCATACCGCCTGGAGCGCCAGGTCCACCGGGGCCAGGTCCACCACGGCCACGGCCAACGCGCCACATCTCGCCATTGACCTTGAACGTGCCCGAGATCGACGACCGTTCGATGCCAATTTTCCACGTACCTGGTTTGTCGATGGCGACATCGAAGGTGCCGCGATAGCGACCCTTGGCCGGGTTCTGGATCGTACCCGGAGCGCCATCGGGGGCCCACACCGTGACTTGAGCGGGGTCGATCGGCTGATGATCAGGATAGAACAGATCGTTGGAGACCGCCGCGTCCACCGTGACGCCCTCGCTGGTGCCGGCAAGCGTGGTGGTGGAAGGCAGCAGCCATTGGCGGTGCGCCAGGGCGGGGGTGGCAAGCGTCGAAGAAAGCGCGGCGGCGATCAGCAGATGACGGATACGCATCGAGTGTCCTTAACGTACGAGGAAATCAGCGCGGGAAAATCAGCGCCAGAAAATCAGCGGATGACGACCGAACCAAGCTCGGTCTTGCCCGAGGCCGAAGCGCCCTTGGCCGGCACCGAGAACGGCACCGAAACCAGTTCGCGCCCACCCGTCTCGCGCGCGGCTTCCACCTTCAGCACATACTGGCCGGCGGGCAGGTTACCGGGGATGGGGATCGTATAGGCGCCAGGCGCGCGGGTGGCGCCGCTGACGCCGTCTGCGGGCAGCTTCGCGGTGTGGCCGCCCTTGCGCCACCAGGTGCGCAGGTCCGCCAGCCACTTCGTGCCCGGCTCCCTGCCGCCCTTCTTAACGTCATACCACACGAACAGCGTCTTCGCGTCGCCGCCTGCCACTGGCTCGATCCAGCCGGCGACGTAGGGGCGGTGATATTCCGCGACCTTTACCTGCGGAATGGTGACGGTCACGCTGGCGGCCAGCGCCGGGCTGGCGATGGTCCCTGCCGCCAGTAACGGTAGCGCAGGCAGGATCTTGCTGGGGTTCATGGCGGACTTTCCGATCAGTGAATGAAGAATAGGGCCAGCAGCAGCGGGATGGCGACGCTGGCGGCGACCATCGGCCAGGTCATCGGGCGATGCCGGGCGTGCAACTGGAGGAGGAACAGGCCGGTCAGCGTGAAGATCACGCAAGCGCCGGCGAACAAATCGATGAACCACGACCACGCACCGCCGGTGTTGCGGCCCTTGTGCAAGTCGTTGAGGTAGGAAATCCAGCCGCGATCGGTGGTTTCCGCCGTGATCGCACCGGTCGCGCGATCGATCTGGACCCAGGCGTCCTTGCCCGGACCAGGCATCGCGACATAGACCTCGTCCGCGCTCGACCAGTCAGCCGCATGCCCGCTGGGGTCGAGGGGGACGATCGCGGCGACTGCCTTGGCGACTTGATCGGGAAGCGGGCGGGTGGAGTCGGCCGGCGCGTTCAGCAACGGCAACAGCGCGCCCGGCAGCTTGCCGGCACTTTGCGTCACCACTGGTTCGGCCCCGATCGACGCGGCGTGATTGAGGGTGATCCCGGTCAGCGCGAACAGCAGCATTCCCGCAAGCGAGATCGCGGCGCTGACCCAGTGCCACGTGTGCAATTGCTTGAGCCAGAACGCACGCTTGGCCTTGGCTTTTTTCTTGGCCTTCTTGGACGTGATCTTGCCCGGCTGAGTCTTATCGGGCTGGGGCGGCTTCGGACGGTTGGGCAAGCCTACGTCAAGCTGCACCGGCTCGACCGAGGCCGAAGCGCCGTCCGCATGCGATGCTCCGTCCGCATGCGATTCGGGGACGCCTGGTTGCAGGGCATCGACAGCTTCCAAAGTCTCGAATCCTCACATTCGCAACAAGATATAGCGCGCAAGGGAAAGCGGTTCGTCGATCGAACCTTAGGCCTGCCCCCCTACTGGACGAGACGTTGCTTAATGTATATGCAACTCACTCGCAATAGCGATGACAGGAGGGCATAAGTGACATCGCTCGCGGCTTACGCGCTGGAAGACCGTCATTCTTTTCGCGGCCCCACGTCGAAATCGGGCGCTATCGGCCCAGCGATCATCGATTCGCCCTTCGCGCCAAAACCAGGCTTGGCCCAACCTTCTGAAGCCGCTTACGAACGCTCGGTCTATCGCCCGTCAGCCAATGCGCGCCCGCTGGCGATCGCGGCGGCGGCCAGTGTCATCGTGGCGATGGTCGCGGCTCTGGCAACGCTCAATATCTCCAGCGAGCACCATCGGCGCCAACATCTTACCGTGATCGACGTGCACGATATCGATGTCACGCCGCCACCGCCTCCAGCAGAGCCGACCAAGCTCGACACACCCGAGCCGCCGAGCCAGACTTTCGTACCCAAGCCGATGATCGAGCTGCCCGCACCCGGCCCGCAGCAGGCCATGGTCGATGCGCCACCACCGCCCCCGCCCGCAGCTCCCGCTCGCGCCGTCACCACCGCCAGCGCGCCGGCTGCCGCCCCCCCGGCCCCGCCTGCCGCCACGACGATGGATGGCGGCGATCTGTCGAGCAAAGTGCTCTACGCCAAACCGCCCAGCTATCCGATCGAGGCGCGCCGCGCCCACGAACAAGGCGCGGTGAAGCTGCGGCTGCTGATCGGATCGGACGGTACGGTGAAGGACATTCAGGTCGCATCGAGCAGCGGCAGCGAGAGGCTGGACCACGCCGCGCTGCAGGCCGTGCGTCGCTGGCGCTGGTCGCCCAACACCAGCGACGGGGTGGCGGTCGCGGTGCGCGGCTTCCTCACCATCACGTTCGGGTTGTCCTAAGATCGCTCGGGGTAAGGCGCCAGCCTCTGGATAACCACGCTGACGCCCTTGCCGCGCGCCGCCGGCTTGCGCCAAGGCTCGCCGGGTGAGCGCGAAAATCGTCATCGGCCAATCCACGCAAGGAGGGGCGCAGGGTCCGGCGGTCGAAATCGACGTCACCGAACTCCTCGCGACCCGCTTGCTGGTTCAGGGCAATTCCGGCTCGGGCAAGTCACACTTGCTGCGTCGGCTGCTGGAAGAGAGCGCCGGCGTGGTCCAGCAGATCGTGATCGACCCAGAGGGTGACTTCGTCAGCCTGGCCGAGGAATTCGGCCATGTCGTGATCGATGGCTCTGCCTACGGCGAATCGGAGATCGCCCGGCTTGGCGCGCGTATTCGCCAGCACCGCGCCTCGGTCGTCCTCGCGCTCGACGAGCTGGAGATCGACCAGCAAATGAAGTGCGCCGCGCAGTTCCTCAACGCCTTGTTCGATGCCCCGCGCGAGCAATGGTATCCCGCCCTGGTGGTGGTGGACGAGGCGCAATTGTTCGCGCCTGCCGCTGCCGGGGAAGTCTCCGAAGAAGCGCGCCGGGTCAGCCTGGCGGCGATGACCAATCTCATGTGCCGTGGCCGCAAGCGCGGCTTGGCCGGCGTGATCGCAACCCAGCGCCTGGCGAAGCTCGCCAAGAACGTCGCGGCTGAGGCCAGCAACTTCCTGATGGGCCGCACTTTCCTGGATATCGACATGATCCGGGCCGCCGATTTGCTGGGCATGGAGCGGCGCCAGGCCGAACAGATCCGCGATCTGGCGCGAGGCCAGTTCCTGGGGCTGGGCCCGGCCATTTCGCGCCGGCCCGTGGCGGTTAGCATCGGCGCTGTGAAAACCGGCGCCAAGTCGGTGACGCCGGGCCTGATGCCACTGCCCACCGCCTCCACCGACGAGTTGCGCGAACTGCTGCACGACAACCTGCATGTCGAGCCCGAACGGTCGGAGTTCTCCCGCCCTGCGCATCGCGCGCGCATCGAGGTGGAGGAATTGTCCGAAAAGATCGCGACCGGGCCAATTGCCGATGCCCCGACCTCGCGCCCGGAACGGCCGGAGGCGGACCCAGCGCAAGTCCACGCCGAAACCATCGCGATCCTCAACGAAATGGCGAGCGATCCCGAGTGCGCCTTCCAGTCTTCCACCACGCTGTTCCAGGATTTCTCGATCCGCTGCCGGATGAAGGGCATCTCGGTACGCGGGCTGGACGCCACTGCCTTCCGTCGCGGGTTCGCCGCCGCCCTGGCGGGGATAGAAGACCCTGACGACGACCGCTGGCTCGATCTGGTCAACCTAGCCAAGCATGTCCCCGACGACGCGCTCGGCCCGTTCTACGTCATCGCCCGCGCGGCGATGGAGGGGCGCCCTTGCCCCGACGACACCGACCTGGCGCGAATCTACGGCACCAGTTCGCCGCGCCGGGTGCAGCGCTTGCTCGACTATCTGGAAAAGGACGGCCTGATCGTGGTCCGCACCGATTTCTCGGGCAAGCGATCCGTCGGCATCCCCGATCTGGGCGTGACAACCGCACCCGTCGAAGCGTAACGTCCTGCTTGCATGGCCGAGATCGTCAACCTTCGCAAAGTCCGCAAGGACCGCGCCCGCGCCGCCGACCAGGCGCAGGCGCAGGCCAACCGCGCGCAATTTGGCCGCACCAAAGCCGAGAAGTCGCTTACCGAAGCCGAAGCCGCCCGGATCACACGCACGGTCGATGGCGCGAAGCTGACGCCGGCCCCGGACTGATGCGCAGCACCCACCAGGACGCCAGCGTACGGCTCTACCACCTCGACGGTGGACCCGAGGGCGGCATGGCGACCACCTTGTTCTATGGCCCGCTGGCGCAAGCGATGATGATCGCCGCTGCCGAACCCGAAGAAGTCCAGGAAGGCTTGTTCCTGGCCACCGATAACGATGTCGTGGCCTACCTGGACTTGCTGGACGGTTAGAACCGCGCCTGAATGCCGGCGGACAAGTAATGATCGCCCAGGTTCGCCTTCACGTCGAAGTGCGGCGCCAACGGCATCGCCACCGTGCCATAGGCGCGCAGATCTCCGCTGATGTAACGCGCGCCGACGCCGAACGCGAGCGAGGTGGGCAGGCGATACGTCGCCTCGACCCGCGCGAACAGCTTGGTGCCTGAACCATCGCATTTCCCGTCCGAGACGTCCGCGCCATCGGAACGGCGCACGCATTGCGAACCCTCGCTGTCGTAGCCGTCGTGATCGCGGTTATGGAAGAACACTCCCGCGCCCGGCGTCAGTGCGAAGCCACCGTCCTGAACCAGCGGCACGCCGACCGCCAGTTCCCCGCCCCAGTCGCCTTCACCGCGCGCGACATTGGCTTCGGCGGTAACGGTCGATGCGGCGGCGGGTGTTGCCGCCACCGCGCAAAGTCCGGCGAACCCGACAAGAGCGGCAAGTTGGTAGCGCATGGTATCCTCCTGAATCCTTGAGGCGGAGCGCTAAGGCGAGGCAAGCGGACGGACAAGAGAGCGCGCCTCAGCCCGTCCGATCATCGACTCGCCCCGTCCCTTTGGCGCGCTAATGCCCGGACGAAGCGCCAGGTCAGGCCTGGAACACCACCTTGGTGCCGGTCTTGACCATCTGCGCCAGGCGCGCTGCGTCCCAGTTGGTCAGGCGCACACAGCCGTGGCTTTCGGTGCGGCCGATGTTCTGCGGCTCTGGCGTGCCATGCAGGCCGTAGTGGTCCTTGGACAGATCGATCCACACCACGCCGACCGGGCCGTTGGGTCCGGGGGGCAGCATCGTCTTTTCGTCCTTGGAACTCGCATCCCAGAACAAGTCCGGGTTGTATTGATACTTCGGGTTGCGCGATTCGCCCTTTACCGTCCAGTTGCCCAGCGGCAGCGGATCATGCCCGGACCCCGTCGTCACCGGGAACTGCGCCAGCAGCTTGCCGTCCTTGGCATAGGCGCGCAGCGTGCCGGAAGACTTGTCGACCACCAGGTGGTCAGCCTCTGGCTGATCGCCCGCAACGCCCAGCTTCTGCAGCGTATCGGCCCAACCGTTCGGGTCTTCGTCCATCTTGAAGCGGGCACCATCGGGAATGTCGGGTACCCGAATGGTCTCGCCCGCGCCGATGCGGGTGCCCTTGCCGTTGAGCTGGACCAAAAGGTCCGGTGTCGTGTGGAACCGTTCCGCCAGCGCTTCGGTGAGCGAGCGGTACGCCAACTGGGGATAGCGCGCCATCTCGCCTTCGGAACGCGGCAAGTCGGGAATGAACGGTCCCTTGGCAAAGTCCTGCGGGATCACCACCCGCCGGGTCGCGGTGCTGGGCTGGCCCGCCAACAGCGCATTCTTGGTCGCCTCGTCCAGCGTGCCCGATTGCGGCAGATTGCGCGCTTCCTGGAAGCCTTGCAGCGCCAGGCGATAGGACTGTCCTTCCTTGCCGTCGATCACGCCCGGCGAGAAACCCAGCCGGTCGAGCGCGACTTGCGCACG
Source organism: Novosphingobium sp. Rr 2-17 (assembly GCF_000272475.1). GTDB lineage: Bacteria > Pseudomonadota > Alphaproteobacteria > Sphingomonadales > Sphingomonadaceae > Novosphingobium. The sequence goes on from NZ_AKFJ01000007.1 coordinate 48,118, forward strand.
CAGCGTCAGGCTGTCCGCCGCCTCGGTCTCGCCGCCGCCCGGCGCATTGGCGAACGTGAACCCAGCCGGGGCCTTTGCCGCCGAAGCCGCGTTCTTGTCGGCGGACGGATCATTGCCGGCGCGATCACAAGCGGCCACGCCCAGCAGAGCGACGAGAGACAAGGCGGCGGGGGCGATGCGCAAAAGCGGTTTGGTCTGAATTCTCATGCCCTTGCAACGCGCCATGGTCGCGGTTGCTCCCGCCCAATGGTGCATGAGGTGCGCCGGACGACGGGCAAGGATTGTGCGAGCGGCTCGCTTGCCATACCGGGCTGCCGATGAGCAGGCTCGATTCCCACCTAGAAACGGCGCTGGCGCGGATCGGGCAGGCCGGGCAGCGCCGGCACTTGCGCGCCTCCGCGCTGTCCCCGAACGGGCGGATCGTGCGCAATGGCCGAGAGCTGGTCGATTTTTCCAGCAACGATTACCTCGGCCTTGCCCGCCACCCCCTGCTGATCGAGCGCGCCCGTGAATGGACCGCGCGCGATGGCGCAGGCTCGGGCGCGTCGCGGCTGGTGACCGGAACGAGCGACGCCCACCTCGCGCTCGAAGCAAAGATAGCGGCGTTCAAGCACACCGAGGCGGCACTGGTGTTTGCCAGCGGCTGGCAGGCCAACACCGCCATGATCCCCGCTTTGCTGACCGCCATGCCCGGCGCCGCCGTGTTCTGCGACCGGCTGATCCATGCCAGCATGCACGCAGGCCTCGCCATGGCCGGCGTCCGCCAGCACCGCTTCCGCCACAACGATTTGGACCATCTGGAAGCCCTGCTGGCAGACAAAGGCGTGAATGCCCCCGCCCGGCTGATCCTGACCGAAAGCGTATTTTCGATGGACGGCGATCGCGCCGACATGGCCCGGCTTTGCGATATCGCCGAGCGCCACGACGCCGTGCTTTATGTGGACGAGGCGCATGCGACTGGCGTGCTCGGCCCGCAAGGGCGCGGGCTTTGCGCCCACGTGCCGGGACGCGTCGATGTCACCATGGGCACATTCAGCAAGGCTCTGGGCGGCTTCGGTGCCTATGTCACGGGTTCGCAAGTGCTGATCGACTACCTCGTCAATACCGCGAGCGGTTTCGTTTTCACCACCGCGCCGCCGCCCGCCGTGTTGGGCGCGATCGATGCCGCGCTCGATCTCATCCCCGGCATGGACGCCGAGCGCGCGCACCTCGCCACGCTGGGCAAGCGCCTGCGCGATGGGCTCGCCGCGCTGGGTATCGACCATGGCGCATCCTCCACCCAGATCGTGCCGGCCATGGTCGGCACGGAGGCAGACGCGCTGGCGCTGTCGGCGCGGCTAGAGGCAGCGGGCTTGCTCGCCTCCGCCATCCGGCCGCCGACGGTCCCGCCAGGCACCAGCCGCTTACGCATCGCCTTGCGCGCTACCCATGGCGAGGCCGACATCGACGCCTTGCTGGGCGCGATCGGCGGCGCGCGGTGAAACTGCTGTTTGCCCATGGCTGGGGTTTCGACCGGCATGTGTGGGCGCCGCTGTCCGCGCTGCTGGCCGACGTTCCCCAGGCCATCGACGATCGCGGCTACTTCGGCGCGCCGCATGTGCCTGCGATCGAGGGGCCATCCCTTGCCGTCACCCATTCCTACGGCGCCATGCGGGTGCTGGCCGATCCGCCGCCAGGGTTGACCGGCGTGGTCGCAATCAACGGCTTCGATCGGTTTACAGCGATCCCAGGGCGTCCAGGGGTGCCGATGCGAGTGGTGGACTACATGCTCACCCGCTTCGAACTGGACCCACGCGGCGTGCTGACCTCGTTCCGCGCTAGTGTGGGATGCGAGGAAGCGTTCGGCGAAATCGACGCCGAGGCGCTTCACCTCGACCTCAAGCGCTTGCGAGACGGCCAGCCTGCGCCTGCGTCGGTTCCGGTGCTGGTGATCCACGGCGACCAAGACCCATTGCTGCCCGAGCCGATGCGCCGCGCGTCCTTCGCGGGATCGACGGTGCGCCGGATCAATCACAAGACCGGCGGCCACGTACTGCCGCTGGAAGCGCCGGAGCTGTGTGCGCTGGCCATTCGCGGAATGCTGGCGTGACCGTCACCAGGGACCGGGTGCGTCGCGCCTTCGGGCATGCGCGTGACTACGACGCCCACGCGCGGATACAACGCGATGTGGCGCGCAAGCTTGCCGCGCGCATTGCCGCGCTGGGGTTGCCGGATGCACCGCGGGTGCTGGAGATCGGCTGTGGCACTGGCTTTCTCACGCAAGCCTTGCTGGACGAGCGCTTGTCCGGCGCGTGGCTCGTCACCGACATCGCGCCCGAGATGGTCGACCGCTGCCGCGCGCGCGTGGCGGGGCAAGCCGCGCTGACGTTCGATGTCCTCGACGGCGAGCATGGCGAGCTGCCAGCGGGCCCGTTCGATCTGATCTGCTCCAGCCTGGCGATCCAGTGGTTCGACGACGCGCCTGCCGCACTGAGGCGCCTTGCCGGACTGCTCGCGCCCGGCGGACACCTTATGGTGACGACGCTTGGTCCCGCCACCTTCGCGCAATGGGGCGCTGCCCATGCAGCCGAGGGACTGGAGCCGGGCACGCCGCCTTTCGCGCCTGCCGAAGTCTTCGCCGCGCTGCCCACTGCCGAAGTGAAGCAGGAAACCATCACCGAGCGGTACGAAAGCGCCCGCCATTTCCTCCAGGCGCTCAAGGCAATCGGCGCCGGCACCCCGAACGCCGCACACCGCCCGCTGGCACCTGCCACCTTGCGCCGGGTGCTGGGTCGCTTCGATCAAAGCGGGTGCGAAGTGGATTACGAGGTCGTGACCTGCCACCTCCGGCGCGATAGATAGCCCGCCCATGAGCACTCGCCCGATCATCGGCCCGATCACCGGCCCAATCGTTGTCACCGGCACTGACACCGGCGTCGGCAAAACCGTCTTTTCTGCCGCTTTAGCTGGTGCGCTGGGGGGGTTTTACTGGAAACCTGTGCAGGCGGGGCCTGACGAGGACGGCGGAAGTGACGCTATTCGGGTGGCAAAACTCTCCGGGCTGCACCCTAACCACGTCTTAACCGAAGCTTATCGACTGGCAACGCCATGCTCCCCGCACCGCGCCGCCGAGATCGACGGCGTGGAAATCGACCTCGCCCGCCTCGCCCTGCCCGCCGTCGATGGCCCGCTGGTGGTCGAAGGCGCTGGCGGCGTGCTGGTGCCACTGACCCGCCAGACGACATATGCCGATCAATTCGCCCGCTGGGGCGCACCCGTCGTGATCGTCGCACGGACTGGGTTGGGCACCATCAACCACACCTTGCTCTCGATCGAAGCCCTGCGCGCACGCGGTGTTGCGTTGCTGGGCGTCGCTTTCGTCGGCGACGCCGTGCCCGACAGCGAAGCCACCATCGCGACAATGGGCCAAGTGCGCCGGCTCGGCCGATTGCCGCTCCTCAACGCCGTGACGCGCGAAACGCTGGCGGCCGCGTTCGATGCAAATTTCAACCTCGACGACTTCGCATGACCGACTCCCCGATCTGGCACCCCTTCACCCAGCATGGCCTGGAAGAGCCGATCCCGCTCGTCACCCACGGCGACGGCGCCCTGCTCCATACTGCCGATGGCCGCGCCGTGATCGACGCGATCTCGTCCTGGTGGGTAACGACGCACGGCCACAGCCATCCGCGCATCGTGGCCGCCATTGCCGACCAGGCCCACAAGCTCGACCAGGTGATCTTCGCCGGCTGGACCCACGAGCCCGCAGAAACGCTGGCCGAGGGGCTGCGGCAAATCATGCCCGAAAGCCTGACGCGGGTGTTCTTTTCCGATTCGGGCTCCACCAGTGTTGAGGTGGCGCTGAAGATGGCGCTGGGCTTCTGGCACGCGCGCGGCGAAGCGCGCCACCGCATCGTGGTGATGCAGCATTCCTACCACGGCGACACCATCGGCGCGATGTCGGTCGGCGCGCGCGGCGTGTTCAACCGCCCTTACGAGCCGCTGCTGTTCGACGTGGCGCGCGTGCCCTTTCCCGCCGCCGGGGCGGAACAGGCAAGCCTCGATGCGCTGGAGGCGCTATGCCGCGCAGGCGATGTCGCGGCTTTCATCGTCGAGCCGCTGGTGTTGGGCGCAGGCGGCATGCTGATCTACGGCGCCGACACTTTGCAGGCAATGCGGCAGATCTGCGCCGCGCACGGCGTCCTGTTCATCGCCGACGAAGTGATGACCGCCTGGGGCCGTACCGGCACTTTGCTGGCCTGCGAGCAGGCGGAAATCGCGCCGGATATCCTGTGTCTTTCCAAGGGGCTTACCGGCGGGGCGATCCCGCTTGCCGTCACTATGGCGAGCGAGGCGGTGTTCCAGGCCCATTGGTCACAAGACCGGGCGCGGATGTTCTTCCACTCGTCCAGCTACACTGCCAATCCGATCGCCTGTGCCGCCGCCAATGCCAACCTGGCGATCTGGCGCGAGGAGCCGGTGCTGGCCCGCGTGGCCAATCTGGCCGCGCAGCAAACGGCCTGGATCGATACGCTGGCACATTCCTGCCCGTTCGAGAACGGGCGTGCCCTGGGCACGATCGCCGCGCTGGATCTCAAATCCTCAGGCCAAGGCGGCTACATGAACAACCTGGCGCCGCGCCTGATGGCGTTCTTCCGCGAGCGTGACGTACTGCTGCGCCCACTGGGAAATACCGTCTACGTCATGCCCCCCTACTGCATCACGCCAGAGCAACTGGACGTGGTGTGGAACGCCATTGGCGAGGCCGTACTCGCTTTTTGAGCATCGGTTCAGCAGAATTTATCAAACAAATTTCGCGCACGACACGCCGGAAACGGCCGTGACGAACCCGTTTCGGCGGTACAAACCCCACCATTACCGCCATTTCGATGAATCCGAAAATATGGTCGGTCGATTTCGGAGCAGGTACTCCACCCAGCGTTGCCACATTGCGGTATCTCCCTAGGCACTATTGCAAAGGAATGAAGGCGCGTGGATCACATCTCCAACCTGATCCTCATTGACAGAGACACTCGCCGGCGTGCCGCGATCAGCCATGCCTTGGCTGCCGCAGGGGTCTACGTCGAACCATTCGAAAACATCGGCGAACTGGCGATGTCGTGGCCGCGCTCAAGCGTGGTGCTGGTCCACGACGAACCAGGCGCGATCGACGAACTGCTCGAAAACATGGCGCGGTACGGCAAATGGCTTCCGATCATCGCCTTCAGTGAATATCCTAACGCCGACCGCATCGTCCAAGCCATGCTGGACGGCGCGATCGACTATCTCGATTGGCCCATCGTAGCCGAAACCATCAGCGCTACCCTCGTGCGGGCGCTGGGTCGCGCCAAAGGCGTCGGCAATGCCAAGCGCCGCGAGGTGATGGCCCAGGCCCGGGTCGATCGCCTGACGCGCCGTGAACGCGAAGTTCTGGGCGGCGTGGCCAGCGGTTTGTCCAACCGATTGATCGGCGAGAAGCTCCTGATCAGCCCCCGCACGGTCGAGATCCATCGGGCCAACATGCTGCACAAACTGGGCGCCAGCCACACGTCGGACGCGATCAGGATCGCGATCGAAGCTTCGCTGATGAATTGACCCGGCGCGATCGGCCACCCGGAAACGACCGCCTGGAAACGACCGCCTGGAAACGACCGCCTGGAAACGACCGCCTGGAAACGAGCAGCCCGGCGCGGTATCAATGGAGCCGGGCAGATAGCGGCGCGGATGATGTCTCATCCAGTGCGACGCATCGCTCCAGGCCGGCAAGGCAGGCCGAAACATGCGCAGCGAGCAGCGCCAGCGCTGGCGTTCGGCCGTCGCCTGTGACCTCCTCGGGTCCATCGGTGGCAAGAACCGTCGCCATGCAGGCTTGCTCCTCCCCGCACGACAGCATGAAGCGGGCGCCCGGCCCGACGATGGCGAGCATTGCGCTCAGCGCCGCGCCTGCATCGAGCATGCGTTCGATTGCAGGGGCATCTGCGAGGCTGCGCCCCTGCGCTTGCGGCAACAGCACCAACGCCTCGCGCACGCGATCGGCTTCCTCACACGATGCGCTTCCCACGCACTCACGAAGGAAATCGCGCAGACGCAGCATGATGGATGCGGTTGTGGCTGCACGGTGCTCGAATGTCTCTGCCATAGCTTTATCATTTGCCCGTTTGCGACCCGGTGGTTTCCAAAGGTCAGAACCATACCGGCCCGTCAATCCGTACATGTCCTGCGCGATCAGGTACTGGTTCACCTTGCTACAAGCTGACCAAAGCCCTTGCCTAAAGGTTCGCGATTACCAAGCGGTGGACGAAGGCAAAGGCTGGATTGCCTGCATCAGATAAATATCTCGCAGCTTTCCAGCTAACGGCACCCCGGTTTCATCCTCGTCCCCACAGTCACGCTTACTGGCTCCGACGTGCTACCCACCCACCTTCCGATTTCGTCAAACTATGCCGTAGCATGGAATTACACCGTGCCATTGGCAGCCGCCTGCCGTTCCATGGCGAACCAGGCGACCATCCGTTCGATCGCCGTTTCGATCTCCCGCGTCGAAGCTGCAAAACTCAGGCGGATGAAGCGATTGCCTTCCACCGGGTCGAAATCGATCCCTGGCGCGGTGGCGACGCCAGTGTCTTCCAGCAGTCGGCGGCAGAACGACAGACTGTCGTTGGTCATGTGGCCAATGTCCGCCCAAATATAGAAGGCGCCGTCGGGCGGCGCGATCTGTTGCAGGCCCAGGCGCGGCAGCGCCGCCAGCAGCAGTGCGCGGTTGTGCGCGTAGTTGGCGAGATGGCTTTCCAGTTCGGGCCTGCAATCAAAGGCGACCAGCCCCGCGTGCTGCGCCAGCACCGGCGGCGTCAGGAACAAGTTAGCGATACGCGCCCGCGCCGCGTCGATCAGCGCGGGCGGCACGACCAGCCAGCCCAGACGCCAACCGGCCATACTGAACCACTTGGAAAAGCTGTTGACGACCAGCACCGCCACCCCATCATCCCGCGCATACTGCAGCATGGACTGCGCGGCATCGCCGTAGGTCAGACCATGGTAAATCTCGTCGGAGATCACCGCGATGCCCTTACGCGCGCAGACTTGCGCAATCGCCGCCATTTCCTCCGGCGCGATCACGGTGCCGGTCGGATTGGCCGGGCTGGCGACGATCAGCCCATCAGGCGCGGGATCGAGCGCATCAAGGGCAGCCGCCGTGATCTGATAGCGTTCGTCCGGTCCGCACGGCAGTTCCACCGGCTCGATATAGAGTGTGCGCATGGCGTTGCGGTAGGCAACGTAGCCCGGCCGCGCCAAAGCCACCCGCGCGCTTGGTCGGAACAGGCACGACAGCGCCAGCACAAAAGCCGGCGAAGCCCCACAAGTCAGGAACACTTGCTCGGGCGAAACCTCGACGCCGTACTCTTCGCGATAATGCCGCGCGATCCGCTCACGCAGCGCCGGGCTTTCCCAGTAGCCACCCGCCTCGGCGTCGAGCACTGCATGGGCAGCGGCAATCGCGGCCGCCGGAGCACCGGTAGACGGCTGGCCGTACTCCATGTGAATGACATCGCGGCCACTAGCGGCGAGTTCGTAGGCAAGGCGACCGATGGCGGTTGCGTGAAAGGGCTCGACATGCGCGATCATGCCCGCTTGCTACGCGGCGCAAGGGCGGGGTGCAATGCAGGTCGACAGGCAACCGCGTTTACCCCTCATGCGTCATGTTGTGCCGAAGTTGCCAATACACTCCAAGCCGATCGGTGACCTGCCAATGGCCTGTCAGCCGCACTCGGTCATCGAAGCCATAGACCGTCGCTCCCGACATTCGGATCGTCTTGCCGGTTGCCGCGAAACCCGGAAGATCGCCACTGTGCGTCGCGGCCCAGAGCCATGACATGACGACGCTATCCCCATCGGCAAACATGCCCTGTATGGCGAAGCGCTGATCGGGGAATGCGGCTCGCGATTGTCGAACGCGATCCTTGAAGCCGGCCAGATCGAGAATCATGCCGTCGCAAGGGTCGCCAGGATCGTGGTGGATCGTGTACGTTTCGCCGAGGTAGGCGCCTGACGCATCCACATCTCCTTCATCCCAGACTTGCCGGATGAAGCGGGCGAGCCGTTGCTTGTGGGGATGCTCGGTTGCCACTGACTGCCTTTTCGCTGAGGTCGCTTATCCCGCGATGGTAAAATTTTAAGCCGGACTAAATCAATATAATATATCCGGGTCATATTGATTCTACACGCATCTTGGGTTACCGACTCCGCGATAGCGGAGGGCATGGATCGTGAACGAAGAAGAGCGTAAGGCAGCCGCCGCCGCTTACAAGGATCGAAAGGTTGAGCGGGGAATTTATGCCGTCCGGTGTGCTCCCTCGGGCCAAATCTGGGTTGGCAGTGCACCCGACCTTTCCACGATCCAGAACCGGCTCTGGTTCACCCTTCGACAAGGGCGCAATTCGCACCAATCGCTTCAGGAAGCCTGGACCAGTCATGGACCCGAGAGCTTCACCTTCGAGGTGGTCCAACGCATCGCGGACGATGATGTCGGCTATGTTCGTGACCGCAGACTGCGAGATCTTCTCGCGCAGTGGGTGGATGAATTCCAAGCAATCCGCATCTGACGCCGGCTTCGTACGCCGGAACAGCAATCGCAATGCGGCGTAGAAGAAATCCTCCCCAGCGGGCGCGGGGGAGGACAGGATCAGGCGCCGGAACCGACGCCCATATGGTTCTTGTCGAGCGGCGTCAGTCCCGCGGGATGACCCAACGGATCACACCTTCGTATTTGCCGTTCACGCTATCGCCCGATCCATCGCGCGCCGGCTCAAAACGGGCACGCCGGGTGACGTTACGGCAGGTGGCGGTATCGAGGGTCTCGTAGCCACTGGATTGGGTAATCGTGCAGCTCGCGACCTTGCCCGATGCATCGATCGCCAGCCTGAAACGCACGGTTCCGGTATGGCCCAAGCGAACGTCGGCTGCGGGGTAGTCATCGGTGGTGATCCAACTCGCCATATTGCCACGCGGCATCGCAAGCTTGGGCGTGAAGCGGGCAACCGGCATTTCTGGCGTGGCGCTAGCAGCCGGGCTCGCGACTGGCTCCGTCGTAAAGGTCGGGAAGACGACCGGGCCTGGCGTCACGGCGACTACCGGGCTGTCGGGCACGCGAACGATCGGATCGGCCACGGTCGTCCGGCTTGTCGCGGGCGGCGGTGGCTTCTTGGTCTTGGGCGTATCGACTTTGTCGGGCGTGATCGGCTTGGTCGGGAAGAACTTGGAGGCGAGCCGCGGGGGCGGATCGTGCGGCGTGAACGTCACGGCGAACCCGCTTACCAGTGCGACCGCAAGGCCGCCCTGGATCAACGCGACAACCCCACCGGTCAGCGCCTTCTGGCGCGTATCACCATACCTGTCTGAATAGGACATAGGCATTTCCTCTCCGTCATGACCCGATCAGTAGTTCTTCACTGTCGCGGCTCGTCTGACCCCAGGAGAGTATCATAACTGTTTTACTTGGGAATGGATTTCTTCAACTGCGATCAGCCGCGCCTAACGCACTGCCGCCAATGCTTTTTGTCGCCGACGTTGGACCGAACTGCCAAGCCCGATGGCCTCACGATACTTGGCCACCGTGCGCCGGGCGAGGTCGAATCCCTTGTCCTTGAGCAGATCGACCAACGCATCGTCCGAGAGAATCGCGCCGGCCACTTCCGCGTCAATCAACTGGCGGATGGCTGCCTTCACCGCCTCAGCCGAAGCGCCGCCACTTTCGCCGTCTGCCGAGGCAATGCCCGAACTGAAGAAGTACTTCAGCTCATGGGTGCCGCGCGGGCAGTGAAGATACTTGTTCGAAGTGACGCGGCTGACGGTCGATTCGTGCATGCCGATCGCATCGGCCACCGTGCGCAGGGTAAGCGGCTTGAGGTGAGCGACGCCGTGGCGAAAAAAGCCGTCCTGGTGGCGAACCAGTTCCGCAGCCACTTTGAGGATCGTCTTCTGCCGCTGGTCCAGCGCCTTTATCAGCCAGTTAGCGTCCGCCAGCTTGTCTGACAGCCAGGCGCGAGAGACTTTGTCGTCGCACGATCCGCGCAGTTCCACGTAGTAGCTGCGGTTGACGATCAGCCGTGGCAGCGTTGCCGGGTTGAGCGCCACGTCCCAACCGGCCACGCCCTTCTCGTCGGGCGCGCCTGGGGTGATGAGGATGTCGGGCGTTATCGCCCCCCCCGGCTCGCCACCGAAGCGCAACCCTGGCTTGGGGTCGTAGCTGCGCAATTCGCGCAGCATGTCGGCGAAATCCTCATCGTCCGCCCCGCACATGCGCTTGAGGCGCGAAAGGTCACCACGGGCAAGGAGGTCGAGGTTATCGATAAGGCGTGCCATGATCGGATCATAGCGGTCCGCCTCGCGGGCCTGGAGCGCGATGCACTCGGCCAGGGTGCGCGCGCCAACCCCGGTCGGGTCGAGCGACTGGACCACGGCAAGGCCGGCCTCCACCTCCCCCAGCGCCACGCCTAGTTCCTCGGCCAGTTCGATGACCTTGGCGTTAAGGTAGCCGGCATCGTCGAGTTGACCGATGATGTAATGCGCGATGGCCGCGATCAACGGCTCTCGCGCCACCGCACCCACTTGCGATCCGAGGTGTTCGTGCAGCGTAGGGCCAGCACTCGCGCGCTCGTCGATGCCCGGGCCTTCCTCGCCCACGCCGGTGCGGACATCGCTGCCCCAGGTTGCATCCCCACCGCTTCCGAGCGTTGAGCCGGCATCCCCGGTGTCGCGGTCCGTATCCAGCGCGCCGGCATCTATATCGAGCGGTCGATCGTCCGCGCCGCGCCCTTCGCCGATCAGTTGGTCAACGCCCGAACCTTCCAGGCTGGTGCGGCGCCCATCCTCAGGCGGGGTCGCGGGCTCGATCGCGGCGGGCGGGGTTTGCGCGCCGATATCCAGCAAGGGGTTGGCATCCAGTGCCTCGCCGATGAACGTTTCGATTTCGAGGTTGGACAGCGCCAGCAGCTTGATCGCCTGCTGCAACTGCGGGGTCATCACCAACGACTGGCTCTGTCTGAGATCCAGTCGCGGCCCTAGCGCCATCGTTCAGAGATCCTGCGGGCGCAGCCTCACGGCGGGGCCTATGCTCGCAGCTTGAAGCACCATCAGAGCGTGAACCCTTCGCCCAGATACAGACGGCGCACGTTCTCATCAGCCACCAGCGCTTCGGGGCTACCGGCGAACAGCACCTGCCCGCCGTAGATGATGCAAGCGCGATCGACGATGTCGAGCGTTTCGCGCACGTTGTGGTCGGTGATGAGCACGCCGATACCGCGCGTTTTCAGATCACGCACCAGATCGCGGATGTCGGAGATCGACAGGGGATCGATGCCGGCGAACGGTTCGTCCAGCAGCATGATCGAAGGCTTCGCGGCCAATGCGCGCGCAATTTCACAACGGCGACGCTCGCCACCCGAAAGCGCCATCGCCGGGCTGGAACGCAGGCGAGTAAGGCCGAAATCGTCGAGCAGCTTTTCCAGCTCGGCCTCACGGACGGCACGATTGGGCTCGTTCAGTTCGAGCACCGCGCCGATGTTCTGTTCCACCGTCATGCCGCGAAAAATCGAGGTTTCCTGCGGCAGGTAGCCCAGGCCCAGGATCGCACGGCGGTACATCGGCAGCCGGGTAACATCGACGCCGTCCATCAGGATGCGGCCGGTGTCAGGGCGCACAAGGCCCATGATCGAATAGAAACACGTCGTCTTGCCGGCACCGTTCGGACCAAGCAGGCCCAGCACTTCGCCTTTGGCGACGGACAACGAGATGTCGGTAAGGACTGCCCGCTTGTCGTAACTCTTGGCGATGGAGATCACTTCGAGGCCACCACGCTCCGCCACCAGCGCGGCGTCGGTTGCGGTCGGGTGCTCCAGGTCGGTTGGTGCGCTCATCGAGGCGGCTTAACGCAGGCATACCGGGCGGGGCAAGTGAGCATTTGTGCCAAGATGCACCGTTTGGCAGAATTCCTGCATGGATCGCCAGACGCGTGCCAACGAGAGCGTGTGCAACCACCCGGTTTCCCCCCGCTGATGAATTCGTCTAGGGCAGCCCGCGCGTGGCCGGCAGTCGGCACCGCGTCAGGAGTCGAGGCGAATGCTCAGTGTGGAAGAGGCCAAGGACCGGGCGATGGACCTCGTGGCGCGCGCGACGCGCGCCGGGGCCGATGCAGCGGACGTGGTCTATGGCTCAAGTTCGTCCGAAGGTATCCAGATGCGCCTGGGCCAGCTGGAGGACGTCGAGCGTTCCGAAAGCGAGCATATCGGGCTGCGGGTATTCGCCGGCAGCCGTTCGGCCAGCATCGGTTCGTCCGACCTTTCGGTGGAAGCGCTCGACGAACTGGCCGCGCGCGCGATCGACATGGCCCGCGCCGCGCCCGAAGATGCCTATGCCGGGCTTGCCCCCCAGGAACTGCTCAGCCTTGGCCCGTGGCCTGACCTCGATCTCGTCGATGCGGACGAACCCAGCCCGGCGCAGCTACGTGCCATGGCGGAAGAGACCGAGGATGCGGCGCGTTCGGTAGCCGGTGTGTCCAACTCCGATGGCGCATCCGCCGCCGCTGGCCAGGGCGTGTTCGCGCTGGCGACCAGCCATGGTTTCTGCGGCGGTTACGGATCGACCAGCCGCACCGTGGGCGCCTCCGTGCTGGCAGGTGAAGGCGCGGACAAGCAGCGCGACAGTGCTTGGCGTAGTGCGCGCCACGGCGCCGATCTGCCGCCCCCTGCCGAGATCGGCAGACTGGCCGGAGAGCGCGCCGTCGCGCGCTTGGGAACCGGCAAGATGAAGGGTGGCGCCTTGCCCGTGGTGTTCGACCCACGCGCGGGCGGCTCGCTCATCGGCCATCTGCTGGGTGCGATCGCCGGCAGTGCCATCGCCCGCCGATCCAGCTTCCTGCTGGGTCGCGACGGCGAGCAGGTGTTCGCGCCGGGCATCGCCATCATCGACGAACCGCACCGCCAGCGGGGCATGCGCTCGCGCCTGTTCGACGGCGAGGGATTGCCGGTGGCTTCGCGCCATCTGGTTGAGGATGGCCGGCTGACCGGCTGGCTGCTGGACAGCGCCACCGCTCGCCAACTGGGCCTTGCCCCCACCGGCCATGCCGCCCGCCATGGCGGCGGAGCGCCGGGCGTATCGGCATCCAACGTCCATCTCCAAGCCGGGCCGCTCTCTCCGGCGGAGCTGATGGCCGACATCCGCGATGGCATCTACGTCACCGAGCTGATCGGCCAGGGCGTCAACGGCGTCACCGGCGACTACAGCCGGGGCGCGACCGGCTTTCGCATCGTCAATGGCGAGATCGCGGGGCCGATCGCGGAGTTCACCGTGGCGGGTAACCTGCTGGCGATGTTCGCCGAGATCACGCCGGCCAACGACCTGGAATGGCACCGGGCGCTGAACGTGCCCACCTTGCGGGTGGACGGCATGACGGTAGCGGGCGACTGACGGGCGAACGGGGCGCGGGTACGACTGCCTGCGCCCTGCCCTGTATCAGGCAATAAAGCTCAACCGCTGTGGACAGCGGCCTTGGCGGCGAACCGGCGGCGGGCGAACACAGTGGCTGCCGCTGCGCCGAACAGGATCAGCATCGGCGGCGCCGGTACGTCGTGACCGCCCGAGGTGGACGACGAAGTGCCGCCCGAGGTCGATGATGAGGTGGAAGACGACGTCGAGCTGGACGTAGACGTGGACGTCGAGCTTGAGCCGGAAGTCGACGACGAGGTCGAAGTCGACGAGCTGCTGGTGACGTTGCCGGACGAGGTCGAGACATTCCCCGACGACGTGGATACGTTGCCCGAAGTGCTGGTGACGTTGCCCGAGCTGGTCGACGTAGTCGACGTGACGCCGCCCGTGGTGGAGGTGACACCGCCGGTCGAGCTGGACGTGGAGCCACCGCTGGTCGAGGTCGATCCGCCGCTGGTGGACGTGGAACCCCCACTCGTAGAGGTCGAAGTCGAACCGCCGCTGGTGGTCGAGGTGATGACGATATTGCCGCCGCTTGATCCACCTCCACCGCCGCCGAAAAAGCCGCCGAAGAACCCACCGCCGAAGCCGCCGCCACTGGAGCCGCCGCCGATAACCACGGGGTCACCACCGCCACCACCACCCATCGGGCCAGACGGCGCAGGTGGAATGTAGGGCGCGGGCAGCGGCACCGAGGCTATCTGCGGATCGCAGCAGGAGGGCCGGACGATCGTGCGCATGCGCTTGATGGTGCGGGGTGGGGCCTTGCGCACCAGGCGCTTGGCCGGCTTGCGGACGGCCACTTTGGCCATTTTCAGCTTGCGATATTCGGTCTTGCTGGCTTGCGATTCCGCGACGTGGACGGCGCCCCCGCCAATGATGGCGCAGCCTGCCGCACAGGCAGACAATTTCGCTAGGGCAACCCGGACCGACATAAACGCTGCTTTCTTTTCCCGCCAGAAATGCTCGATCTCGAAGGAGCAAGTGCTCTCTGCGTGGAAGAGCGCAGAGAGCGGCTAACGGAACAACAGTGTTAACCGCATTTCATGCGTCCCGATGCGGGAAAGAAGGCTGATTGACGAGCCCACATCCGGCAGTGTGCCAAAACAGGACTACTATCCCGGCCGAAAGTAACCTTTTGAACTCTTTTCAAGTAATTTCAGCGCCCTTCGTCCGGCGCTCCCGAATCGAACAATGCACCTTGAGGCGCTTGCGGCGGGGTCATTCCCAGATGCTTCCAGGCCCGATCGTTCAAGCAACGACCGCGCGCAGTGCGCGCCACCAAGCCCAACTGGATCAGATACGGCTCGATCACTTCCTCGATCGTGTCGCGCGGTTCCGACAGGCCTGCGGCCAGCGTCTCCACACCGACCGGTCCTCCTTTGTAGATGTCAGCGATCATCCGCAAATAACGGCGATCCTGCGCGTCCAGGCCGATTGAATCGACTTCCAGCCTGGTTAGGGAATCGTCGGCAATATCGTAAGTAATCGTGTCCGCCCCAGCCACATGCGCAAAGTCGCGCACGCGGCGCATCAACCGACCTGCGACGCGCGGGGTGCCACGGGCTCGGCGGGCGATCTCGGTGGCCCCGCCCTTGTCGATACCGATGCCCAGCAAGCCGGCCCCGCGCGTGACGACCCGCTCCAGCTCCTCGACCGAATAGAACTGCAACCGGACCGGAATGCCGAAGCGGTCGCGCAGCGGGGTCTGGAGCAAGCCCTGCCGGGTGGTGGCGCCGATCAGGGTGAACGGCGGCAGATCGATCCGTACCGAGCGCGCCGAAGGCCCTTCGCCGATGATGAGATCGAGCGCGCGATCCTCCATTGCCGGATAAAGCACTTCTTCGACCACGGGATTGAGGCGATGGATCTCGTCGATGAACAGGACGTCGCCTTGCTCAAGGTTGGTGAGCAGCGCGGCCAGGTCTCCGGCCTTGGCGATGACCGGGCCACTGGTGGCGCGAAAGCCCACGCCCAACTCGCGCGCGACGATCTGCGCCAGCGTCGTCTTGCCAAGGCCGGGCGGACCGAAAAACAGGACGTGGTCCATCGCCTCACGGCGCGAGCGCGCGGATTCGATGAAGACGCGCAAGTTGTCCTTGGCCCCTGCCTGGCCGACGAATTCCGCCAGTGTCTTGGGCCGTAGCGCCGCATCGACGTCTTCAGGTTGGCGCACGGGCGAGAGGATCGGCGGGGCGGACATCTCTTCCTTCATCACCCCGCCGCCTTCTTAAGCGCCACGCGGACAAGATCGTTGAGACCGGCATCCTCGCCTAGGTCGGCTATCGCATGGGCTACCGCAGCACCGGCAACGAC
This sequence comes from Novosphingobium sp. Rr 2-17, assembly GCF_000272475.1. Taxonomy (GTDB): domain Bacteria; phylum Pseudomonadota; class Alphaproteobacteria; order Sphingomonadales; family Sphingomonadaceae; genus Novosphingobium. The sequence continues at coordinate 63,892 of NZ_AKFJ01000007.1, forward strand.
AGGCTTGAAGCCCAGGTTCTGCAGCGCGGAGACGGCGTCCGCGCTGACCGAGCCGGGCGGCGGGGCCATAGCGATACCGGGCGAACCCGGCACAACCGGCAGCGCCCCGGCTTTGTCCTTCAATTCGTTGACGATGCGGCTGGCGAGCTTTGGCCCCACACCGTTGGCGCGCGCGACCATTGCCGCATCGCCGCCAGCGCAGGCCCGCTGGATTTCCTCGGTGGTCAGCGCCGACAGGATCGCCAGCGCCACCTTGGAGCCGACGCCTTGCACGGCGGTCAACAAGCGGAACCACTCACGCTCCGCCGCTGTCGCGAAGCCGATCAGGCGCTGGTCGGTTTCGGAGACCTGCATCTCGGTGTGAACCACCACGCGATCGCCCCGGATGCCCAGTTGCCCCAAAGTGCGGGCCGAGCACTGGACGAGGTAGCCGACGCCGTTCACGTCCACGATCGCCCAATCGGCGCCAGTGTCGTCGAGCAGGCCTGTGAGCTTCGCGATCATGGTTTGTTCCTATGGCACAGCCAGTCGAGCCACGGAAGGGCGAATTGCGCGGTGTGTCAGGCTGCCGCGCTTTAGCGGGCGGGCGGGCAAGATCAGCGGTGACTGCCCATCATGTTGGCGTGGGTGATCGCCACGGCCAAGGCGTCCGACGCGTCCTCGCCCGCCAGCTTTACGCCGGGCAGCAGCACCTTGAGCATCGCCTGAATCTGCTTCTTGTCCGCCCCGCCGGTGCCGACCAGCGCCTTCTTGACGACTTTGGTGGAATACTCCGCCACCGGCATCCCGGCCCGCGCTAGGCTGAGCATGGCGACGCCGCGCGCCTGGCCCAGCTTCAGGGTGGACTGCGGATTGACGTTCACGAACACTTCCTCGACCGCGCCGGCATCGGGCCGATGGGCCAGGATCACGTCGGTCAGCGCCGCATCCAACTCGACCAGCCGATCGGCCATGCAGGCCTTGGCGTCGGTGCGAATCTGGCCGTTGGCAACGTGGCTGAGCCGGCTTCCCGACTTGGCAACGACGCCCCAGCCGGTGCAGGTCAGGCCGGGGTCGAGGCCGATGATGATCATTCCACCAAACGCGCTTCTAAAGCTCGGCCCCGGCCTTTGCCAGGGTGATGGATGCCGAATACGCGATCGCTAAATAGCCGGGCGCCGACCACGGTCAGCCCAGCTTCTCCAGCACTTCGTCCGAAATATCGTAGTTGCCCCAGACGGTCTGCACGTCGTCGTCGTCCTCAAGGGTATCGACCAGCTTCATCAAGGTGCCGGCGGTGTCGGCATCGACGTCCACCATGAGGCTCGGCTTCCACGCCAGCTTCACGCCTTCGGCCTCGCCGAGAACCTTTTCCAGTTCGCGCGCGACTTCGTGGAGGCTTTCCACCGAAGTCCACACCGAGTGGCTGTCCTCGTCGCTCTCGACATCGTCGGCGCCCGCCTCGATCGCGGCTTCGAGGACTTTGTCCTCGTCACCGACGGTGCCGGGGTATTCGATCAGACCGAGACGTTCGAAACCATGCGAAACCGCGCCCGAAGCACCCAGGTTGCCGCCGTTCTTCGCAAACGCGGTGCGCACGTTGGTGGCAGTGCGGTTGCGGTTGTCGGTCAGCGCCTCGACGATGATGGCGACGCCATTGGGACCGTAGCCTTCGTAGCGCACTTCCTCGTAGTTCTCGGCATCGCCCTTTGTGGCCTTGTCGATCGCGCGCTGGATATTATCCTTGGGCATCGACTGCGCCTTGGCGGCATTGACCGCAGCGCGCAGGCGCGGGTTCATGTCCGGATCGGGAATACCCATCTTCGCCGCGACGGTGATTTCGCGGCTAAGCTTGCTGAACTGCGCCGAGCGCTTCTTATCCTGCGCGCCCTTGCGGTGCATGATGTTCTTGAATTTGGAATGGCCTGCCATTGGTCCGCTCGTTTGCCTGCCCGCTTCGAGGGGCGGGTTCGATGAATTGGAAAGTGGCGCGCCCCTTACAACACCGGCTTGGCCTTGGGCAACCTTTGCCGGCTATGCCAGCTTTGCGCCCGCCAGTGCCCCTGCCCGCCTCGATCCTCCAGCCCGCCTGCGCCAACGGATCACCGTGGCGCTGGCGATGGCCGGCTGAAAGGCTATTCGATGCCGAGAGCTGCCTTGTAGGTATCGAGAATCATGTCCATTTCGCGGCGATCGTCGGGCTTCATCTTACGCAGGCGGACGATCTGGCGCATGATCTTCACGTCATAGCCGACCGCCTTGGCCTCATTGTAGACGTCGCGGATATCGTCCGAGATGCCCTTCTTCTCTTCTTCGAGACGCTCGACGCGCTCGATCAGCAGGCGCAAGCGATCGTCGGTGTTTTCGGCCATGGGTGTCAGCTCCGGTAAGTCGTGAATCGGTTGGCCGGGGCTGATAGCGGGCGCGAGGGATTCAAGCAAAGGCCCGGACCACCCACCATGGGGAAAACGGCAGGACGCCTTAGCGCCCTGCCGTTTTCCAAGTCAGACCAACTCGGCCAGTGCCGCCGGTTCGAAGCCCTTCAACTCGTCGCTGCGCCCATCGCGGACTTTGTCCACCCAGTCGGCATCGCTGATCAGCGCCCGGCCCACGGCGATGAGGTCGAACTCGTCGCGTTCCATCCGCGAAACCAGCTTATCGAGGTCCGATGCTTGCGATCCTTCGCCAGCAAACGCTGCCAGAAACTCACCGGAAAGGCCCACCGAACCGACGCTGATGGTAGTCGCGCCGGTCAGCTTCTTGGCCCAACCGGCAAAGTTCAAGCCATCTTCGCCGTCGATCTCGGGGAACTCGGGCTCCCAGAACCGGCGCTGCGAGCAGTGGAGCACGTCGGCGCCTGCCTCTACCAACGGCACCAGCCACGATTCCATCTCGGCGGGGGTGTTGGCAAGACGTGCGGCATAGTCCTGCTGCTTCCACTGGCTGAGGCGGATGATAAGTGGGAAGTCAGGTCCGATCGCCACACGTGCGGCTGCCACCACTTCGGCGGCGAACCGCGCACGCTCGGCAATGGTGGCGCCACCCCAGCGATCTTCGCGGCGGTTGGTGCCCGACCAGAAAAACTGATCGATCAGATAGCCGTGGGCGCCGTGCAGTTCGACCACATCGCAGCCGATGCGCTTGGCGTCGGCGGCAGCCTTGGCGAACGCCGCGATGGTGTCGGCGATGTCTTCCTCGCTCATCGCCACACCGCGCGGCTGGTCGGGCGCGTTAAGGCCGGACGGGCTCTCCACCGGAGCCTCCGGTTCCCAATCGGAACTGCGGGTGGCGCCGGTATGCCAGATCTGCGGACCGAAACGGCCGCCTGCTGCGTGAACCGCATCCACGACTTGCGTCCAGCCAGCCAACGCGGCCTCACCATGGAAGAACGGGATGCCCGGATCGTTGCGCGAGGCGGGGCGGTCGATCACCGTGCCTTCGGACAAGATCAGGCCAACCCCGCCCTCGGCGCGACGGCGATAGTAAGCAGCCTGCGGCTCGCCGGGGATGCCCTTGGGCGCCTTCGAGCGCGTCATCGGCGCCATGACAATGCGGTTGGGAAGTTCGACACCCTTAAGGTTAAAGGGGCGGAACAGAACATCTGTAGTGGCGGAAGTCATACGGAACGGCACTCCGGTTGAAAAATCTGCCTGAAAGGTATAAATTTGAAACCTAGGTTCAAGAGCGCACTTTAAATCGCTCAGGTATCTCCAAGGAAACCGCCCCCGTGTTCGCACCGTCCGTCGATATTGCCCCCACCGCGTCACCCAGTCCCCGCTTCGCGGTCGAATGCCCATCACGCGATTTGTTCGACCAGATCGCCGACAAATGGTCGATGATGATCCTGACCGTGCTCGATGACGGCCCTTTGCGGTTCAATGCGGTGAAGCGCCAGTTGGAAGGCGTATCGCAGAAATCGCTCACCCAGTGCTTACGCCGTCTGGAGCGCAACGGGCTGGTCTTGCGCCGCGTGATCCCCGTCTCGCCCGTGGCGGTGGAATACGAAATCACCCCTCTGGGCCGCTCGTTGCAAGTCCCGTTCAAGGCGCTGTACCGATGGACCCGAGACAATTTTGACGCGGTGGAAGATGCGCGCGAGCGTTTCGACGGTATGCGAAACGCGGCAGAGTAGACCTTGCCACCCTCGCCTGATCAATGCCCGGCGGGGTTCTTCTTCAGGCTCTCTTCCATCCGGGCGATCTGCTCGGGCGTCGCCTCCGTCTGGTGCCTGGCCTTCCATTCGTCGAACGGCATCCCGTGGATCACCGCGCGCGCTTCCGCTTTGTCGCCGGGATAGCCAGCATCGCGTATCCAATCAGCCAGGCAATTGCGGCAAAAGCCCGCCAGCCCCATCAGTTCGATGTTCTGAGCATCGTGGCGATGTTGCAGGTGGCGGACCAGCCGACGAAAGGCTGCTGCGGCCACGGCGTCGTCTATTGAACTGAGCGTATCGTTATCGTCCATTTTCATACCCATTCGTCCTTGGTTTGTCGTCCGGGCTTTGCCATACCGGCGACCGAACGCAAAAGAGCCCCGCTCATAAAGCCAACCTTGGACACAAAAAAGGTAGCCGCATCTTGGCCAGCACTCCCTACCGTCGTTCCCCGCACCATCGCGGCATCAAGCGCCAACGCAAGGTGAAGATCCTGGCGACGCTCGGCCCTGCCAGCCGCGACCGCGAAATGATCGCCAAGCTGCTGCGCGCCGGCGCCGACGCCTTCCGCGTCAACATGAGCCACGGCGACCACGAAACCCACCGCGAAACCATCGCCAACATCCGCTGGGTGGAAAAGGATCTGGGCCGCCCGGTCTCGATCCTGTGCGACTTGCAAGGCCCCAAGCTGCGCGTCGGCACGTTCGAGGGCGGCAAGGCCTTCATCCGCCACAGCGCCCACTTCACGCTCGATAACGATCCCACTCCCGGCGACGACACCCGCGTTTGCCTGCCGCACCCTGAGCTGTTTGGCATCCTCAAGAAGGGCCAGCGCCTGCTGATCGACGACGGCAAACTGCGGTTGGTCGTCATCCGTGCCGAGCCCACGGCGATCCTGTGCAGCGCCGAAGTCGGCGGGCCGATTTCGGATCGAAAGGGAGTCAACATTCCCGACGCGATCGTGCCGGTGCCCGCGCTGACCGAAAAGGACCGGCGCGACCTGACCTTCGCGATTGAAAATGGCGCGGACTGGATCGGCCTCTCGTTCGTTCAGCGGCCGGAAGATGTGGCGGAGGCGCGCCGCCTGATGGGCGGCTACGGCGCGCTGATGTCCAAGATCGAAAAGCCGGCGGCGGTCGAAAGCCTGGACGAAATCATCGAACTGTCCGACGGGATCATGGTCGCGCGCGGCGACCTGGGCGTCGAACTGCTGCCCGAGGAAGTGCCGCCAATCCAGAAGCACATCGTCGAAAAGACGCGCGCGCAAGGCAAGCCGGTGGTCGTGGCCACGCAAATGCTCGAATCGATGATTACCAGCCCTTCCCCCACCCGCGCCGAAGTGTCGGACGTGGCCAATGCCGTGTATGACGGCGCGGACGCGGTCATGCTCTCGGCCGAAACGGCGGCAGGGCAATGGCCGGTCGAGGCCGTCACCATCATGGACCGCATCGCGGTGCGGGTCGAAAGCGACCCCACTTATCGCGATCGCATCCACATCGCCGCAACCCCGCCCGATGCCACCAGCGCCGACGCTCTTTCCGCTTCCTGCGCCACGATCGCCGATACGCTGACGATCGAGGGGATCATCGTGTTCACTGGCTCAGGCATCTCTGCCCGCCGCGTCGCGCGCGAACGTCCTGCGGCACCGATGCTGGTGCTTACTCCCTCTCAGAAGACCGCACGCCGCCTCGCACTGCTGTGGGGCGCACATGCGGTATCCACCAAGGACATCGGCAGCTTCGAGGAGATGATCGCCAAGGGCAAACGCATGGCCCTGCGCCACGGCTTCGGCGCTGCCGGCTCGCGCCTGGTGACGCTGGCCGGCGTGCCGTTCGGCGTGCCGGGGTCCACCAATCTGCTGCACATCGTGACGCTGACGGGGAACGAGCTCAATACGCCCAAATAACGGGCGCCTTAGCGTCAATCACCCCGCTGCGCAGGAACTGAGCCTAGGCCCTCGCCCAGATCCTTTATGCGTCATTCCCGCCACTGCGGGAATGACGCAGGTGGAAATAGCTCAGCGAGCCCCGCTCATTCCATGAACCAGCCGTGGCTGGCCACTAGCGACTGGCCAGTCAGGGCGTTGGATGCGAACGAGGCGAAGAACAGGGCGACCTGGGCAATGTCGTCCACGGTGGTGAATTCGCCGTCCACGGTCTCGCCAAGCATGACTTTCTTGACCACCTCGTCCTCGGAGATGCCTAGCTCCTTGGCCTGTTCGGGGATCTGCTTTTCGACCAGCGGTGTGCGGACGAAGCCTGGGCAGATCACGTTGGAGCGCACGCCCTTCTTGCCGCCTTCCTTGGCGATGGTGCGCGCCAGGCCCAGCAGGCCGTGCTTGGCGGTGACGTAAGCGCTCTTGAGCGGGCTGGCTTCCTTGGAGTGGACCGAGCCCATGAAGATCACCGAGCCCGAGCCTTGCGCATACATGTGCGGCAGCACGGCCTTGGAGGTGAGGAACGCGCCGTCCAGGTGGATCGCCAGCATCTTCTTCCAATCAGCGAAGGCGAAATTTTCCACCGGATTGACGATCTGGATGCCCGCGTTCGAAACCAGCACGTCCACCGTGCCATAGGCTTCGACCACTTTGGCGACGCCGGCGTTGACCTGGTCCTCGTTGGTCACGTCCATCGCCACGGCCATCGCGGTGCCGCCCTTCGCGGCAATGCCGTCAGCGGCCTTCTGCGCTGCGTCAAGGTTGAGGTCGGCGATCACGACTTTGCCACCCTCGGCTGCGTAGGTATGGGCGATGGCATAGCCGATACCGCTGGCAGCGCCGGTGACGATGCAGACCTTGTCTTTCAGTTTCATGCACTTGCTCCAGGTTTAGCCGAGGCGGCGAGCGGATTTTCGCGGATGCCGGCCAAGTCGAACGTCATGATCTCGTCGGGATTGAGCGTGCGACCGACCCAATCGGGATGATCGAGCGAAAAGTGCGCATCAGCAAGCCCACAGGCCCAGTGCTCGTCCACCGTCTGGCGCGAAAACTCGTAGTCCTTCGAGTTGGTTTCATAGCGGCGCGCACGGTTGATGAGGTGCATGACCGCCACCGCACCCGCCGGGCGGCAGGCGAGGAGATGCTTCAGATCCCGATCTTGGCGCAACTCTTCGGGCAGCTTCTGGGCGAGCCGGGTCGCGGCTGCGTGCATCTTTTGCAACTGGCGCGACATATCGGTGTTGAGCCGGGTGCGGCTGGAATAGCGGATGTCTTTTTCGCGCTGGGCGACATCGGCCATCGTGCGCGGCACGATCCCGCGCGAGGAGAACAGATCCACCTGGAACACGGTCATCTCGCTCGAAGGGCGATTGTCGAGCACGTATTGCAACGGGGTGTTGGAGACCAGGCCGCCGTCCCAATACCACTCGCCATCGATTTCAACCGGCGGGAAGCCCGGCGGCAGCGCACCGCTGGCCATGATGTGCTCGGGCCGAATGGTGCGCTCGGTGTTGTCGAAATAGGCGAAGTTGCCGTTCAGCATGTTGACCGCGCCGACGCTGAAACGCGTTTCGCCATGATTGAGTCGATCGAAATCGACGAGGTCCAGCAGCGTCGTGCGTAAAGGGGCGGTGTCGTAATAGCTGAGGCGGTCCAGCGAGGCGGGCCACTGCGGCAAGGGCATCGGAAAGCGCGGATTGTAGAAGCCTGGAACTCCGAACGTGGCATCGTACAAGGCAGCGGCTTCGTTCATGAAGCCGCGTGCGAAGCCCGTCGGTTCGTCCAGCTTGAACATGAGTTCGCTGGAGATCTTGTTCCAGAACTTGCGCAGCGCCTCCACCCGATCTTCCGGGGCGTTACCGGCGATCAGAGCGGCATTGATCGCGCCGATGGAAATACCCGCGACCCAACCGGGCCGCTGGCCATCTTCGACGAGCGCCTCGTAGACCCCAGCCTGATACGCGCCCAGCGCGCCTCCGCCCTGGAGGACAAGGACTGTGGATGGATCGTGGCGCAAGCCGGCATTGGCAAAAGACGCCGCAGAGGGTTGATCAGTCATTATTATTGAGTTCCGAAAGGCATGTTGCAGTGCAGCAACGCGGGAGTCCCGAGTCGGGTTTCAAGCGGCCACCCCTTCCACCGTATTTTCACTCGCGGCATCCAGCAGGCGGCGTTCCAAGGCCTTGAGACGAGCCGTTCCGATCACCTTTTCGCCAAATAGGTCGGTAACATAGAAGGTATCCGCTGCTCGCTCACCGTACGTGGCGATATGGGCCGAATGGACCATCAGGCGCGATTCGAACAAGGCGTGCGCCAGCCGGTTGAGCAGCGCCGGCCGGTCGCGCGCATTGACCTCGACCACGGTGAAGCGGTTCGAGCCCTTGTTGTCGAACAGCACGCGCGGACGCACTTCGAAGGCGTCGGCGCGCGGGCGCGCATCCGGCCGGGCGACAAGCTGGGGTAGAATATGCACGCGGTTGGCCAGAGCATTTTCGATCGAGGTGGCAAGGCGGGCGAGTTGGCTGGCTTCCATAAACGGGCGGCCCAGCGGGTCCTGCACCAGGAAGTTGTCGACCGCGCGGCCATTGCGGGTGGTGTGAATGCGCGCGTCGATGATGTTGCCGCCGGCCAAGTGAATGCCCCCGGCAATGCGGTAGAACAGGCCGGGGTGGTCCGAAGCGATGACCGTCACCAACGTGGCGCCGCGCGCGGAATAGTACTCGGTGGTGATCGTCAGCGGAGCGTCGCCGGCAGCATCGAACTGGGCAAGGTTGCGCACGATGACGTCGTCGGGTTCGGCAATCCAGTAGGCATCGCCAAAACGCCCGCCAATCTTCTCGATGAGCGCGGCGGTAGCGGGAGAAGCGGCGGCGACGGCGGCCTTTTTGGCTGCGACGCGCTTTTCACGACCGAATTCGGCATGGCCGAGGCGCAGGCGTTCTTCCGCCGCACCGTACAGCGCGGTAATAAGCTGACGCTTCCACGAGTTCCAAGTGCCCGGCCCCACCGCGCGGATGTCGACGACGGTGAGCAGGGTCAATTGGCGCAAGCGGTCCACCGATTGCACTACTTCGACGAAGTCTGCGATGGTCTTACCGTCCGACAAATCGCGCTTGAAGGCCGTGGCGGACAATAGCAAGTGCTGGCGCACCAGCCATGATACCAGCTCCACTTCCTCCTCGTCCAACCCGAAACGCGGGCACAGCCTCAGCGCGATCTCGGCGCCCAGGACCGAGTGATCGCCACCGCGACCCTTGGCGATGTCATGGAGCAGCACCGAGCAATAGAGCGCCCGGCGCGAGCGCACCTTCTGGATGATGTCGTGCCCCAGTGGGTGATCGACTTTCAGCTCGCCCTTTTCGATGCGAGATAGCAGGCCGATCGCACGGATCGTGTGTTCGTCCACCGTGTAATGGTGGTACATATCGAACTGCATCTGGGCGTTGACGCGGCCGAATTCGGTGACGAAGCGTCCGAACACACCGGCTTCGTTGAAACTGCGCAGCGCGACTTCGGGGTAGTTGCGGCTGGTAAGCAGTTCCATAAACAGCTCGTTGGCGCGCTTGTCGTGCCGCACCCCATCGCGGATCAGCACGGCATCGCGTGAGATCAGGCGCATCGTCTCGGGATGAATCTCGAATCCCTCACGGTCGGCCAGCACGAAGATCTCGATCAGGCGGACGGGATCTTGGGAAAACCAGTCGTCCGATGTCGCCTTGATGCGACCGCCGAACACGGTGTAGCCCTTGACCATGCGCTGCTTGGTACGAAAGCCCGCAAGTAGCCCGCGCGGCTGACGCTTGGCGAATTGCTCGTCCAACTGCGCCAGGAACACGCCGGTCAGGGTGCCAACGACTTTGGCCTGCAGGAAGAACATCTGCATGAACCGCTCGACCGCACTTTTGCCGGGGCGGTCTGAGAAGTTCATCCGCGCCGCCACCTCGCGCTGCAGGTCGAAGGTCAGGCGATCTTCGGCACGGCGGGTGATCGTGTGCAAGTGGCAGCGCACCGCCCAGAAAAAGCTCTCAGCCCGGCGGAAGGCGCGGTATTCCTTCTGGGTCAGCAGCCCAGCAGTGACGAGTTCGGACGAATCGCGCACTTTGTGGATGTACTTGCCGATCCAGTAGAGCGCGTGGAGGTCGCGCAGCGATCCCTTGCCTTCCTTGACGTTGGGCTCGACCACATAGCGGCTGTCACCCATCCGCTTGTGTCGCTCCTCACGCTCAGCCAGTTTCTCGATCACGAACTGGCGCTCGGTTCCGGCGACCACATCGCGGAAGAAACGCGCGCGGGCTTCCTCGTACAGCGGCTGGTCGCCCCAGACGTAGCGACCTTCCAGCATCGCGGTGCGAATCGTGAGGTCCGACTTCGACATGCGGACCATATCGTCCAGCGAGCGGCTGGAATGGCCGACCTTGAGCGACAAGTCCCACATGAAGTAGAGCATTGCCTCGATCACTTGCTCGCACCACGGCGTCTGTTTGCCGGGAGTGAGGAAGGCGATGTCGACGTCCGAATGTGGCGCCATTTCGCCGCGACCGTAGCCGCCGACCGCCATGATCGTCAGCCGCTCGCCGGTGGAACGGTTGCCGGCGGGGTAGACGTTGTTGACCACGTGGTCGTGGATCACGCGAACCAGTTGATCGACCAGAAACGCCTGCGCTTCCGCCACCTCGTGCCCGGCGGAAGGATGTTCCACCAGGCGGCGGGCGATCTCGGCCCGGCCATCTTCCAGGACGGCACGCAGCAGTTCGACGATCGGCTTGCGTGCAGTGGAAGCCCTGCCGGCTTTCGCCCCGCCCCCGCCATGCTCTGCCACGATGGCATCGATGCGTTCCACCAGCTTGCGGCGGTCGATCACGGAACGGGGCGAGGGAATGCGGATCACGCTCATGCAACCACGCATCTAGTCGCTGTGAAGGCCAAGTAAAAGGCGTCGTGCGACGGACTTCTACGAAATGCCTGCTCATAAGCCCTTCAGCCGGCACAACGTCGGCAAATCGCGGCTACCATCGCGCGCCGCCCTATGCCAGAAGGCCGGCCACATTGCCGTACCGAAAGTCCATCACTTGCCGATGACACTGCTTGCCGCCGCCGCCGATGCCGCCACCGCCGGGGGGCATGAACCGCTTCAATGGGTGAACCTGGGCCTCAAGACGTATCTGTTCAGGATCGGCAGCTTCGAACTGCGCTGGTACTCGCTTGCCTATCTGGCGGGCATTCTGCTGGGTTATTGGCACCTGTCCCGCATGATCAAAGCGCCTGGCGCGCCGCTGGCACAAAGCCATGCGGACGACTTGTTCTTCTATTGCACGCTGGGCATCATCCTGGGCGGGCGGCTCGGCTACGCGACGTTTTACACCGGCGGCAGTTCCGACATTCCCAGCCTCTGGGCGCATCCATCCGAGATGGTGCAGCTATGGCATGGCGGCATGAGCTTTCACGGCGGCCTCATCGGCGTCCTGCTGGCGCTGAGCTGGGTCGCCTGGCGCAACAAGCTGAACTTCATGCGCGTGGCTGACTACATCGCGGTTTGCGTGCCGTTCGGCATGCTGTTCGGGCGCCTGGCGAACTTCGTCAATGGCGAGCTGTGGGGCCGCGCGGTGGAAAGCGCGGTGCCGTGGGGCATGATTTTCTGCGACCGTGAGCATTCCGAAACCGTGTGCCTGACCACCGGCCTGGTCCGCCACCCCAGCCAGCTTTACGAAGCCGGCCTGGAAGGCGCGCTGCTGGTGGTAGTGATGCTGCTGCTGTTCTGGAAGACGAAGGCACGGTTCCGTCCCGGCCTACTCGTCGGCGTATTCACCGCCGGCATCGCGCTGGCCCGCTTCACCGTCGAGTTCTTCCGTGAGCCAGACGCTCAGCTCCAGCGCTTCGCACAAGTGACCGGCTTGTCGATGGGTCAGTGGCTGACGATCCCGCTGATCGCGCTGGGCGTGGTGCTGGTGGTGATCGCGCTGCGTCGCCCGGCGCTGGCCTCGACTGCGCGCCGACCGATCGAGATCACCTGAGGCCGCGATGGCGCCGTTTTCGGGTATTCGGCAACCGGACGAGCCTCTGGCGGCTGTCTTTCGCCGCTTGATCGCCAATCTCGGGCCGATCACACTGCAGCACTACATGGGCGAGGCTAACGCCCGCTACTACGCGTCGAAAGACCCGCTGGGGACCACCGGCGATTTCATCACCGCGCCCGAGATCAGCCAGATGTTCGGCGAACTGATCGGTCTGTGGCTCGCCGACATGTGGATTCGCGCCGGTCGGCCCGGTCCGGTCCACTACGTCGAGCTAGGTCCGGGTCGCGGCACCTTGGCGCGCGATGCGCTGCGATCGATGAAGCGCTGCGGGCTCGACACCCAAGTCCACTTCATCGAAGCCTCACCCGCCCTGCAGGCGGTCCAGGTCGCCGCCGTGCCCGAAGCGCAATGGCATGCGGACTTGTCCAGCGTCCCGCTGCAAGGCCCGGTGCTGATCGTGGGCAACGAATTCCTCGATGCGTTGCCGGTCCGCCAGATGGTCAAGACACCGCAGGGCTGGCGGGAGCGGATGGTCGATTTCCGGGAAGGCGAAGGCTTCGTCGCCATCGCTGGGGACCGCCCGATGGATGCAGCCGCCCCACCCGAGTTCGAGGACTGTGCCGAGGGCACATTGATCGAGACAAACCCCGGCGCCGCCGCCGTCATTTACGAGATCGCCGATCGACTGGCCTCGCAAGGCGGCGCTGCCTTGCTGATCGACTATGGCTACGCACAACCGCAAACGGGATCGACCCTGCAGGCGGTACGCGCGCATGCGAAAGTCGATCCGTTCGAGGCCCCGGGCGAGGCGGACCTGACGTGCCTCGTCGATTTCGCCATGGCCGCCGATATCGCCCGTTCGCGCGACGTCAGGCACCTGGGCACGGTGACCCAAGGTGACTGGCTGCGCGCCCTGGGGATCGAGGTCCGCGCCAAGGCCCTGGCCGATATTGCACCACACCACGCATCTGCCATAGTCTCGGCCAAGAACAGGCTGATCGACGGGGACCAGATGGGGGAATTGTTCAAGGTGATGGGACTTGCCGCGCCGGGATGGCCGGACGGCGGCGGCTTCTGATGGCGACGATTGCACCCGCCTCGAACGAGACGCCGCCCCCCCGCTATTCCACCGCGCCGGACCGGCTTGAAAAGGCGCTGGGCTGGCTCACCCTGGTGATGCTCGGCTTCGTCGTCGTCGCGGTCGTGAAGGGCCGACACGACTGGCCGGTCATCCCAGCCGTGGTGTGGCTGCACTTGGCCACGATGTCCCTGGCGCTTGTGTTGACCCCGGTTCTGATGTGGAACCCGCGGGGCACCCCCGGCCATCGCCAGTTCGGCTATGTCTGGGCAGCGGCGATGATGGTGACCGCGATCGACAGTCTGTTCGTCAGACTGACCAACAATGGCGGGTTCAGCGTGATCCACATCTTGTCGGTGGTGACGATCGTTCTGGTCCCCGTGCTGGTCTACAATGCGCGTCGCCACCAGGCCGCGCGCCACCGGCGCACCGTGCGTGGCATCGTGATCGGCGCGTTGCTGGTGGCGGGGTTCTTCACGTTCCCCTTCCACCGCCTGCTGGGAACCTGGCTGTTCCGGTAAGCGCGGCGCTACTTGTCCAGTCGCACCGCCCGGTCTTCCTGGGGAACCTGACGCACCGGGACGGCCGCCACCCACTCCTGGAAGGCATCGGTATCGATCATGCCGCGCACCAGATCGGTGCCTTGCGTGAACACCGTGAAGCCGTCGCCGCCCGACGCCAGGAAGTTGAGCACGGTGACGCGGTATTTCGCCGCTGGATCGATCGGCTTGCCCTGGAACGTCAGCGACACCACGCGGCTGCCCGAGGGACGGCGGATGTCGTAGCTGAACTTCAATCCTTGCGAGGGGGCCAGGGCCTGCAACAAGCTGTCCTTGGCGAGCCCCTGCTCGATGACCTCGCGCACTTGCGCACCCGTCAGCGTCATCGTCACCAGTTCGTTGCCGAAGGGCTGGACGGCATAGATTTGCCCGAAGTTGATGCTGCCATCGGCGGCAGGCGTGATCGGCGCGCGCAGGCCGAATGGGTTCATGAACGCGATCTGAGCGCCCGCGCTCTTACCGGCGGCCAGTTGCGAATCGGCCACCAGATTGCCCAGCGGCCCGCCGATGCCGCTTTCACCGCCGGCGCCCTTCGCCGCTGGGCCGGACAGCTTGCCGACCGGGCGCTCGATCAGGCTCTGGGCGTCCTGGACGTAGCGGGCGACGTACTGGCTGACGTCCGCGCGCGGCTGGAACTGCGGGTAGAGGGTGGTCGTCTCCACCGCACCGCGCCCGCCGGTATAGCCTTGCGACTGGACGATGACGTTGTGCGCCGTCTTGCCGACGACCTTGTGGGTGGCCGGATCGATGGTCAGCGTGATGTCGGTCACCAGCTTGCCGTAGACGCCGGCGCTGGTGAGCAGGATGGGGCTGCCATCACCACTTTGGCCGTACTGGCAGACGTATTGCCAATGGGTGTGGCCTGATACGACGAGGTCCACGCCGGGGGCCAGCTTGTCGAGGATCGGCTTGATATCGCCGGTGAAGCCCGCGCAACTGTTGGGATCTTCAGCCGTGATCTTGCCGCCCTGGTGGATCAGTACCACCACCGCGTCAGCGCCTTGCGCCTTGAGCACGGGGATCGCCTTGTTAATTGCCTCGGCCTCGTCTCCGAAGCGCAGGCCGACGAGCTGGGACGGCGATACTAGCGTCGGCACGCTGCTGAGCGACAACCCGATGAAGCCCACCGTTACCTTGCGCGCGCCGGTTCCGAAGGTCTTGAGGCCGGTGGCGGGAAACAAGGTCGAGCCATCGGCGCGGAAGGTGCTGGCGGACAAGTATTTGTACGTCGCCCCGCCGAACTTCTCGATCTGGCAGGGGGTGAGCCGAGTGTTCTTTTCACACCCGCCGTTTTGCAGGCGCTGCAGTTCCTTCCAGCCGCGATCGAACTCGTGGTTCCCCACCGCGTTGAATTCCAGGCCGATGCGGTTCATCACGCCGACCGCCGGCTCGTCCAGGTGGAGCGAGGAAGCGAGCTGCGAAGCGCTGGTTAGGTCGCCGGCAGCCACCACGACATGGTTGGGATGCTCCGCTTTCAACGAATCGACCGCTGAAGCCAGCCACGCCGCGCCGCCCGCTGGCACCGAGACCGTCTTGCCGTCTGCACCCGGCGCGGAAACCGCAGCCTTGGGCGGCTCGAGCGCGCCGTGAAAGTCGTTGATGGCGATGATGCCGACTTGGACGGGGCCGGACTCGGCAGTGGCGAGCGAGGGCGAATGAGTCTGCGGCGTGGCGCAAGCGGCCAGCAGCGAGACGGCGAACAGCGAAAAAGCGCGACGGTGAAGGCTTGTCATGATGCGGCTCTATCGCAGTGGACCATGACGATCCAACGACGAAATTTGCAACCGCGCGTGCGGCTTATCAGCGCGCCCCCGCTTCTCAGCGTGCCCCGTCTTCCAGCGCGTGCATCTGCTCGTCGCTGGTGCCGAAGTGGTGGCCCACCTCGTGGATGACGACATGCGCGACCAGGTCTTCCACGGTCACCCCGGTCTCGCACCATTCCGCCAGAAGGGGTTGGCGATACAAGGTAATGCGCGGCGGCAATTCGCCTGAACTCCACACCGATTCCTCGTCCATCGAACGACCGTGATACAGGCCGGTCAGGCCGAACGGATCGTCGATGCCGAGCGAGTCGAGGGTTTCGCGGTCCGCGAATTCCTCGATATGGACCGTGATCCCATCGAGATGTTCGGCGAACGGCGCGGGGATACGCGCGAAGGCGGCGTGGGCCAGCGCCTCGAAGTCGGCAGGGCTTGGCGGTGGTCCGAAAGTGCGGGTCATGCGAGGCCTTGTGGCACGATTGAGCGGCGCGAGGCTACTCCGTTACCGAAGGGCTGGACGCTTGTGCCGTGGCGGCCTCTTCAGCAGCCTTCGCCTTGGCGTCGCTGCGCTCTGTAAACCACATCAGCACAAGCGTGCCTTCGAACAAGGCCAGCAACGGCACCGCCAGTAGCAATTGCGAGACCACGTCGGGCGGGGTGGCGACGGCGGCGATGATGAATATGCCGACGATCGCATAGCGTCTTGCCGCCACGCACTGGGCGCGGGTAATCATCCCGGCGCGGTTCAGCAGCATCATCAGCACGGGCAGCAGAAAGCTGATCCCGAACGCCAGGATGAACTGCATCACCAGCGCCAGGTAGTCGCCGGTGCCGGGCAGCGCTTCCAGCTTGAGGCCGCCCTTCTGCCCCTCGAACCCCAGGAAGAAGTGAAACGCAGTGGGCATCACGACATAATAGGCCAGCGCGGCGCCCATCGTGAACAGGATCGGCGTCGCGATCAGGAACGGCAGGAACGCCTTCTTTTCCTTGGAATATAGGCCGGGGGCCACGAACAGCCAGATCTGGTTGGCGATCACCGGAAAGCTGATGAAGAATGCCGCGAACATCGCGATCTTCACTTCGACAAAGAATGCCTCGTACAGCTTGGTGTAGATCAACTTGCCCTGACCCGGCGGGAATGCCTGCGTCAGCGGGCGCACCAAGAAGGCGAAGATGTCGCTGGCGAAATAGAGGCAGATCCCAAATGCCACTGCAAAAGCTAAAAACGCGCGCAGCAGCCGCGCGCGCAGCTCGATCAGATGGTCGAGCAAGGGCGCTTGCGTGTCGTCGATGTCTGCGATGCGAAAAGGTTTCATAAGGGTCGGGGCGCCCAGATCACGACGAGCGCGGGGGAAGATGAAGTTCGGTCTGACGCGACGGCGAGTCCTGGTGCGCGCCCTCGCCTACCGGAACGCCTTCGACAGCGTGCCCACTCTCTGAGGCTGGCCCACTCTCTAAGGCCGGTTGCCCCTCTATCGGGGGAAGCGCGGGATGCGAAATCGGCGCCTGCATGTCCTCCACGCTCGGCTCTGCGGTGGGGAGCATCGGATTGGCCTTCATGATGGCCTCGTTCTGCTCGCGCCACTTGCGCTCCATGTCCTCCAGCTCAGCTTCACGCACCATAGCGTCCAGGCCAGCGCGGAAATGGCCGGAGACCTTGCGCATCTTGCCGATCCAGCGACCGGCGGTTCGCATCGCCAGCGGCATGTCCTTGGGGCCGATGACGACGACCGCCACGATGGCGATCATCAACAGTTCGGATGCGCCGATGTCGAACATCGCGTGTCAGCCTTGTTCGCTCAGGCCTGCTCGTTCTTGGGCTCGACCGGCGGTGCGGCCGGCGCGTGCGTGGGGGTTGCGACAGGAGCAACGGTGGTAGGAGCGACGGTAGGCGCGGGAGCGACTACGGGCTCGACCGGCGGTGCGGCGATCTGCACCGGCGGCACGACGTCGGCCTTCTTTTCCTCGTCGCCCATGCCTTCCTTGAAGCTTTTCACGCCTTTGCCGAAATCACCCATGATTTCCGAGACGCGGCCGCGTCCGAACAGCACCAGCACGATCACCAGAACGATCAGCCAGTGCCAGATCGAAAAGCTACCCATGAACTTTACTCCAAAAGGATACGGTCGATTCCGACCGGCATTTCGCCCATCTAAGCGCTTTCATTCGAACTTGCCACCCTGTCATCATGTTGACCCGGACCAGTCGCACTTCGGTCAAGTTCGGCTTCATCCGCGCTTTGCCCGCCCGCGTGTGATGGACCCAGTGCAGCCTCGATCATGTCGTCGTCCACCGGATCAAGCAGGCCCGCCGCGCGCAGTTCGTCGATACCGGGAAGCTCGCGCAAGCTGCCAAGGCCGAAGTGGCTGAGGAATTCGGGCGTGGTGGCGTAGATCACCGGGCGGCCAGGCACCTCTCGCCGTCCCGCCACACGCACCCAGCCCGCCTCCATCAGCACATCTAGCGTGCCGCGCGCCGTCTGCACTCCGCGAATCGCCTCGATCTGCGCGCGGCTGACAGGTTCGTGGTAGGCGACGATCGCCAGCACTTCGGTCGCCGCGCGCGACAGGCGGCGCGGCTCCTCGCGCTCGCGGCGCAGCAAGTGCGCGAGATCGGGCGCAGTCTGGAAATGCCAACGCCCGCCGCGCTGAACGAGGTGGATGCCGCGGCCCGCGTAATGGGTTTGCAACTGCAGCAACGCAGACCGAACGTCCGCCTGACCCAGATGCGTGGACAATTGCTCGACGCTCATCGGCGCTTCGGATGCGAACAGCGTCGCCTCCACCGCGCGAACCAGATCGTCGATGGGCTCATTCATGGCCGGATCGCCTTCAACCGCAGTGGGCCGAAGGTGTCTTCCTGCGCGATCTCCGCCTTTCCCGTGCGCGCCAGTTCCAGCGCGGCGACGAAGCTGGACGCCAGAGCCGAACGGCGTAACTGCGGATTGGCCCAGGCATCGTGCGCGGGGGGCAGAAAATCACGCAAGTCCATCCAGTCGATCGCCACGCCCAGCATCGAGGACACCCGCGAGATGGCGCTATCGAGCGTCATCACCATCCGCTCTCGCACCATATGGACCACGGGTTCGGAGCGGACCTTGACGTCGCCATAGGCGCGGATGACGTCGAACCAGGTGCATTGCCACAGGTTTTTGCGATCGACGCGAAGGCCTTCGGGCCCGCCGCGAAGGAAGACATCGCGGCCCAGCCGATCGCGCCCCATCAGCCGCCCCGCCGCTTCGCGCATCGCGCCCAGCCGTTGCAGCCGCATCTGCAGGCGCAGCGCCAGTTCCTCGGGGCTGGGGTCTTCCTGCTCGTCACGCGGCAGCAGCAGCGCGGATTTCAGGTAAGCGAGCCACGCCGCCATCACCAGATAGTCCGCCGCCAGTTCCAGCCGCAGCGCTTCGGCCTGGTCGATATAGGTCAGGTACTGGTCGACCAGTTCCAGGATCGAGATGCGGCGCAAGTCCACCTTCTGCCGCCGGGCAAGGTCGAGCAGCAGATCGAGCGGGCCTTCCCAGCCGTCGATATCAAGGTGGAGCGCGTCCTGCCCCGCCGCCGGTTGCGCGCCCGCATCCCAAGAGTTGTCGGGATCCAGCGGTAATTCCATCGTTAAGCCGCGCGTTGGGCCAGCAGCGCATCGCGCGCGGCGATCAAGTCTGCATGGATACGCGGGTCGGTCGGCGCGCCGGTCAACGCCAATGCCGCATCGAGCCGCGCAGCGCTGTCCTCTCGCATGGTCGGCACGGCCTGGGCGATGCCGGCCATGTCGTCCATCTTCGCCCAGCAGTTCAGCACGATGTCACAGCCCGCCGCGATGGCGCGTTCGGCCCGTTCGGGCACGGTGCCGTCAAGCGCCTGCATGTCGAGATCGTCGGTCAGCAGCAACCCGGCAAAGCCGATGCGGTTGCGGATAATCTCTTGCACCACGAACGGCGAAAGCGTGCCGGGATTCTGATCGTCCCACACGGTATAGCGGACGTGCGCCGTCATCCCGATCGCGGCGTGGGCGAGGCGCCGGAACGGGGTGAGGTCCAACTCCAGTTCCTCGGCTGAGGCCGTAACCGTGGGGAGTTCTTTGTGGCTATCGGCCATGGCGCGACCGTGACCGGGGATGTGCTTGATGCAGCCGGCGATCCCGGCGCGGGCGAACCCGTCGAGGATCGCGCGGCCCAGCGCGGCGACGCGCATCGGTTCGGCGCCCAAGGCCCGGTCGCCGATCACGTCGTGTGCGCCGGGCTGGCGCACGTCGAGCGATGGGTGGCAATCCACGCTGACGCCCACTTCGGCCAGATCCAGCCCCAGCGCCTGCGCATTGAGCCGCGCGGCTTCGATCGCGGTGGCGGGGGCTATGTCCCACAAGCGGTCGAACGCTTCTCCGGGCGGGTAAGGCGGCCAGACCGGCGGCTTCATCCGCGCGACACGGCCGCCTTCCTGGTCGATGCACACGAACAGCCGGTCGCGCCCGTGGATCGCGCGCAATTCGCCGGTCAGAGCGCGGACTTGCGCGCGGTCGGCGACGTTGCGACCGAACAGGATGTAGCCCGCCGGATCGGCATCGCGGAAGAAAGCGCGTTCGTCGTCGCTCAAGGTAAGCCCGGAAAGGCCGAAGATTGCCGGTATCATGCCGCGTCTGGTCGCAGAATTGGTAAGCGGCGTCTAGCGTCCCGCCGATGGCGTGCCTGGGTTCTGGGGATTGAGGTCCGTCGCGTCGGGCTTTGCCACCACGCCTCGGTCCTGCGCCGCCGACCATGCCAGCACGCCGCCGATCCAGGTTTCGCTGACCTTGATGGCGCGCAACTGGTCGGGCGTTGCCAGCATCGGATCGGCATCGACAAACAGGAAGTCCGCGCGATAGCCCTTGGCGATACGGCCCAGCCGGCTCTCCGCGAACATCGCATAAGCCGCGCCGGTGGTGTAAGCGCCCAGCGCTGCCTCGCGGGTGAGGATTTCCTGTGGCTGCCAGCCCTGGAATGGCTGGCCGTCCGCGCCCTGGCGCGTGATGGCGACGGCCATGCCTTCGAACGGATGCGCAGGTTCCACCGGCGTGTCGGAACCGAACGCCAGCGTCGCGCCGGCTGCGGACAGCGACTTCCATGCGTAGGCGCCCGCCAGCCGCTGCGGACCGAGCCGCGCTTCGGCCATCGTCCGGTCCGAGGCTTCATGCTGCGGCTGCATCGAGGCGACGATACCGTTGCGCCCAAAACGCGGGATATCGGCGGCATCGACCACTTGCGCATGTTCGATGCGCCAGCGACGGTCGCCTTTGTAGGTGTGGACCAGCTCGTCGATGGCATCGAGCACGGCCTGGTTCGCCTCGTCGCCGATGGCGTGGACGGCGACCTGGAAGTTGTCGATCGCGGCCCGGCTCATCAAGTTGCCAAGCTGGGTCTCGCTCATCTGCGGCAGCCCGCGCGTCTTGCCATCGTCGGCATAAGGCGCCTTGAGCCAGGCGCCGCGTGATCCCAGTGCGCCATCGAGGTAGAGCTTCACCCCGTTCATCTTGAGCCGGTCGTCGTAGAGCCACGGCGTCGGCCCCGGCCCGCCGATCAGACTCATCGCGTCGATCCCGGCGGCATAGGAAACGATCCGCAACCGCAGCAGGCCATTGTCAGCAGTACGGCGGAACGATTGCCAATCCTCGATGGTGGTGCCCATGTCAGCCACGGCGGTGACGCCCGACGAAAGCAGCGCCAGTTGCGCTTCGGCGAGCGCGGTGTCGCGGTCTTCCGGGCGCGGGCGCGGGCGCTTTTTCTCCACCAAATTGCTGGCGGCATCGATCAGCACGCCTGCAGGCGCCTTCGATCCGGCGATGCGCAGGATCACCCCGCCCGCCGGATCAGCCGTTGCGGCAGTGACGCCGGCGGCGGAAAGGGCAGCGGAGTTGGCCCAGCCGGCATGGCCATCCACCCGCGTCAACCAGGCAGGCTTGCCCCCGGTCACGCGGTCCAGCTCGGCGGCGGTGGGCATACGGTCCAGCGCCCAGGCGGCCTGGTTCCAGCCACCGCCCAGAATCCACGGCGCTTCGGGGTGCGCGGCGGCATAAGCGGCGATCCGCGACAGCGCTTCGTCGAGCGATTTCGTGCTCGACAAGTCCAGCGTCATCTTGGCGAAGCCGGTGTCCATGACATGGCCGTGCGCATCGATCATGCCCGGCACCAAGACCCGGCCATTGCCGTCCAATTTGTAGATCACGTTGCGCGGGCGCGGCTCACCCCGGTGATAGACCTGGGCGATGCGGCCCTGGCCATCGATCAGGAAGCCGTCGAAGCGCTCGACCCCGCCCTTGCCATCCAGCGTCAGGCCATCGACATTGTCGATCAGGGTGCCGCTGGCCGGCGGCAACGCCTCGACGACAGGCTTCTTTCGAGCGATCGAGGGCGTGCCGACCAGCGCCAGCGCGGCGACGGCGGCCACGAGAGCGCGGCGGAAAGCTGGCGACTGGCGGGGACGGCAATTCATGACGTGCGCCGAAATCGCAACCGTCACTTCTTGCCCTTCTTGGGCAGCCGCTTGATGATGGCGCTGGTGTCCAGCCGGCCACCGCCCTGCGCCTGAATTTCACAGAAGAACTGGTCGATCAGCGCGGCCACCGGCAGCGAGACGCCCAAGCCCCGTCCTTCCTCAAGGCTGAGGCCCAGATCCTTGCGCATCCAGTCGATCGCGAAGCCGAAATCGAACTCGTCGGCGTCCATCGAACTCCAGCGGTTGTCCATCTGCCACGATTGCGCCGCGCCGCCCGAGATCGCCTCGTAGACTTTGTCCATGTCGAGATGCGAGGCCTGGGCGAAGCGTACTGCCTCGGCCAAGGCAGCGACGTTGCCGGCGATGCAGATCTGGTTGGCCATCTTGGCGATCTGGCCAGAGCCGGCCTTGCCGACGTGGACGATGCGGTTCGAATAGGCCTCCATCACCGGGCGCGCGGCCTCGATCGCTTCGTCGCGGCCGCCGCACATCAGGGTGAGGGTGCCTTTTTCAGCGCCGCTTTGCGATCCGGTCATCGGCGCATCCACGCAATGGATGCGCAAGTCGCGTGCCTCGACCGAAATCTGCCGGGCGATTCGCGCCGATACGGTAGTGTGATCGATGAAGACGCCACCCTTCTTGAGCATGCGGAACACGCCGTTGGGGCCCAGCACCACCTCGGCAAGGTCGTCATCGTTGCCCACGCAGGTGATAACGACATCGGCATCCTGCGCCGCATGGGCGGGGTTAGCAGCGATTCGGTGGGCGAGGCCGGGATTGTCGTCCGACCACTTCTGCGCGCGTTCGCGCGTGCGGTTGTAGATCGTCAGTTCATGGCCTGCGAGGGCGATGTGCTGGGCGATTGCACCGCCCATCACGCCAAGGCCGATGAAAGTCACCTTGAGAGGCCGAACCGGGCTTGGGTTAGTGGTGGTGTCGCTCATGGGAGCGTCTTCTAAAGCCACTCCCGCGCAAGGGGAAGCCGACAAGCACATTTGTGCGCCGGATCGGCTTGCCAGGGCGAGTCCGCTTCCCTTTGCGACCGTATTCCTTTAGGCGCGCGAGGATCATGAACCAGCCTTTGCTCAATATCGCTCCCAGGGCCACCGATGCCCTGTTGACCGCAGCCGACGTTCGCGCGGCGGCGGAGCGAATTCGCGGCAACATCGTGCGCACGCCCACACTCTACAGCGCGACGCTGAGCGCGATGACGGGCGCCGAAATCTGGCTGAAGTTCGAAAACCTCCAATTCACAGCCGCGTATAAAGAGCGCGGGGCACTCAACGCGCTCCTGCAACTGCCTGAAGAGCGCAAGAGCCGGGGCGTGATCGCGGCCTCTGCCGGCAACCACGCGCAAGGTTTGAGTTATCACGGCACCCGCCTGGGTGTGCCGGTCACGATCGTCATGCCCAAGACGACGCCGACGGTTAAGATCATGCAGACCGAAAGCGTGGGCGGCCAAGTCGTGCTCGAAGGCGAAAGCTTCGACGAGGCCTATACCCACGCCCGCCGGCTGGAACAGGAACTCGGCCTTACCTTCATCCACCCGTTCGACGATCCCGCCGTGGCGGCCGGCCAAGGCACCGTCGCGCTGGAGATGCTGGAGGACGTACCGCAGCTCGATACTCTGGTGTTGCCGGTAGGTGGCGGCGGCCTCGCCTCGGGCATGGGCACCGCGGCGCGGGCGATCAACCCGGATATCCGGCTGGTAGCCGTCGAGGCCCAGCTTTACCCCTCGATGTACAACCTGCTCAAGGGCACCGCCCTGCCGACCGGGGGCGACACCCTGGCCGAAGGTATCGCGGTGGCCCTGCCGGGTCAGTTCACCTCGCAAGTGCTCCGCGAAATCCTGGACGAATTCCTGCTCGTCAGCGAAGCCAGCATCGAGCGGGCGCTGGCCTTGCTGCTGCAGATCGAAAAGACGCTGGTAGAAGGCGCGGGCGCCACGGGTTTGGCGGCGGTGATGGACAATCCCGAACTGTTCGCGGGCCGCAAGGTCGGCATCGTGCTGTCGGGCGGCAACATCGACACGCGCCTACTCGCCAATGTGCTGCTGCGTGACCTGGCCCGCTCGGGCCGCCTCGCGCGGCTCAAGATCGGCCTGCAGGACCGCGCCGGCGCTTTGTTCAAGGTCGCCAAGGTGTTCCACGAGCACAACGTGAACATCATCGAGGTCTTTCACCAGCGCATCTTCACCCACCTGCCCGCCAAGGGTCTGGTGACCGAGATCGAGTGCGAGGCGCGCGACGCCGCGCAACTCCAGGCGCTCGTCGCGGCGCTGCGGCGCGAGGGCTACGAGGTAAAGCAAGTCGAGACGGAGTAGGTTTTGGCCTATGGCTGCTGGGGGCGACAACGCTAACTGTTCCCTCTGCAGCCGCCTCGAAATGGCACGCTTACGCCCCGGATAGCCGCATCGATCGGGCTAGCCGGGAAACTCGCTCGGTTTTTGTAGTTAAAGTGCTTCCAACCCAGTGATGGCGAGAGCATAGTTGCATCTCCCGGAGCGCGGCGTGTGGCCGACAACTGGTTGAGTGCGAGAGGACGACGTAGCGCCGTGACGGCCCCGGTTCGATTTCCCCGATTCTTCGTGACCAGTCCCGCGCCTTGCCCGTATCTTCCCGGTCGCAGCGAGCGCAAGGTGTTCACCGAGTTGAAAGGCCCGAATGCCGATTCGCTCAACGACGCGCTGGGCCGGATAGGCTTCCGTCGCAGCCAGACGGTCGCTTATCGGCCGTCGTGCCTGGAATGCAGCGCCTGCGTCTCTGTGCGGGTGGTTGCATCCGAGTTCACGCCATCGGGCACACAGAAGCGCACCCTTCGCGATCATTCCGACCTTATCGCCACCGTCTGCCGGCCTTGGTCCACTTCGGAGCAGTTCGACCTGCTGCAGCGCTACCTGGCCGAGCGCCACCCCGAAGGCGGGATGACGTCGATGGACGAGGTCGATTTCGCCGACATGGTCGAGCACACCCCCGTCACTAGCTATGTGGTCGAATACCGCGAACGCTCCGCCAATGGCGTGACTCCCGGCCGTCTCGTCGGCGCTTGTTTGACGGACCGCCAGTGCGATGGGCTGTCGATGATCTACAGCTTCTACGATCCGCATTGCGAAGGCCGGCAGGGGCTGGGTACTTACATCATCCTTGACCACATCGCGCGCGCCGCCGACCTTGGCCTTGCCTACGTCTATCTTGGCTACTGGGTCGAAGGGTCACCGCGGATGCAGTACAAAGTGCGCTACCGTCCGATCGAAAAACTGGGCCGCGCCGGGTGGGAGCGGATCGACGCCAGTGAACAGGACCGCCTGATCGCATCTGCCGCCGCCAACCCCCGCCGCATGGGCGATGCCGCCAACACCGGCTGCAAAGACGGGATGCCTGCGGTCAAGGCATAAGCGTCCCGTAAGTTGGCTGTCGGTTGCGCGCTCAAATGGCGCGGCCGCTCACGCCACGGGTACGGTGAGCCTGGCGACGAGACCGCCGTTCTTGCCAGTGGCGAACGATAGCTTGCCATCGAACCGCAGCATTAAGCGGTGAGCTGTAGGGATGCCCAAGCCGAAGCCTTTGGTATCGCGCGCACGGGCTTCGTCCAGACGGAAGAATGGGTCCAGCACGGCTTCGAAATATTCAGGCGGAATGCCCGGTCCGTCGTCCTCGATGACGATGCCCCACTCTCCCTCATTGCGCTCCAGAGTGACCACGGCGTTGTCTGCAAAGCGCATGGCGTTCTCGACCAGCGCCAGAACCGCCAGCGTCAGCGGCTCGCGGAAGGTCCGCACGATCGGATCGACTTGCGTAATCAGGCTGACCTTACCGCCATATCCGCCTAGAATTTCACGCAGGAAGCCAGCGAGCCCGACCGGCTCCGGGCTGGCGGACAAGTGCTGCGCGCGCATGAAGGCCTGGAGCGAGGACAACAGATCGTCCATTTCGCCGACGCTGGCGTGGAGCAGCCCCGCCAACTCGCGATCCTCCATCAGATCGGCCACAACCTTCTGCCGCGCCAGCGGCGTGCGCAGATCGTGGCTGATTGCCTCGAACGTGCGGGCCTGATCGCGCAGCAGCAAGGCGATGCGGGCCTGCATCCCGTTCATCGCGTGGGCCAGATCGCGCAGATCGCGCGGGCCTTCCTCATGGACGCGGACCTCCCGCCCCTGGCCAACCGCTTCCGCCGCATCAGCCAGCCGGCGCAGCGGGCGCGCAAGCCGACTGAGCATGATGAGCCCGACGATCAGGAACGCGATGGTACTCACCAAAGTCAGCAGGACCGCGCGCCATGCGATCGGCCAACTGGACGTGATGTCTCGCGAACGGAAGTTCAGCCAACTGCCATCGGACAGGCGGATCGATCCAATCAAATCCTTGGCCCCGTGCGGCGTCCCGACCATGGCAAGGCGCATCGACCGGTTTGCCAGCGAAGGTTCCCACGCCAGAATATTGCTTTCGATGCCCACCAATAGCGGGTCGCGCATCGACGTATTCACGCTGGGCGCGGCAGCCACCTTGGCGGCCAGATGGCTCGAACTCATGCTGGCCGCAGTCTGCCCCGGCACAATCGCGTGGACTCGGTCGCTCACAACCAGCATCTCGGCGATGCGTCGGGCGTGATCGTCCCGCAGCGTCTGCCGGTCGATCGCGAGGTAGAAACCCAGACTGGCGACAAGTTGGACCGTCCCCAAGATGAGGAACACGATCGCGACATATACGGCAAAGCGCGGCGAAAATGGTCTGCCCACGACCTTCAGGACCTCCGGTGCGCTACAGCTCTGACGGAGGCAGTCGCATCTGCCAGCTTCGGCCCGTTGTGGCCTGGGGTCAATCGCGGTTCGCGCGTGGCAATGATTTGACACCGCGATCAAATGGCGGGCGCCATCATCCCGTTCAGGGCGTCGCGTAAAGTTCGGCCTCGTCTGCACGGCGCGATCTGAGGCCGTTCATCGGCTTTCGATCGTTGTAGATCCACTTTGCGAACTCAGCCCGTGCTCCAGTGAACCGGCCCTGCTTGTGCAGCTTGCCCAGGCCTGAGGTGGCGACCGCCCCGGTGTTGTAATGAAACGAGACCAGCGCATCGAACTGGTTCTGCGTGGTGGGTGCAGCCCCGATGAAGCGCGCCACTTCGTTCACGTATCGCGCGATTTCCCGGTCAAAGCGCTCGTCGCATTGTTCCTGCGTCCAGATCAGACCCTTGCGAACATCCGCGCCGGTCGATCCCCAGCCGATGGTCCAGGGCTTGCCATCTGCACTGCCGGGGTCGGGATAGGCATCGAACCTGCCGTCTGCGCGACGCTTTGCGCAACCTTCCCATTTCTTGACGAGATTCGATCCGGCGTCGCCCAGCGTCCAGCCAGAGGCCGGGGGTGCGCAGGCGGGCGGTGTAGGGGCCGGCTCCGATCGCGGCGTTACTGCCGGGTTAGGGGCAACAGCGGTATTATGGGCCGCATCGAAAATCGGTTTCCTGTTCATGGGATGCCCTTTGCTCGATCGAGATGTGACGGCGCCGGCACCTGCTAAGGCAAAGTGCTAAAGGCCGTCCGATCAGAGATAGGGCATGATGGCAGAATTAGAACATAATATGAACATTATTTAACCGGACAATGGCAAATGCCGAAGCTCGGACGTTCTTGCAGACATGTCTCGAAATCAAATCTTGCGGAGCACCCCATCAACCGGGATCGCGATGCTGGCCCCCCCCGCAATCGGATCGCCATCCAATTGAGCGTGCGAGCCATCGGGCGCTGTCACGACGATTGCCTGGCCCGAGCGGCTGAATGTGAGGGCCTGACCGTTGAAGTTCGGCATCGAGACCTGACCGTCCTTGCTGGCATCGATCGCCCGGCCGATATCCTGCGGAGTGATATAGCCCGGCAACATATGCGTCTTGAGCAAGGCGGCCATCGCCGCATGGTCGTCCGATTGAGTCAGCGCCTTGCCGCTGTCGCCCAGACTGTCAAACGTATCGTCCTCGGGCGCCAGCAAAGTGTAGCTGCCCTTGCCCTTGAGCACAGTGGCGATGCCAGTTTCCTTCAGCGCTTCCGCCACGGTCTGCAGGCCGTCGGCGTTCTCCAGCACGTCGGGCACGGACTTCGCGCCGGGCGCTATCGCCTGGAGACCGGCGGATGCCTCATCGCTGGGAGCCTCTTCGGTTTTCTTTGAGCAGCCAGCCAGGGCAAGGCCACCGGCAAGCGCGGTCAGCAGCAGAGTCTTGCGGATTGTGCGCATGGGAAAGTCCCTCATCAGGAAAGCAGTTCGATAGCCGCACGTACCAGGCGCGTGGTCGGGTCGAGCTGATAGATATGGCCGTCGCTGTAGCGATAGATGGCCTGCGGTCCGTCAACATACTGGTCGCGGTAGGCGTAAGGCACATTGTAGATTTCGTAGCCCATCGGCATCGGCTTGCCGATGGTGATGACGTTGCCGGTCAACAGCGCGGCGATCGCGGTGATCTTGGCGCCTGACGACGCATCGACGCGATAAATGGTATCGTCGTAATAGCGATAGCCGGTCGCCGGGCCGAGGTCATAGTACGAGGCATAATACGGCGGCAGCGATACCGGCTCGTACGCGCTGGGCCACGCCGAGCCGACCGCCAAAGCGCCACCCAACAGCGGAATATAGCTTAGCACCTCGGTTCCGACGCCAAGCCGCAGCAAGTAACCGTCCGAATAGCGGTAGCGGGAGTCGCGGTCATAGTCCGACCAATACCAATCCGGCTGATGCCAGACGCGCACGGGATCGCTGGCCAATCCTGGCGGATTGCAGCCGTTATAGCGGGCGACCAGACCTGGAGGGCAGCCATTGAAATTCGCGCGCCGGTCGAGGTGGCGCCAATCGAAGTCGTCGCTCCGGGTGATGACCCGCACCCGGTCGTTGGTGGGAACCACGAACTCGCGCCCGCCGACGCCGGAATAACGCGCATCGCGCAAGTCGCCGCGCAACGGTGAGCCGGCGCGGTCGGAACCGAGGCTGTTCGTGGGGCCACGGTCGCCAGGGGCACGGTCGCCAGAGCCCCGGCCATTTGCGCCTTGGCCTGCGGTTCCACGTTCCGGGCCTCGTTGGCCTGGCCGATCGGGACCGGCTATCTGCCCGGGGCCTCGGTCAGCGTGTCCGGGCCTGGCATGCTGCTGATCCGGCCCATGACCGCGTTCGGCATTGCCGCCGCGCTGATGCTGTTCCCGAGGCGGCCCCTCGCGCGAGAGGCGTTGATGTTCTGGGCCAACGCGCTCGGGTTCTCGCCGCTCGGGGCCTTGAGGTCCACGTCCTTCACCGACCTGGCGCGGCCCACCTTCCGGTCGATTCTCAGGTCCACCTTCAGGGCGTCCTTCAGGCCTGGCTTCTCCGCCAGGCCTGCCACCGCCCGGGGCGCGCTCGAGTCCGCTAGCTCTGGATGCACCGCCGCCCGGCCCGCCGCCGGGGTGTTCGGGCCGCTCGGGCTGGGCCAGCGCCGCGCCAGCGATCAGGGCGAGGATGCCTGCGCCAGCGATGAAGAACTCTCGGTGCGAACACATGCGGAAACCTCCTTGGCCGGCGTGCAAACGCCAGATCCTGGCGGCGGTTCCGGTCGGCCTTTGTCGCCAATGGTCACTATTCGCCCGAACCTGAACGGGCCATAACGCCAAGAAGTTCGAGCATGTGGACCACGTTGACCAGGTCGCGCAGGACCGGATTGCACGCCGGCTTGAAGCGCGTGTCCCAACGCCGCCGTCACGCCAGTTGCTCGGCCCCGTGCTTCGGGCGCAGACCGGATCGTAGCCTTCCGGCCAGACTTTGCTTTTCAAACAGTTGCGCCGAAACCCGCTCCCCGAACATCGTCACGCTGGGAGGTTGGCGCCGGCCTCAGCACAAGGCCGAGGCCGCACCGTCACTACGCAGGCAAACCGACGTAGTTTTCGGCGATGGCGGTCTGGGCGGCGCGGCTGCTGGAGATGTAGTCCAGTTCGGCGACTTGCATCGCGCGCTCGAACGGGCCGTCTTCGGGGAAGCGGTGCATCAGCTTGGTCAGCGACCAGCTGAAGCGTTCGGCCTTCCACACACGGGCCAGCGCCTTGTCGGAGTAGGCAATGATCGAGTCCGGTGCGTTCCTGGCGAAGAAGCCGGTCAGCGCTTCGGCGGCGTAGTGCACGTCGCTGGCGGCGAGGTTGAGGCCCTTGGCGCCGGTCGGCGGCACGATATGCGCGGCATCGCCGCACAGCAGCAGGCTGCCAAAGCGCATCGGCGCGAAGATGTAGGAACGCAGCGGCGCGATCGACTTTTCGATCGAGGGGCCGCGCGTGATGTTCGCGGCCGCCTCAGGGCCAAGGCGCACGGCCAGTTCGTCCCAGATGCGATCGTCGGACCAGTCCTCGATCTTCTCGGTCAAGGGCACGTCGACATAGTAGCGGCTGCGGGTGTGGCTGCGTTGCGAGGCGAGGGCAAAGCCGCGCTCGTGGTTGGCGTAGATCAGCTCGTGGTTGCACGGCGGCACGTCGGACAGGATGCCCAGCCAGCCGAACGGATAGACCTTCTCGAACTCGGTCGAGACGCTGGCGGGGATCGACTTGCGGCTGGGGCCGTGGAAGCCGTCGCAGCCGACGATGAAGCGGGCATCGACGCGGTGTTCGGCGCCGTCCTTGGTGTAGGTGACGTACGGCGCGTCGCTCTCAACATCATGCAGCGCGAGGTCGGAGGCGGAATAGACCACTTCCAGGCCGCGGGCTTCGCTGGCTTCCATAAGGTCGCGGGTCAGCTCGGTCTGGCCGTAGACCATGACTTGCTTGCCGGTCAGTCCGGCGATGTCGATGCGGATCAGGCGCTCGCCATCGGCGAGGTTGAAGCCGTCGTGCGGCAGGCCTTCGGCCTTCATCCGCGCATCGAGGCCGAGGCGCTCCATCAAAGAGACGGTGATCTGTTCCAGCACGCCGGCGCGAATGCGCGAGAGCACATAGTCGCCCGTCTGGCGTTCCAGCACCACGCAATCCACGCCCTCGGCGCGCAGCAGGTGGCCCAACAGCAGCCCCGAAGGCCCCGCTCCAATGATCGCGACTTGTGTTTTCAAGGTATCCTCCAATGCAATCCCAAGTTGCCGCGATCCTTCGCCGCTTCGGTCTTGGGCGCCAATTCAAACGATTCAGGAGCGATCCAATTTTGCATCGCATGCCGATCACATGCCCGACACCGGCAATCTGAAATTAACTAATCGCGCGCATCAGCAAAATGGCATGGGAGGCGCGGTTATGCGGGTAATACAAGGTGTAGCGCTGGCGCTGTGGATGGCGAATTGGCTTATAAGCGGAGTGCAAAATGCCCATGCTGCGGTTTCTGCATCCGGCTTTTTCGCGGCCTTCCCTTTTTAGGGCTATCGCCACTGGGCCAGGGAGCCGGCGTGCGCCTGCGTATATAGAATCGCGGTGCGACGCTGGATTTGCATCGCAGGACCGCACCCGATCATAGCTCGCCTGCATCCATTAGGCGGACCCGCCAGCACCTTGACTATCCTCAACGATGCTATCCGCTAGGCCATGGCCTGAGCGACGGGTGCTTTGTGACATCTTTTTTGCGCACGCAGCCCCCCGGTTTGATTGCGAGCGCACGCGGCAACTTGCCTATTGCGTCGGTTCCGATTTCGCCGAAGCTTGGGTCATCGGACGAACCGGCGGCACGGTAACACCCAACCCGCCCAGCGATCAGAACGCAGCGTCCGCCATAAAACGGCGTGGTTAATAGCCATGCGAAAGAACACGGGATTCAGGGATGGTTGCGCTGCTCACACGATCGGTTTGAGCAGCGCGGTGGATCAGTTTCGGCGTTACGCGCCGTGCGGGATGTCCAGCAAAGGCGGTGGTGGAGCGCGCATCGATATGATGCGCTTTCGAACGATGGGGGTTTGTTGTGATCAATAGAGCAAGAATTTCGCGATCCACGGGCGTCTCCGTCCTGGCTCTGTTGGCTGCCGGTCTTCCCGCGCAAGTCTGGGCTGCCGATGCAGCCGCGCCCGGTACTGAAGCCGCTGCCGCAGCGCCAGCCGATCCGGCTGCGCCCGCTGCCGCAAGCGATACCGGCGGCGATACGCTGGGCGAGATCGTCGTTTCGGCCGAGCGCACCAACGTCACGCTGCAGAAAGCTGCGCTTTCGGTGACGGCGGTGACCAACGATACGCTTAAGCAATCCAATATCACCGAAATTACCGGCCTTAACGGCACGGTTCCGGGCTTGTCGGTCGCCAAGAGCGGCGGCGGCGAGCGCGTTATCTCGATCCGCGGCATCGGCTCGCAGACGCCGGAGAACCCCAGCACACAGCCTGGCGTTTCGTTCCACATCGATGGCGTTTACGTCTTCAACTCGATTGCCGCCAACGCGGCCTTTATTGACGTAAGCCAGATCGAAGTGCTGCGCGGGCCCCAGGGCACGATGTACGGCCAAGGCTCCACCGGCGGCACCATCAACGTAGTGTCCGCCCAGCCGGACGCCAGCAAGATGTCGGGCTCCGCCGAGATCGGCTATGGCAACTACAACGCGGTCAAGGCCGATGCGACGCTCAACGTGCCGATCACCGACACGCTGGCGGTGCGCGGTGCGATCCATCGCTACCGCCATGACGGTTATGCCCATGCGACCGACGTTGCAGGCACCAAGAAATACGACCTGGACGACGCTGACGAGTGGGGCGGCAAGCTGTCGATCAAATGGACGCCGACCGATCGCGTTACCGTGCTGCTCAGCACGATCCAGTCGAAAATCGACCAGAACGCGGCCGAGCAGAAGAACGTGCTCGATCCCAACACCAACCCGCGCGAAGTCACGCAGGACTATCCCGGCAAGACCTATATCCGCACCCAGCTTTACTATGGCGTGATCAAGTTCGACCTGGGCGGCGCGACGTTCAGCTCGATCACCAGCTACCAGAAGCTGCACAGCAAGCTATCTTGGGATGCTGACGGCCTGAACCAGGAATTGTTCAGCCAGGTTACCAACGGGTCGGCGAGTTACGATCACGTTGCACTGTGGGAGCAGAACACCACATCGTGGACGCAGGAATACAACCTGGCCTCAAACAGCCAAGGTCCGTTCCGCTGGATCGTGGGCGGAGTGTACCTGCATTCCAAGAACGACAACTACATCAACGAGTATCGCGCCAACACGGGCGATGGCCTGGACAGCGCGCTTTCCCAGGATACGGCTTACAATGATTCGGCGGTGAAGGATCTGACGTATGCCGAGCTGTCCTCCGTCACCCGTGAAGCTTACGCGTTCTACGGACAAGGCAGCTACGATCTGACCGACAAGCTGACCGTTACCGCCGGCCTTAGGCTTAACCACGACAAGTACAGCGGCACCAGCGACAGCTTGTCGGGCGGAAGCTACAAATACACTTCGGGCACATACTTGCAGCCTTCAACCGTGGAGGGCAGCAGCACGCAGAAGCTGACAGGCAAGTTCGCGCTGGATTACAAGCTATCGCCCAGCAACATGGTCTATGCCAGCTATACCCGGGGCTTCAAGCCAGGCGGCATCAACGGCACCGCCGCAGCCGGTGGCAGTTCGGCCACCTCGTTCTTTGGCTTCTCGGACGGCATCAAGGGTTCCTACAAGCCCGAGATCGTGGACTCGCTTGAAGTGGGTTCGAAGAACCGCTTCTTCGGCGACACGCTGCAGATCAACGCCAGCGCGTTCTACTATTTCTACAAGAACATGCAGTTCCTGGAAGAAGACGCCGTCCTGTTCGCCCGCGGCATCAGCAATGTGCCCAAGGCCGAAATCTACGGTATGGAGCTGGAGACCGACTGGAAGGCTACCTCGCATCTGCGCTTCGAAGGTTCGGTCTCGCTGCTCCATGGCGAGATCACCAGCGATTACTACGCGCTCGACCCGACCAAGGCCGACGCGGCGCAGACTGCAGCCGGCTATGGCGGGACCAGTGGGTACTACAGCAATTACTATGCTGCCACGTATGCCCGCGAATCCGCCCGCGAAAACATCAAGGGCAACAAGGTTCCGCAGATGCCTTCGGTGCAAGGTTCGGCAGCGGTTAGCTGGACCGGAGAGGTCGGCCCTGGCAAGTTGCTGGCTCGCGTGCAGTACATCTATCGCGGCAAGTACAACTCGCGCGTGTTCTCCAACGGAGATCAGGACAAGACGCCAGCCTATTCGCAAGTGAACTTGTTCGCCAATTACGACATCGGCGATACCGGGTTCCATGTCTCGGCGACGGTGACCAACTTGTTCGACAAGGCCGGCGTCAATTCGCGCTTCACCGATCCTTACGGCAGCTACCAGGTGTTCAACACCTACATCCCGCCGCGCCAGGCCATTTTCTCGGTCGGCTACGCCTTCTAAAATTCTTAAGAAGTTCAGGTTGCATTGGCCGT
This sequence comes from Novosphingobium sp. Rr 2-17, assembly GCF_000272475.1. Classification (GTDB taxonomy): domain Bacteria; phylum Pseudomonadota; class Alphaproteobacteria; order Sphingomonadales; family Sphingomonadaceae; genus Novosphingobium. The sequence goes on from NZ_AKFJ01000007.1 coordinate 98,176, forward strand.
CATCGAAAGGTGGCGGCCAATGTGCGTTTGGCTATGTGGGCGCAGCCCGCGTTTGAAAGTATGGTCATGAGTGTCACGGTCTTCGGTTCCCTCAATCTCGATATCGCCCTGCGGCTTCCGGCCAAGGCGGGGTGGGGGCAAACGTTGCTGGTGGATCACAGCGAGCAGGCGGTCGGTGGCAAGGGGCTGAACCAGGCGGTTGCCTCTGCCCGCTTCGGCTCTGTAACCCGCATGGCCGGTGCAGTGGGCGACGATGCGGCGGCGACGCTGCTGCTCGACGCGCTGCGGGCCGAAGGCGTGGACGTCTCAGCCGTGGAAGCGATCGATGGTGTCGGCAGTGGCCGCGCGACGATCCTGATCGAGCCCGGTGGCGACAACATGATCGCGGTGGAACCTGCCGCGAATCTCTATGCCCGCGCCGCGAAAGCGCTGGGTGCGATCGATGGCGATACCCGAGTGCTGCTGGCGCAACTGGAATGCGATATTGATGAGATCGCCGCGCTGTTCGCCCACGATGCGGCGGCGCCGTTGTGCAAGATCGTCAACTTCGCGCCAGCGGTGCCGCAGGGGGCCAAGCTGTTCGGCCTCGCGGACGTGCTGATCTTCAACCAGAGCGAGTTCGCCGATTACCTCCAACTCGACCGCGAGCCCGAAAGCCTGAGCGATCTGGGGGCTGCGCAGCGGTTGCTGAGCAGGCCTGGGCAGGCGGTGGTGGTGACGCTGGGCGCGATCGGCTCGGCGGCGATCTGGGCTGACCGCGAGATATTCTCGCCCGCCATTCCGGCACCGGCGGTGATCGACACCAGCGGCGCGGGCGATTGCTATTGCGGGGTAGTGGCAGCTTGCATCGATCAGGGGATTGCCATGGACCAAGCATTGCGTCTGGCCAACGCCGCTGCCTCGCTTTCGGTCGGTCGCCACGGCGCGGCGCCGTCGATGCCAATGCGCGCCGAAGTGGACGCGCTAACGTAAGAGGCCGTTTTGGAAATCCGCTGAAGGCGGATTCGCGGGAGTGGGCCGGTGCCGCTCCGAAATGCCCCGCAAGGCATTTCCAAACAGCCGGTCAGAGCTTTACTCCGCCGCTACCAGCGTTCCTTGTGCTGCCCGCTCGCCCGGCTTGCGGACCAGGGCGACGGCGACGAACAGGACGGCGGCGAGCGCGGCCAGGCCAAAGAACACCGGCGAAAAGCTGCCGGTTGCATCCTTGATCGCGCCGCCCAGCGCTGGGCCGACCGCTGCCGAGGTCGAGACCGCCATCATGATCGAGTACAGTTCCAGCGAGGCGCGCTGGCCGAAGTATTCCTGCAGCAGCATCGCGGTGCTGACGTAGCTGAAGCCAAGGCCGCCACCGAAGGTGATCATCCACACGATCAGCATGGCGGGGCTATCGCTGCTCGCCAGAGTTGCCGCGGACAAGCCCAGGCAGCCCAGCGAGAACATCGTCAGCGCGCGTGGCGAGGTCTTCTCACCAACGACGCCTGCCAGGGCGGAGCCGATCGCGCATACGAGCGCGGAGAGGCTGATCATCTGGCTCGCGCTGTCTTTGGCGATGCCGTGTTCGAGCAAGTGCTGATAGGCGAAACCATGCGTGGTCGTGTTGATCGCAAGGCAGGCAGTGTAGGCGCCCACGACGACCCAGAACTGCGGCGTTGCCAGCGCGCGTCGCACGGTCCACGACGCTGGCGCATCGGCTGATTTGGCGGCGGCGTCGGCTTCTGCGGGCGACGCGATCTTGAGGCGGCCGGCAGTCAGCATACAGAAGCCGCCCACGACCAGGGCAGCCAAAGCGAACAGCAGCCAGTACGAACGCCAGTCCATCCCGCTCGACTGCGACCCGTACCATAGCAAGGGGCCGGCTACGGCGCCCAGGTTGCCGATCGTGAAGTAAACGCCCAGCACCGTGGAGCGACGGGTGAAGCTCGTCGACAGCACGTGCACGGCCGGAACGGTTCCGCAAAAACAGTAGCCCATGCCCAGCAGGATCATCGCGACATAGTACGTCGCCACCCCGGTTGAGGCATAGAGCAGGCCGAACCCGGAACACAGGATCAGGGTGCCGACCAGCAGCGTGCGGCCAACCCCCAGCTTGCGGATGGTGAGCGCGGGCGCGAGGCTGATGAGGCCGCAAGCGCTGCCCAGCAAGGTAAAGCCAAAGCCCGCCTGCGCCCAGTTCATCCCGAACGCCTCGACCATCGAGGGGAGCACCATGCCCAGCGAATTGAACGTCCCCGCCGAAAGCAGGAAGTACATCAGGCACAAGGCCAGAAGCGCAATGATGGTGAGCGATCTGCTGTTCAAGGCTCGGCTGTTCATGGCATGGTCCCTTGTGCGGGGCAGGGCTGTGCGGGGCAGGGCGCGCGGTGACAAATCAGGGCGTAAGCTGGGATCACAGCACCGGCCAGCGGCTGGGCACGGTCTTGCCGGCGCGCGCGATGATCGCAGGCGCCACCGCTTCGACTTCGGCGAGGGTCTCGTCCTCGTCGATGGTAGTGCAGCGGTAGCTGTCGACCAGGCGCTTGCCGTCCACCCAGACCGAATGCACCCCGCGACCATCGGCGGACCAGACGAGCTGGTTGACGACGTTGAGCAGCGGTGTCCATTCCGGGCGATGGCGGTCGTGGGCGACGAAATCGGCCTTTTTGCCGGGTTCGAGGCTGCCGATCGCGTGGCCGAGCTGCGCACCGGCGGCGCCGTTCAGCGTCGCCATTTCGAGGACGTCGTAGGCCGGGAACAAGCTGCCGTCGCGGCGCGCGTCCTTGTGGATGCCGGCGGTGACGAACATCGCGCGCATCATGTCGGCGGCGTTACCGTTGTTGTTGCCATCGGTGCCCAGTTGCAGCGCGACGCCCGCCGCCGCCATCTCGGGAAACAGGCCCGAATGGGTGACGCCGTACGCCCCCTTCATCGCCGTCATCGGGCAGTGGGTCACGTGGGTCTCGCTTTGCGCGAGCAGCGAAACCTCTGATGGGTCGAGGAAAATCGCGTGCGTCAGCGACAAGTGATCGCCCAGCGCACCCAGGTCCGCGAGGTGTCCGATCGGGCGTTTGCCGGTGGTGGCGAGGTAGAATTCCGGGTCTTGCGGATCGGGGCTCATGTGCGCGGTAACGCCGGCACCGTACTGGCGGGCCAGCGCGGTCGCCTCGCGCCACAGATCGTCGGTCGCGGTCGAGTGGCCGACGAGGGCGGGCCAAGTCGTCAACAAGGTGTCGTTAGTGTGGGGATAGCGCTCCATCTCGCGCTGCAGGGTGGCGACCGCGCGCGTGGTCATCGCCACTTGGTCTTCGCTCGGATCGTAGGCGCGGTCCTGCGCCCATTGGCCGATGCGGCCCCGGATGCCGGTTTCCGCCAGGCCATCGTAGACCGCGCCGAGATCCAGGATGGTGCCGGCCTCGACAAAACAGGTGGTGCCGGTGCGCAGCATCTCCAGCGCGGCAAACCGGGCGGAGAGGCGCTCCTCTTCGGGGGTCTGGGCATGGTAGGTCGGGATCAGCCACCCCAGAACGTTGTCCGCCCAATCGGCATCGTCGGGCACGCAGCCGCGCGTAAGCGGCTCGCCGGTGATATGGACGTGGCAATTGACGAACCCTGGCGTCAGCACAAAGCGGCGCCCGTCGATCACCTCGCGCGCAACGACGGCGCGCTCCACTTCGGCGCTGGGGCCGACCATGTGGATCGTGTCGCCGACCACTGCCAGGGCGCCGTCGCGGTAGATGCGCCGCTCGCCGTCCATGGTAACGATCCAGGCATTGCGGATCAGCAGATCGACAGGTGTGGGCGCAACCGCTTCGCTCATGCGGCGGGCGACCAGGCCGCGACCACTGCCTCGGTCGTCGTCAGCAGCGAGGTGTGCTCGTACAGCGCTTTGAGCGCAGCCGTGTGCAGCGGTTCCTCGAAGCAGGCGCAAGCATCGGACACCACGAACGTGTGGAAGTCGCGGTGGAAGGCGTCGCGGGTGGTGGAATCGACGCAGCAATCGGTGGTGAGGCCGGTCATCACCAGCGTATCAATGCCCCGCGCGCGCAGTTGCAGTTCCAGGTCGGTGCCGTGGAAGCTGGAATAAGCGAGCTTGCTGATCTCGATATCGCCCGGCTCGGGATGGACGCGGTAATAGTCTTCCCCGCCCGATCCGATCCGGCAGATGCCCTCGCTGCCCGGCGTGCCGCGCCGTACCATCCAGGTCTTGAGCGTGGTGGAATCGCTCTCGGGCCGCGTCATCACCCTCATAAAGCCCACATGCGCGCCGGCATGGCGCGCCGCTGCGATCAGCGCTTCGATCCGGTCGATCGCCGCTTCCGCCGGGCTCATGTCGGTGCCGTAGCGACCGATCAGGCCCTCGCTGGAGGCGAAGTCCACTTGCACGTCCACCACGATCAGCGCGGTGCGGGCCGGGGCGATCATATCGCCCAGGTCGGCGATATGCGGGGGTAGGGTGCTGGCTTCAACCATGAGCGATTTCCGCGACCTTGGCCGGGAACCGCTCGCGCAGAACCGGCAGCACCTTTTCGCCGAACACCGGCAGCGCGGTGAGGTAATCGGGGAAGATCAGCATCAGCCCATCGAGCGAGGTCTTCTCGAAGATCTCACTCAGCCGCTCGATCACCGTTTCGGGGGTGCCGAGTACATGCGGGGTCATGAAGGTGGAGCGGGCCTTCTGGGTAAAGGCGTTCTCCTTGCCGATCTCACTATCGAGGAAGCCGTAGGCGCGCATCATTCCGTGCAGCGCGCCTTCGTCGAAGCCAGCGCGGAAGGACTGGGCGGTTTCTTCCGCAGCTTCGTCGGTCTCGCCGAACACGATCGTCATCATCGAATAGGTGCGGATCTTGGAGCCCAGTTCGGCTGCGCCGGCCTTGGCATTGGCGCTGGCCTTGGCCAGATCATCGACATCGCCGCCCGACAGGAACAGCGCGTCCATTTCCTGCGCGGTGAACTGGATGCCGACCTTGGAGGTACCGGCGCAAACCAGGAACGGCGGGGTCGAAGGCTTGGGATCGCTCATGCAATCGTCAAGCTGGAAGTACTTGCCATCCATCGTCACCGAATCTTGCGTCCACAGCGCCTTGACCGCCTGGATCCATTCCGTCGCCAGAACATAGCGCTCGTCGTGATCGACGCCTTCGGGCCATGCGCCCATCTGCGAGAATTCACCCTTGTAGGCGCCGGTCACGACGTTGAGACCCGCGCGGCCATGGCTGATCTGGTCGAGCGTGGCGATCATCTTGGCGGTGACCGCGGGGTTCTGCAGGATCGTGTGGACGGTGGCCCACACCTTCACCCGGCTGGTCGCCTGGGCGAGCCCGGCCATCATCATCGGGGAATCGAGCGAATAGCGCCAATGCTCGGTTTCGCCGCCGTAGCCACGATACTTGGCCATCGCCATGATGAAGTCCAGCCCCGCGTCCTCGGCCAGCTTGGCGGCCTTGAGGTTGTAATCGTAGGAGCCATCGAGCGTCGGCGCGGTGGAGGACAAGATCCAGCCGCCGTTCGCCATCGGCATGAAGATACCGAGGTCTCTGCCGCCGGTGTCGGAAGGCAGGCCGAAGGAAGCTGGGCGGGGTAGGATCTGGCTCATTCGATTCCCTGATCGCGGTTGGTTTGTTCGTATAGTGGACACTAGGATGACGGTCCGACGCGTTCTTGTCATCCCGCGCCCGCGCTCTTGTTGCAAGCGAACGGGCGTCGTCGCGATCAAGTGCGCGGGCGCGGTGCTGCAAGATGTAGGGCAGCGGCACGGGCAGGGTCAGCGGGTATTTTGGATGAGGGGATTGGGCATGAGCAATTGGTTCGTCACTGGTGTCAGCACGGGGCTTGGCAGGGAATTGGCGCGCGCGGCGCTTGATGCGGGGCATAGCGTGGTGGGTACTGTCCGCTCCGACGAGGCAAAGGCCGCGTACGAGGCTTTCGCGCCCGGCAAGGCAATCGGCCTGATCCTGGATGTGACCGATCCAGCGGCGGTGCAAGCCGTGGTGGACGAAGCCGAGCGCCTGACCGGCGGACTCGACGTGATCGTCAACAATGCCGGGCTTGGTTATACCGGCGCGATCGAGGAAACCCCGATCGCGGACGCCAAGGCCTTGTTCGACGTCAACGTATGGGGGCCACTGGCCGTGATCCAGGCCGCGCTGCGGCACCTTCGGGCGCGTGGCGCGGGGCATATCGTCAACATCGGCTCGGTCAGCGGTATGGCATGCTGGAACGGCACCGGGATTTACGGCGCCAGCAAGTTCGCGCTCGATTGCATCGGTCGCACGCTCGCGCAGGAAGTCGGCCCGCTGGGCATCAAGGTAACCAACGTGGCCCCCGGCGGCATGCGCACCCAGTTCGCGGCGGCCCGCCTATGGGGCGCGGAACCTACAATTGCAGACTATGCCGAGACTGCACACATGGCGCGCGAGGTTCTGATGGGCCACCACGGCGAGGAGCCAAGCGACACCGCTTTGGTCGCCCAGGCGATCCTGTCCGCCATCGCCCAGCCTGAACCGCCGCTCGTCCTGCTGCTGGGCAGCGACGCGCTAGGCTACGTCACCCGAGAGTTCGCGATGCTGCAGGGGCAGTTCGAAGCGTGGAAGGGTTACACGACTTCGGTTGGGGCGGTCTCGGCGAAGCACTCCTGACGCGCAGAGCGGTTCCGATTGTAAAGACTAACTCACCGCACATTCGTCATTGCGAGCGGAGCGAAGCAATCCAGGGCGGTTTGCGCGACCCTGGATTGCTTCGCTGCGCTCGCAATGACGAAGATAGGGAGGTGGTTCAAAGAGGGAGACCAGTTTCACGTCGTGTGGTTGATACCGGCAGCCCTACTAACCAAACAGACCCTCATACAAATCGATCCAACGCGGATTTTCAGTCTCGATCAGCGCGATTTTCTTCGCTCTCGATCCGCCCTTGATCTGCTTTTCCCGCGTGATGGCGTATTTCATGGTCGCGTGTACTTCGTACCAAACAAGCGATTTGCAACCCTGGCGAGAAGTAAAGCCCGGCAGCACGCTTTCACGATGCTGCCGCGCGCGAGCTGCCAGATTGGATGTTACGCCCACGTAGATCGTTCCGTTGCGACCATTGGCCATGATGTAGACAGCAGGCTGAAACACGTCACGCATCCTCTAAAGAAAGCGCGGTCACAAAAATCCGATAGTTAAAACCTCGTCACATCGCTGCACACGCTCATTTTACGCCTCCTATTTCTCATCCAAACTTCGTCATTGCGAGCGTAGCGAAGCAATCCAGGGCGGTTTGCGCCACCCTGGATTGCTTCGCTACGCTCGCAATGACGACGAAAGGGGGAGGGAGGGGGGGAACACCCCTCAGCTTGAGAACAAGCTTTTGCGGATGACGGCGTGGACGCCCCAGTTACCGTTGGCGACCTGGCTGATGCCGAAGTCCACGCCGACCGAGAGCAGCGAGATCACTTCGTCCTCGGTCAAGTCGCGCAGGGTCATCAGGAACCGGCGGGCCTTGCGGAAGGCGTCGCGCATGGCGGTGTCGATCGAGCTTTGCTTGTAGACTTCGCTTTGCGCGTTGGCGCCCAGATCCTTGAGGTATTCGGGGCTGGAAAAGCCCAGAATTACCCATTCGTCCTTGGTCTCGATCAGCGGGTAGTCGATGTCGCGGATGTATTTGCGGCTGGTCTTGGCGGGGTGGAGGATGACCTGGATCACCGCCGTCATCGAACATTCGATCGCAGTGCCACACAACTCGCTGTCGCCTTGGCTCGCGTGCGGATCGCCCATCGACAGTAGGCCGCCGGGCACGCCGACCGGCAGGAACACGCTGGCGCCTGCGCCCAGCCGCCAGTTGTCGATATTGCCGCCGAAGTTGGCGGGCGGCACCGAATCTATCAGTTCGGAATGCGCAGGCGCTAAAGCTACGACGCCGAAGTGCGGGCGCACCGGGATCGTCACGTCGCGCAGGACGTCGAAGTTGCGGGTAATCGTTTCGGGATCGACGGGCACGCCTGGATAATCATAGCGATTGTGGACAATGCCGGACGGGTCCGTCTGCGGGGTCCAGCGATAGGAATAGACCGCGTGCGCCGCCGCATGGCCCGGCTCGGTGTCCATCTCGTAGATGGTGATGACTTCGCGCTGCTTGGGCTCGGTCAGCAAGTCGTTGTAGTGAAAGCCCCAGTAAGCCGCGACGTTGCTGCCGAACGAACGTCCGGCAAAGCGCGGGTTCTGGCTGGGGCGGTTTTCCATGTCGAGGATGCGGACCTCGATTACGTCGCCCGGCCGCGCGCCTTCGATGGCGATGGGGCCAGTGCAAATGTGGACGCCGAAGCCTTCGCCGGGTCCGCGCCCCATGGCGGAGGCATCGAACGGGCCGGCGCCACGCCGCTCCACCGCTTTGCCCTCTGCGGTCCAGTGGAACACCGATTCCGCGCCGGCATCGCCTTCGATCATGCGCTCGGCATCGTCGTTGGCGTGGTGGGTGAGCGTCTCGATCGTGACGTAATCGCCCGAGCGAACTTCGAGCACCGGCGGCAGCGAACGGCTGAAATAGCCCCAATGGACGGTGTCGGGCCGGGCGGGCAGGAAGTGGTGGCGGCGCGAACGGGCGGCATCGTCGAGCGCGGGCAGGCCGGATAGCACACTGGCGGCTTCGCGGTTTTCCAGCCGCACGTCGCGCGCCTTTTCCGGGCGGCCACGGCGCGGCGCTTCGGAAGAGGTCGAGGAGGTATCGGGCGACTTGCGATATTCGCGCGGGCTCATCCCGTACTGTTCGCGGAAAGCCCGGCTGAACGAGGCGCTGTCGTTGAAGCCCCACTGGAACAGGATTTCCGAGATCGAGCGCTGGGCGTGCAACGGGCTTCCCAGGTCAAGCCGGCACCGCTCCAGCCGCCGCAGCTTGACGTAGTGGCCAAAGCTTTCGCCGTGGGATTCGAACAGCTTTTGCAGATAGCGCGACGAGATGTTGTGCTCGGAAGCGATCTGGTGGGTGTTGAGGTTGGGGTCGGACAACCGCATTTCGATCGACTGGAACACCCGCTCCAGGATCGCCGCGCGCCCGCCCGCCGCGCCGCCCAGCGCCTTGGCGGGGGCGCGATCGAGGAGGGTGGCGGCGATCATTTCGGGCAGGGCCAGTTCGACCGGGCGGATCTGGTCGTCCGAAATGTCGAGCATGGTGTCGGCGACAGTGCGCAGCAGGCTCGACATCATGCGGGCCACAGCAGTGTCGGCGATCAAGTCGCTGATCTCGGTGGGCAAGTGCGAGCGCGACTTGAGAGCGGGGAGCGAGAGCGGCACCTTGACCAGCAGCAAGCGGAAATCGCCGTCCATCGTCAGCAGGCAGCGGGTATCGCCGCCGCCGTAGATCATGTCGCCTTCGCCGACGTGGAGCGTGGCATCGCCGCCGGTTGCGACCAGTTGGCCTTCCAGCAGCAGCGCCAGCCAGAAGCAGCGCGCTTCCTGCTTGAGGTCCAGCGCCAGCGCCTGGCGCGTGCCGGTGACGCGCACGAACTGGATCTTCTGGCCGCTGGTGAAACTGACGAGGTCACCGTAAACCTCATCATCCGCCTGATCGAGTTCGACCGAGACGCGCTGCAGGGCGAAGCGCCATGCCTCCAGCCGCTGGTCGTGCGGGTAGGCATTGGTCGTCAAGCGCACGCCGGTCATGCCGGGTTGTTCCTTCGTTGATACTCGCCGTCAGGCGCGAGGCGCCGCCATGCCGCCCCTTCGCCCATTACTCCGACTTGCTCGCCATTGCGAGCGTAGCGAAGCAATGACGCGGTGGGGTGAGAGTGGGGCACAACCTCCCCGTGAGGGGAGGTCGATCGAGGACAGCGCTAATCAATCGCGGCCATCCCCGCCGCTGCCTGGTGCGCGGCACGGTAGCGGTGTACCAGCCACTTGTTGAACTGGCCTTGCGCGCCTTCCTGCCACGAATAGCGGCCGCGCGGGGCGAAGCGGGAACGCAGACCTTCCTGCACCAGCTCGTCCACATGGAAATCCTGGGCGATGATGTGCGCGGTCGCGCGCATGTTCATGTCCAGCTTGTGCTCGAAGGTGGGGTCTTCCATCGCGCCCGGCGCGAACAGCAGGCCGGTGTCCATCTCCAGCGATTCCGGGCCGTCGGGCCGCAGGATCAGGTAGATCACCATATCGCTCATCATCACCAGGCTTAGCGAGGGCGGCACATTGGCGAAGGTCATGCGATGGCGCGCTTCGTCCGACAGGCCGGGGAAGATCGGCAGCACCGCGCGCTGGGTGGCATTGAAGCTGGCGTCGGGGTGCAGGGTGCCGTTGAAGCGCAGGAAGCCGGCTTCTTCCGGCTCGGACGGCGGGAACTCGGCCTTGCCCGAAGGCACGAAGTCATGCAGCGGCCCGGCGTGCAGACGGCTGGCGTGGTAGCCGTCGTTGTTGTTCTCGAACATGACCTTCCAGTTCCACGGCAGCTTGGCCGCCGGGTCCGGGCGCGGGCCTTCGGCGTTGGCCAGGTCGTAGCCCTCGATGCAGGCGGCCACTTTGGTCAGGCGCGGGGCGAGGGGGGCGGCGTTTTCATCGAAGTTGATGAAGATGAAGCCCAGCCAGATTTCGACGGCAAAGCGCGGAAGGCCACTTTCCTTGCGATCGAAGTTGCAGGTCTTGTTCATGGCCGGCGCCGCCACCAGCGCGCCGTCCAGCGAATAGCTCCAGTGGTGATACGGGCACAGGAACCCGCGCGCGTTGCCCGATCCTTCGGCCACCAGCATCGCCCGGTGCTGGCACACCGCCGACATCGCCCGGATTTCGCCCTGCAGGTTGCGCGAGACGATGATCGGCTCGTTCACGGTGCGGGTGGTGAAGAAATCGCCCGGATTGGGGATCCAGTCCGCCCGCCCCACGCACTGCCATTCGCGGAAGTAGAGCGCTTCCTTCTCGAATTCGTAAAACGCCGGTGTGGTGTAGCAAGCGGCGGGCAGCGTCACTGCCTCTTCCAGCTCAACCGCCGAGGCGGACAGCGATTCGATGAACTCGGCGGTCACCTTCGGGGCCAGAGTGTTGATCGGAGCGGGCGCGGTCATGGTGCGAATCCTGGTTTGTCGAGTTAACTTTATGTGATCGACCAGCCTTCGCATCGTGCATACTGCAGATGCGAAGGCAATGGTGCATTTGCGAACGCAGTTATTCGCTGGTGTACCCTTCCGGGATTTTCGGCGGATCGCCGGCCTTGCCCCACAAGATGATCTCGTTGCCCCAAGGGTCACAGAAGGCGTGGTTCAACCCGTTGAACGTGCCCCAGAAGTGGTTGCGCCACAGGATCGTCGCGCCGCGTTCTTCGGCGGCGGACAGGATGCGCTCGGGGGTGTCATCATCGGCGATCAGCACCCAGATGCGCGGCTTGCGACCTTGCGTGGCGATCGCACGAGGCTCGGCCCCTGCGGCATCGGGATAGGGGCGGGCGTTGGCGGGATCGAAGATGCCCAGGTGCAAGTTGCCGATCGCGCTTTCGCTGCCATCGGGGTTGGCGAAGTTCCCGCCCGGCACCATGCGGTGATAGACGCCCTCGGGCTTGTGATCGTCGCGCCAGCCGAAGACTTCGGCGTAGAAGCGAGCGGCAGCGGCCGGATCATCGGCGGGCATATCCACGAAGATGAGCGTGTTGGGCATGGTTGTCGTTGTCCTCTGGTCGTTTGCGCGGGCGTTTCACCGCTCGCGCGTCTTTACCGCACCGCTGTGCGCCAAGCAGCGGCGCGGCGCTTGGTCGGCAGCGTCCGGTTTGTTGACCGCGTAGTACGACAGGTCGTGCGCAGTACGACAGGTCGAGGCCACGCCAAGTTCTAGGGCGCAGTTCGGCAAGACCCTCGATGCCCTAACTCGCCAATGTGCCGGGGTACGAACGACATGCAGTATAAGGGGCAACGAATGGCGTCAGTAACCTCTCTCGGCACGGTCCGGGCGCAACAGCAAGCGCGCCCGTCGGCCTTGTGGCATTTGAAGGCCACGCCGGAGACCATTCACTGGGGCTACTTCTCGCCCGACATCAAGCCGGCGCTCACGATCAAGAGCGGCGATCTGGTCCATGCCGAAGCGGTTACCCACCACGCCGGCGACGCGCCCGAGCTGATGTTCGACGAAGGCGTGGAGCGCATCTTCCGCGAGGTCGATCCTTCCACCCGCGCGCCCGGCGTCCACATCATGACCGGCCCGATCTACATCGAGGATGCAGAGCCGGGCGACATGATCGAGGTGCGTTATCTGCAGATGACGCCGCGCTGCAACTACGGCTCGAACCTCGCCGCCAATTGGGGGCATCTGTACGAAGAGTTCGGCAAGCAAGAGCGCGTGACGATCTACGAGCTCGATCCCGTCGCCAACACCGCGCATGGCCTTTACGCCTATGACTTCCCCGGCGAATACCTGATCCCCGGCACCATCACCAATTGCCCCGAGTGCGATCGCCATCCCGCGCTGCCCGGCATCACCATCCCCGCCCGCCCGCACCTGGGCACCGCCGGGGTCGCGCCAGCAGTCAACGAGCCGGTCTCGACCATTCCGCCGGGCTTGCACGGTGGCAACATCGACAACTGGCGCATCGGCGCTGGCGCGACGATGTTCTACAAGTGCCAGGTCAAGGGCGGCTTGTTCTCGATCGGCGACCCGCACATCAGCCAGGGCGACGGCGAGATCAGCGGCACTGCGATCGAGGCTTCGCTTGACTGCTTGTTCCAGATCATCCTGCGCAAGGATTTCGATTTCCCCTCGCCCCTGCTGGAAACGCCCGAGAACTGGATCGTCCACGGCTTTGGCGAAGACTTGGACCAGGCGATGAAGAAATGCTCGATGGACATGCTCCACTTGCTGCACGAGCATCAGGGCCTGTCCAAGAACGACGCCTACTCGCTGATGAGCGTGGCGACCGACTTTGGCGTGACCCAAGTGGTAGACGGCACCCTGGGCGTCCACGCCCGCATCGAACGCCGGCTGTTCCCCCAGAAGGGCACCGTCACCGACCCGAAATGACCAGTTAAGTCTCCCTCCTGACGGAGCACCTCAAAAGCCCGGCTCGCAAGAGCTGGGCTTTTTTTTGGGTGGGGCATTTCATTGCGAAGGCCACTTGCCGTCTGTAAAATCAGAAGGATGAGCAAGCTCACTCTGAGATATGAATTTGACCCCAGCTTCTTCGACCCTCGACTATCGCGCGACGATTTTGGAACCCTTTCCATATCGGTCGTTACCGATCGCTTTTCAGGAAGCGGTAGATTCTGGGTTCAGTGGCAAGATGTGAAAGAGTTCGGGGAAGCGCTCGGTGCGTACCCGATCACTCAGGATAGGCCAGTCATTGGGCAGTGGGGCTATGACAAGCAGGAAGGCGACGACCTGATCTTGCGCATAGAAGTCTCGCCAGCAGATGCGCGCGGAAATCTAATTGTTCGATTTGAAGTGGCGGAACGGTCTGAAGATCCTGGCCGAGTCAAAGGCTCGTTTTTGACGAATTATCAAGATCTACAAGCTTTCCGCATCGGCATAGCGCAGCTTATGAAAAATGAGGTCGAGCACGCTGTTTTGACTGGGCAGTAGCCTTGGAATATCAAGAATTCGAAGGCTACCCAGCCTGATCCTCCTGAATTCCCGTCACCCCGGCGAAGGCCAGGGCCCAGCCGCCCTCGCTGGGGTGATGAGGACGAGATAGTGGGTAGACTAACTGGAGCGGCTCACCCCACCGCCAGCGCCATTTCCCTACCAATCGCCCCATCCGCCCGCTTGCGCAGCAGCGTCCGTCCGTCCGCGCCGATGCCGGGGAGGAAGAACAGCAGGCTCATGCCTGCGGCTAGCGTCACGATGATGGCGATGGCGGCTTGGTCGTAGCTGCCGGTGCGGCCGTAGCTAAGGTCCATCAGCGTCGGCGTCAGGCCCTGGGCGAGGATCACGGCGGCGTAGAGGACGGCGTTGATGGTGCCGAAGTGCTTGAGGCCGAAATAGCGCGAGCAGAAGTAGGATAGCGCCCCGTATTCCGCGCCCATACCCACGCCCAGCAACACGCCGGCGCCGGTCATGGTCAGGCTGCCGTGGCCGAACTGGAGGAGGCCCAGGCCCACCATCGCGGCGGCGTACATCGGCACCACCAGCAGCGGGGTGCGGAAGCGGTCGAGCATCCCGCCGGTCACGCATTGCCATGCGGCAGTGACGAGCGCGAAGATCACGACGATGCCGGTCGCCTCGCCCAGGCCAAAGCCACGGTCGGTCATCATCGGGACGACGTGGGTGAACACCGCGGTCATGCCGCCAGCACCGCTCGCCACGGCCGTCAGCAGCAGCCAGAAGCGACCGGTGTGCGCGGCCTCAGACAAGGACATCCCCTCGACCACGCGGGCGGGCGCGGCGGCGTTGGGGGCTTTTTCGGGGCTGTCGTGCAGCCAGAACCACATCATCGGAAAGCCGATTGCCAGCACGAGAGCGCCGAGCGCCACGTACGTCCCACGCCAGCCCAGCTCCGGCAGCAGCAAGCCCGCGACGATCGGCATCACCGTGGCGCCCACGCCGTTGCCCACGCCTGCGGTCACGCCCAGCATCAGGCCGCGCCGACCGTCGAACCAGTGCGAAACCACTTTGGCGATCATCGGCGAGGCGCAGAAGGCACCTGCAAGCCCGATCGCGCCGTACTGCGCATAGAACAGCCAGATGTTGCTGCTGGTCTGCGAAAGCAGCATGACCATCAGCCCCAGAACCACGTTGCCGGTCAGGATCAGCGGGCGCGCCCCGAATCTGTCCATCGCCCGGCCAATGAAGGGATAGCTCGCCGCTGCCAGCACCGCGATCAGTCCCAGCACGCCCGATACTTGCGCGCGGCTCCACCCGGTGTCGTGCGTGATCGGCACCAGGAATGTGCCGAAAGTGGCGCTCACGGCGGCCGTAATGCACACCATATTGCCAGTGGTTGCAGCGATGGCGAGGCGGGTGGCGGCGCTCCGGTCCGGGGTGGCATCGAGCATGGCGGGCTTCCTTGAATGGCGGCACCGTGAGTAAAAGCCCGCTGGCGCGCGATCCCAAGCGTTTCTAGCACGGTCGCAACAATTCCTTCGCGCTGGCTCAAGTCTGGGAACTTGCGCACACGCATAGGGCATACGAACTAGGAACAAAGGTCCGGTCACGGTCCGATTTCGACGTGACCGAACCAGGCAGACAAAAGGACGAATCGCTGCGATGAACGCTCAGAGTGCAGGTGCAGGAATGACGGCGGCGGCCGCGCTGATGCCCACGTTCTTCATTCCCCATGGCGGCGGTCCGTGCTTCTTCATGGACTGGTCGGCGATGGGCGGCCCGGCGGACACATGGGACAAGACCGAGGCGTGGTTGCGGGCGCTGGTCTCGACCCTGCCCGAAAAGCCCAAGGGCATCGTCGTCATCTCGGGTCACTGGGAGGAGAGCGCTTTCACAGCCTCCACCGCGGTCGAGCCGGGGATGATCTACGATTACTACGGCTTCCCGCCGCACACCTATCAGTTGCAGTATCCCGCACCGGGCGATCCCGCGCTGGCCGATCGCGTCGTCTCGCTGCTGAGCGAGGCGGGGCTGCCGGCGCGCACCGATCCGTCGCGCGGGTTTGACCATGGCGTGTTCGTGCCGTTCCTGCTGGTCGATCCTGAGGCCGCGATCCCGGTGGTGCCGCTCTCGCTCAAGTCCGATCTCGATCCAGCCGAGCACATGGCGGCGGGCCGCGCGCTGGCGCCTTTGCGCGAGGAAGGCATCCTGATCGTCGGTTCGGGCATGAGCTACCACAACATGCGCGGCTTCCGCACGCCGGCTGCCACCCGCCCGTCCGCCGTGTTCGACCAGTGGTTGACCACGACGATCGAGGCATCGCCGCAAGACCGTGCGACGGGCCTGGAGCATTGGGCCGACGCGCCTGCCGGTCGCTTGTCCCACCCGCGTGAGGAGCATCTGCTGCCGCTGATGATCGCGGCGGGTGCGGGCGCGGACTCCGAAGGCGCCAAGGTGTTCGGGGACAACGTGATGATGGCGGACATTTCGGCCTTCCGCTTCGGCTGAACCGCGCGGCTTGCTGATCGATCGGTCTTGCCGCGTGACGGCGAGGCTGTAAGGGTGCCCTCGATACCGTACGAGGGAGACCTGGCCCGTGGCCGACGATAGCGCCGAGACCGTCAGCAGCAAAGCCGCCGCTCCCACGCACGATACCGTGCGCGTGCGGCTGGCCGAGGCGGGGTTCGCCGTGCCGCAGGAGAACCTCTCCGGCGTGCTCGCCAACCTGACCGTGCTGCACGATCACGTCGCCACCTTGCGCGGCTTCGCGCTCGACCCGCGCAGTGCCAGCGCGATGCGCTTCGAGGTTTGAGCATGACGCCGACGGCCCGCACGATCGCCGCCACCGTTCACGCCAAACAGCAGAGCGCGGTCTCGCTGTGCGAAGCGGCGATTGCCCGCGCCGAGGCGCTGGGGCCGGAACGGTCGGGCTTTACCCGGTTGCTGAAACGGCGCGCGCTGATCCGGGCAGCGGCAGTGGACAAGCTGGTCGAGGCCGGGCTCGATCCCGGACCATTGGCCGGCGTGCCGTTCGGCGTGTCCGACCAGTTCGACGTTTCGGGCGAGATCACCACAGTCGGCTCGCGCACCCGGCTGCACGCGCCGTTCGCCAGCCGCGACGCCCGCGCGATCGCGCTGCTGGAGGCCGCCGGCGCGGTGCTGATCGGCACCCAGACGATGGACGAGTACAACTATGGCTTCACCGCCACCAACGCCCACTTCGGCACCGTGCGCAATCCGCACGACCAAGCGCGGCTGGCCGGCGGCGCTGCGGGCGGATCGGCGGTTGCGGTGGCGACCGGGACCGTCGCGTTCTCGCTGGCGGTGGACACCAATGGTTCGGTGCGCGTGCCCGCCGCGCTGTCTGGCGTGATCGGCCTCAAGCCCACGTACGGCGATCTGCCGCGCCAAGGCTGCTATCCCTTCGTTGAGAGCCTCGACGTGCCCGGCGTGCTGGCGCGTGATGTCGACGATCTGGCGCTCGTGCGCGACATCCTGCGTGAAGGGCGCGCCGAGACGGGCGACGCCCAGCCTCAGGACATCGCCTTCGGCCGGTTGATGAGCTGGTTCGACGCCAACATGACCGCCGAGATGCGCACCGCGCTCGATGGGTTCTGGAACCGGCTGGGCCGCGTAGCCTTCGAACTGCCGCACTCCGAAATCGCGCGCGCTGCCGCTTCGGTCATCATCGCCGCCGAAGGGGCCAGCCTGCTGCGCCCGGCGCTGGAAGCCAACCTCGATCAGTTCGAGCCGCCGGTGCGCGATCGCATGCTGGCGGGCCTGCTCGTCACTAGTGACGAATACCTGACCGCCCAGCGCTTCCGCAGTTGGGTCCAGGCAAAGGTCCGCCGCCAGTTCGAGCTGTGCGACGTGCTGTTCACCCCTGCCGCCCCCGGCTACGCGCCGCTGATCGCCGAGCCGACGATGACGTTCGAAGGCCAGCAGATCCCGGCGCGCAGCCACTTGGGCATTTACACCCAGCCCATCAGCCTGGTCGGCTTGCCGGCGCTGGTGCTGCCGCTGGCGGGCACGTTCCCGGCGCCGCTTGGGGTGCAACTGATCGCGGCAGCCGGCAACGAACCGCTACTGCTGCGCGCCGCGCGGCAACTGGTGGACATGGGGCTTTGCGCAGTGCCGGTGCCGCCAGAGAGTTGATGCCGGGCTAGCGGTTTCGGGGGCCGCTACTGCGGCTCGTCATCTACCTCTCGTCGGTTGTCGTTATCCTTTTCGTCACGCCACCAACTTTCGTCATTGCGAGTCGCCGAAGGCGGCGAAGCAATCCAGGGTCGCGCACCGCCCTGGATTGCTTCGCCCTGCGGGCTCGCAATGACGAAAGTGAGGTGGGCTTCTCGCCCGAAGCGTCAAGAATTCCACCGCGCTCGCACAAGCGGGGACGCGCGGCTAAGCTAGTATGCGGGCCAACCAAACGGCGGGAACGCATGCAGGCAGACACTCTCATTACCGGCGCTACCGTGATCACGATGGACGCGCAGCGCCGTGTGATCCGCGACGGCGCAGTGGCGTTTGCCGGCGATACGATCGTTGCAGTGGGCAAGAGCGCGGATCTGGCCGGGATCGACGCGCGCGAAGTGATCGACGGCAGCGGCTTCGTGCTGACGCCGGGCTTCATCAATTGCCATGTCCACGTCACCGAAACCTTGATCCGTGGTTTCATTCCTGAGGATCTCCCGTTCGAGGAGAACCTGGGGAAGTGGGTGATCCCGCTCTACAAGAGCCACGACGCGGCAGAGCAGGCGGTGAGCGCGAAGATGGCCGTTGCCGCGATGTTGCGCAGCGGGACCACCACTTTCATCGAGGCCGGCACCGTCATCGCCTTTGACGAAGTGATGGCCGCGATCGAGGGCACCGGCATCCGCGCGCGCATGGGCCGCTGGGCCGAGGACCGCGCGTGGGACCCGTCCGCCGACCAGCAGGCGATGACCGCCGAGGCGTTCGATGCGCTCGCCGCCGATGTCGCCGCCTATCCGCAGGATGGCAGGCGTATCGCTGCGTGGCCCAACCTGATCGGCCACATGACCTCTACCGACGCGCTGTGGCAGCAAGTCACCGATCTGGCGAAGCAGACCGGCACCAAAGTGTCGGCGCACATGAGCCCGGCGATCGACGATTCGCAGTGGTATCTGGCCAACACTGGCCGCCGCCCGGTCGAGCATCTGGCGGACCTGGGCGTGCTGGGGCCGCACCTCAACCTCGTCCACATGGTGCATATCGATCAGGCCGAAGCCGATCTGGTGGCGCAAAGCGGCACCAACGTGACGCAATGCCCCGGTGCTTCGATCCAGGGCGGCTATGGCTTGACCCAGCACGGGCTGTTCCCCGAACTGGCGGCTGCCGGCGTCAACATCGCGCTGGGCACCGATGGTGCGGACAACCACGACATGATGCGCGCGATGCCGCTGATGGCGGCCCTGTTCAAGGATGCGCGGCAGGACCGCGCGCTGTTCCCCGCGCATGAAGTGCTGGAGATGGCGACGCTGAACGGCGCCAAGGTGCTCGGTATGGCGGATAGCCTGGGCAGCATCGCGGTGGGTATGAAGGCGGACTTGGTCGCCCATGACACGCGTCGGCCCGAATGGCAGCCGATCAACAATCCGGTCGATCAACTCGTGTGGTCAGCCAATGGCAGCGGCGTTCATTCGGTGTGGGTCGATGGGGTGAGGGTGGTCGAGGCCTTCCGCTGCACCACGATCGACGAGGACGCGCTCTATGCTCAGGGGCAGGCGATGGCGGACGCGGTGCTGGGCCGCTCGGGCCTGCCGCTGCTGAGCGAATGGCCCATAAATTGACGCATTTTTGGCAAGGACTAGCCTGATGGAATATAGCTCGATCACGGTCACCCCGCTCACCCCCGGCATCGGCGGGGTGATTTCGGGCGTGGACCTTACCCAACCGCTTTCGAACGCGCAGGTGGATGATCTGCACAAGGCGCTCGACGATCGGCTGGTGATCTTCTTTCGCGATCAGCAGATCGACCACGAAGATCACAAGCGCTTCGCCAACTACTTCGGCGGCATCCACATCGCGCCCAGCACCAAGCCCTGGCAAGTGCCCGGCCACCCCGAAGTGACGAAAATGCACGCCGATGGCGATTCCAAGTTCGTCGCCGGGGAAGACTGGCACACCGACATGAGCTGCGATGAAGCACCGCCGCTGGGCTCGGTGCTGTACCTGCACACGATCCCGCCGGTGGGCGGCGACACCATTTTCGCGAACATGTACGACGCTTACGAGGCGCTGTCGGACCGGATGAAGGCCTACCTCGAAGGTATGACCGCCATCCATGATAGCCGCCAGGCGTTCGGCGACATCACGCCCGATGGTATGGAACTGCCGCGATCGAGCCACCCGGTGATCCGCACCCACCCTTCCACGGGTCGCAAGTCGCTGTATGTCAATCGCGGCTTCACCACCAAGCTCGAAGGCGTGAGCCGCGCCGAGAGCGATGCGGTGTTGGCATTCTTGTTCGATCACTTGCAGCACCCGATTTATCAATGCCGCTTCGCGTGGCAGCCGCACTCGATCGCGTTCTGGGACAACCGCTGCTCGCAGCACGTCGCCACCTGGGACTACTTCCCGCAAGTCCGCTCCGGCTATCGCATCCAGATCCTCGGCGACCGCCCGTTTTGAACGAGGCGGTCGTACGGGTCGCAGGCCATCGCGAGCGAAAGCTCGCGGTGGTTTGCGCCGTTTCGGCAGCGCTGGTGTTGGCGCAGGCGGTGGTCTTCGCCGCCTCCGGGCTGATGCTGTTCGCGATGGCGCAGAGCTTCCACTGGTCGGCGACGGCGATGGGCACGGCCTATACGCTGATCGTGCTGGGTGCTTGCGCCGGGGCGCCGATGCCCATCGTCCTGATCCGCCGCATCGGCGGTAGCGGGACGATCGTGGTGGGCATGGCGCTGCTGGCCGTCAGTTTTCTGGCGATGGCCTTCGTCGGTTCCTTGCCGCAGCTTTACGCCTGCGTGTTCGCGATCGGCGTGGCGTTTTCCCTCAGCGGTAACAGTCCGGGCGTCTATCTCGTTTCGGGCTGGGGCGGTGCGGGTGCCGGTGGGCTGATCGGCATTTACCTGATGATCGGGATGCTGGGCAACGCGGTCGGACCTCCACTGGCGCAGGCGCTGATCGGGCAAGACGGATGGCAGGGCTACGCCCTGACCATCGCTGCTTTCGCAGTGGTGGCGGCGATCGGCTGCGCGCTGGCGCTGCGTGAGCCGCCGGTCGCGACCGATGCGCCGGCGGGCAAATCCTGGCGCGATCTGGGCGCGGTGCTGCGATCGCGCACGTTCGCGCTGTTGGCCGTGGCGATCGTCATGAGCCAGTTGTGTCTCGTCACCGTATCGAGCGTCGCCCCGGCGCATCTTGCGGGTGAGGGCGTGTCCGATGCACTTGCCGCCCGGCTGCTGGGGGTGGAAGGCATTGCCGCTGCCCTTGCGACCGGGTTGCTGGGCCATTTTGCCGCCCGGCTTTCCCCGCGCCGGATGCTGCCGCTGACGTTGGCGGCGTGCGGGGCAGGGCTGGTGATCCTGGCTGCCACTCGCGATACGGCGCTGCTGCATGGGTTCGCGATGCTGCTCGGCGCCGGAGTGGGCGGGGCGACGTTGACGGTTACGCTGCTGCTGGTGCGCTACTTCGGGCCGGGGGATGGCGCGGCCAGCCTGGGCGCGATCTGGACGCTGGCGGGGCTTGCCGCGCTGGGGCCTTGGGGTGCGGGACTGGTGGCCGATGCGACCGGTTCTTACGCGCCGGGCCTGCTGGCGCTGGGCCTGGTGATGGTGCCGATCGCGGCGGGAAGCTTGCTGCTGCCCAAAGAACCGCGCACCTGACCTCGCCATCCCGGTTCAGGGATGACGAGGGGCGCTGGGCGATTACGAAATCAGGCGCGGCACCGACATCGGCTTGATGCTGAAGCGGGCTTCAGGATGCTCGGCGCCGGTGCGGGATTCGGCGCGGTGCTGGACGACGGCGTTCTTGCCGAAATTGTCCACCACCGGGCGGCTGGTCTTGCTCGACAGCCACAGCCGCAGCAAGTGGCGCTTGCGCTGCGGTTCGGGGTAATCGTGGAACAAAGTGCGCGCGTGCAGCGCCGCGTAGTTCGATAGCCACTGGATGTCGCCGGGGCGGAAATCCATCTCAATCGCCATGCCGGGTTCGTACGTGATTTCGTCGAACAAGCGCAGCACTTCCAACTGGTCTTCGGTCAGCTTGGGCACGCCGGGATAGTCCTGCGCGGTGATGATGTAGAGCGAGCCGGCGTACATGCTGAACACGCCGTCCTGAACGCTCACCACTGGCGAGGTGTACGTATCCGCCGGGGCTTCCGCGTCCTGTCGGCGCCAATCCCAGTTGAAGGGCTGCAGCAGCAAGTGCGCCAGGTCCGGGCGACGCTCGAGGATCTCGTTGTAGATCTGCGCGCCTGAGACCAGGCACGACAAGCCGCCTTCCTTGGCCCCGCGCAAGCACATCAGCGCCACGATGTCAGAACTGTCCGAGTGGTAGACCAATTGGTCGCGCACCTTGGAGGACTTGGCGGTGGGATCGTCCATCATCTTTTCGCTGGTGGCGTAGACGTGGTCGAGCAGATCGCCCATTTCGTTCTGGCGGATCGGGTCGCCCATGTGCAGGCCCAGGACATAGTAGATCGCCGAGGACAACGCGTCGGAATAAAAATCCGAGCGAAGCCCGCGCACCAGCACGAAGCCGCGCCCGAAATCGACGTCCTGCCGCCACGAGGCGACGGCGGGGGCGCACACATCCAGGGGATAGTCTTCGGCCTTAACGAAGCGCAGATCGGGATCTTCCTCCAGGAAGGTGCGGCCCAGCGCCTCCAGTTCGGCCACTTGTGCATCGTCGAGCTGATAGATCCAGCTATCGCCCTTCATCAGCTCGTCGCCGCGCCAGGCGGCGTCGGTGAGCACGGGAGGGGGAACTTCGGCGACGGTCATGCGCAAATCTCCTTGGGGTTGATCGCAGACTAACCGTGCCGGGCGTCAAAGTCTTGATGCAGAACGCACGCCCTTGTGTGACGACGCTTGTGTGACGGGATGTTTCTTGTGTTACGTGATGTTTCGCGCGCCCGTGAACCGAGCGCACGTACTGGACGCGGAACTGCAACAAACCTATATACCATCCGGTATGGAATGTTCGGCAACCACCACTGCGGTTCGCGGTCGCCCGCGTGAATTCGATCCCGACCAGGCGCTCGCTGCAGCGCTGCGCGTGTTCTGGAAGCGCGGTTACGAAGGCGCCTCGCTTTCCGAACTGACCGAGGCGATGGGCATCACCAAGCCCAGTCTTTATGCCTGTTTCGGCAACAAGGAGGCGCTTTTCAAGAAAGCGCTGGACCTCTACGAGCGGGACAAGCTGGCTTATGTCGGTACTGCTCTGGAAGCGCCGAGCGCGCGCGGGGTGGTCGAGCGATTGTTGCGCGGCGCGCTGGCCACGCACTGCGGCAGCAGCGATCCGCATGGCTGCCTCGGCGTTATCAGCACCTTGTCGGGCAGCATGGAAGCCGATTCGATCCGTGACCATGTGATCGCCCGGCGCAAATCTTCGGAAGTCGCGCTGGTTGCGCGGTTGGAAAAAGCCAAGGCCGAAGGCGACCTTCCGCAAGGGACCGACGCTGTCGCGTTGGCGGGATGCCTTTCGACGATGCTGGGTGGCTTGTCGATCAAGGCCCAAAGCGGCACTTCGCGCCAGGATCTGGAGCACGCGGTCGATGCGTTCCTGGGAATCTGGCCAAGCCGCTAACCCGGCAAATACTCTTCCAGAATTTTAATTTACCGATCGGTATGGAAAGCGGTTGACGCCTTCGATCGGTTTATATACCAGGCGGTATAGAAGATCGGGAGCGAGTCATTCGCTTCCGGGCTGAGGCAAATCCGGCGGTACGCCGGGTGCCCTTGCCAAAGCCCGAACCCAGCAGCCCGTGGGCTTCGCCCGCGCTTACGTAACCTTTCCGGCGATCCCTTGCGCCGGAAATCGCCCCGGTGCGCGCGCCGTGTCCCCCCGTCTGGGGCGCGCGCCGGGGCTCTTCAGGGAGATGAAACGATGGCTTTCCTTGACTTGTCCGAGCCCGGTTACGCTGCTGCTGCCCGTGCTGCCGCTGCCCCCCGGATCGTCTTCCCAGCGTCCGTTCCGGCAACTGCTGCCGACGTCGCACTGACCTTTTCCTCGTTGGAGCATCGCGTGCTCGAACTGGCGCGTGGTGAAAGCCTCGCTTCGTTGCGCGCTCCGCGCAAGCGCTCGCTGATGGCCCGGCTGATCCTGGGTCCGACGCCGCCGTCCAAGCTTCTTGCGAACGAGCGCCTCGAAGCACTGCGCCGTCTGGCTGTTCGGGCATGGCACCATGGCTATACGCTGCCGGTGTCAGCCTTGCGCGAAGCCAACAAGGCCGGTTTCAGCGAGAGCCAGGTCGGTTGGGTGATCGACCAGATCGGTCGTTCGCGCGTGCAAGTACGGCGGGTGGCGGGGTAAGCACCTTATCCCGCCTGCCGAACCGATTGCCTCAATACGGCTATCCGGACCGCAAAAGCGCGGTACTCAGTTTTGGCGAGTGAGGGCGGCTTGCAAGGTCGTCAACGTATCCTTGAGCTGATCGAAACCGTAAGGCTTGCCCAGGATGATCCCGTTTTTGGCGGGAACCAGCGCATCGGCGCCGCTGGCGATCGCAAAAGGAATGGCGCGAGAGGATAGCTCGGCCACGATGGGCTCCGCGCTTTCGCCGCATAAGTTCATGTCGATGAGCGCGACGTCGAAATCGCCTTCACGCGTGGCAGCAAGCGCGGAAGAAAGAGTTGCATGAGTGCCGACGGCCTTGCACCCGAGGTCCTCCAGCATTTCTTCCAGCATCATAGAGACCAGCGCTTCGTCCTCGGCAATGAGCACCCTCATGCCCCGCAGAGCGGCCATATCGTCTTGTGTGACCATGGCACACAAAGACGATAAAAGCCGCCTGATTGCAAGCTATTCCTCGATGATTTGACGAATGCGGGTCGCCAGCGCGTCGATGGCGAAGGGTTTGGTTATCATCGCCATGCCAGGTTCGAGAAAACCCGAGGCAAGGGCTGCGTTCTGGGCATAGCCGGTCATGAAGAGCACCTTCAGGTCGGGGCGCGACACCCGCGCAGCGTCTGCGACTTGCCGTCCGTTGAGGCCCGGCAAGCCGATGTCGGTGATCAGCAAGTCGATCCGGCGCGGCGATTGCAGAATGGCCAGGCCGCTAGGTCCATCCGTCGCTTCTATTGCCTGGTAGCCCAACTCTCCCAGAACTTCGACGATCAGGCCGCGCACGACGGGCTCATCCTCGACCACCAGCACCACTTCGCCGGCCTCCGATTCAGGCATCGTATCGGCTTTGTCTTGGGCCTGCTCGCCATCATCGTCTCCGTCATGACGGGGAAGATAGAGTTTGATGGTGGTGCCGTGGCCGGGCTCCGATTGGATACGGGCGTAACCTTCGGACTGGCGCGCGAAGCCGTAGATCATCGACAGGCCAAGCCCGGTGCCCTGGCCGATCGGCTTGGTGGTGAAAAATGGTTCGAAAGCACGGGCGGCGGTTTCGCGGGTCATGCCCAGGCCGGTGTCGGTTACGCAGATGCACACGTAATGGCCTGGCTGTACCTCGCGCTCTTGTGCCGAATCGCGGTCGTCGAGGTGGGCGTTACACGTCTCGACCGTCAGTTTGCCGCCCTGGGGCATGGCGTCGCGGGCGTTGATGGCCAGATTGAGGATCGCGCTTTCCAACTGGTTGGGATCGCATTTGGTCAGCCATAAGCCGTCTTCCAGCGCCAATTTGAGTTCGATCTGCTCGCCCAGGGTCCGTCGCAGCATGTCCTCCATCGAGGCAACCAGCGGATTGGCGCGCACGGGGCGGGGATCGAGCGGCTGGCGGCGCGAGAAGGCGAGCAAGCGATGGGTGAGGGCGGCGGCGCGCTCGGCAGAAGTCTTGGCCCCGCTCAGCCAACGTCCCAGGTCCTGCGTGCGGCCTTGCGCCAGGCGGTTGTACATGATGTCGAGGCTGCCGGTGATCCCTTGCAGCAGGTTGTTGAAATCATGGGCGATACCGCCGGTGAGCTGGCCTACCGCTTCCATCTTCTGGCTTTGCCGCAGTGCTTCCTCCACCGTGCGCACTTCGGTGATATCGCGTCCGATCGCGTGGATGCGACCGTTGTCGGGCACGGCGGTCCAGGCGAGCAGGCGGTAGTCGCCCTGGGTCGTGCGGTATCGGTTTTCGAAGGCCAGCGTCGTCGATCCCTGCGCCAGTCTTCGCAGCTCTTGGGCAGTCGGCGTGATGTCATCGGGATGGATGAAGCTTTCGATCGGGCGACCAATTATTTCGGGTTCCCGCCAGCCCAGTAGTCGTTCTACCGAAGGGTTCACCGCAGTGATGGTGCCGGCATAATCGCACACCAACATCAGGTCGCGGCTGATCGTCCACAGCCGGTCGCGATCTTGCGCATAGGCCGCCTCGGCCTGCTTTTGCGCCTCGATTTCGGTATTGGTGCCCACCCACGCAGTGATCGATCCGTGTGCATCGACCAGCGGTACGGCGCGCGAAAGGTGCCAGCGATACTGCCCTTGCGCATCGCGAAGGCGGAACTCGGTCTCGTAGATCTGCCCGGTCGAAAGCGCCTGTTCCCAACCGCTAATCGCCTTCTCGCGATCATCGGCATGGACGATGTCCAACCAGCCGGCGCCGTCCAGTGTCTCGCTTGCTCGGCCGCTGTAGGCATAGACGCGGTCGTTGAACCAGTCGAGCCGCCCGTCGGGCCGCGCCGTCCAGACCTGGTTGGGCATGTTCTGCGCCAGACCTTTGAACTGCGCCTCGCTCTTTTGCAGGGCAAGCTGGGTATGCCGGCGCTCGGTCACGTCCTGCACCACGCCGATCATGCGGATCGGCCGGCCGCTTGCGTCATATTCGAACTCGGCCTTGCGTGATATGATGCGCTCTTCGCCATCGCTGGCGCGCCGAATGCGATACTCCACGTCCAGCTCGGACGTACCCGCGCTGCGGCCTGCCAGGTCGGAAACGGCGGATCGGTCTTCGGCGATGACCAATTGCTCGATCACCTTGCTCGATATCTCGGACCGCTCGGGAAAGCCGAAGATGCGGCAGAACTCTTCGGTGACGAACAGCCGGTCATGGGCAACGTCGATCGTGAAGATGCCGACGCCGCCGGCCGCCTGGGCGCGGCGCAAACGAGCCTCGCTCTCGCCAAGCGCGGCTTGCGCCTCGTATTCCTCGGTGCGGTCACGCATCAGCTTGACGAAGCCGATCGGCTGGCCATCTGCACCACGCAGCGGTGCCATCTCGGACGAGCCCCAGAACCGCTCGCCCGACTTGCGCAAGTGCCAGCGCGCATCGTGAACGCGGCCTACCGCCAGCGCTTCGGCCCGTTTGGCGGCGGGCCTGCCGGCCTCGCGATCCTCGGGCGTGAAGAGCAGCGCCATCGGCTGGCCCAGCATCTCTGCCTCGGTCCATTCCAGCATTTCGGTCGCGCCGCGGTTCCAGACGGTGACGACCCCGTCGAGATCGGTGGCGATGATGCCGTAGTCGACGGCGCCGTCGATGATCTGGCGGTGAAACGCTTCGCGCTCGCGCAGCGCTCTCTCGGCGCCCACACGCTGGACATGGGCCCAGGACCGCTCGGTCACTTCGCGAATTACGCCCAGGTCGTAGTCGGTCCAACGGCGTGGCGCGTTGTGGTGGATCGCCATCAGCGCGGTGAGTCGGCCTGCCTTGACCAGCGGCATGCAGATCGTTGCGGCAATGCCGATCGCCTGGAACGTCGCAGCTTCTTCAGGGGGCAGCTCGGCGGCGTTGTCGTTGACGATGAGCGGGCGGCCCGCGGTCAGGTCCGCCACCGCGCGGGCGCCGAAATCGGTCAGACTATAGTGGCCTTGGATCGAGGACGTTCCCGCCGCATGCCAGTCGCCGCGAATGGTGAAGCCGTCGCCGTCCTCGTCCATGTCGGCATAGCCGCAACTGGAAATACCCAGGTGCTGCGCGGTCATGCGGGTGGTGATCTCCAGGATGTCGCCGGCAAAGCGCGAGCCGGTTATCGCGCCGCCTAGTTCATCCAGAAAGCGCAGACGGGCCGCATTCTTTTCGAGGGTCTCGCGCGCATGGTGCGCATCGCTCGTCTCTACCACGATAGCGATGACGCCCCCCGGCTTGCCGTCGTCGCCCAGCACGGGTGAGTAATCGAGGTTCATCCACACTTGCTCGGGCCGCCCGTCGCGGTGCAAGGTGAGCTCGAAGTCGCGGTAGCTCAGAGTGCCTCCGGCCAAGCCCACGCGCATGACGTTGTCGTTGAAATCGGCGACCTCTTCCCACCCCTCGCGCACGTTGGAGCCCAGCAGGCGGCTATCGCGGCCCCCGGCGAAGCGCGAATAGGCGTCGTTGTAGATCATCACCCCGGCCTCGCCCCACAGCAGGACCAGCGGGATCGGGCTGGGTAGCATGAAGGCGATGGTGTGCATCAGACTGGTGGGCCAGCCTTCGATCGCGCCGATCGGCGTGGAGGCCCAGTCGTGCCGGGCGATGCGGCGCGCCATCTCTCCCCCGTGACCCAGGAACGTCTCGGCAATGCCGTTCGCTTTGTGCATTCTGCCCCTGAACCACCGCCGTTAGAATCGACGCCAAAACCTGGGCGCCACCGTTTCGAACACGTTCTATCGGGTTGGCCCGTTTCGCATCCCAACTGCCGCGATTGCACTTCTACCGTCACCCGTGGTTCCACGCTAGTGTATGAATTGCCTCCAAAATGGTCTCCTCACCGATCCACCCTGACCGTCAGCCGGATTGCGCCCATCATGAACCCGCGTGAAAACACCTGCTCTGTTTTTGGCAACGATCCGTTCCGATCATTGCGTTTGATCGAGCGGGGGGATGCCGCCAGAGGATGCCACATGCGCGCCGCCTGCCCCCCGTACCAGACGCTCCATCGTGTCTGACGCCCCCCCCTTGAGTGCCGCCGTTCCGCTGACGCCGGAAGAGGTCGCCGCTGCCAGCACGGCGCGCGGGTTGCCGATTCCGTCCGCTTGCCAAGAAGGCGTGGCCGCCAATCTCGCACTGCTCGCGCGCCATGCGGCGACCATGCGCGGCAGGCCCGCAACATGAAGACCGCGCTGGAAATCGCCGCAGCGGTACGTTCTGGCCGCATCTCCGCGCTGGCTGTGGCAGAGGACTGCCTGGCCGCACTGGCAGCGGCGAATGGCACCCTGATCGCAGTAACGCGGCTGCTGGCCGATCGCGCCCGCGCGGACGCAGCGGCAGTGGATGCCTTGGTCGCCGCTGGCAAAGACCCCGGCCCGCTTGCCGGAGTGCCCTTTGGCGTGAAGGACTTGTTCGACGTCGCCGGCCTGCCAACCACTGCCGGCTCGACGATATACACAGACGCGGCGCCGGCCCTGGCAGATGCGCAAGCGGTGGCGCGGCTTTGCGCGGCAGGCGCAGTGCTGGTCGCCACGCTCAACATGGACGAATTCGCCTACGGCTTTGCAACGATCAACGCGGCCTATGGCACGACCCGCAATCCACACGATCCCTCCCGTCTTTCAGGCGGCTCCTCGGGCGGCTCGGCGGCGGTTGTCGCCGCCGGGCTGCTCCCTTTCTCGCTGGGATCGGATACCAATGGCTCGGTGCGAGTGCCCGCTAGCCTGACCGGAACGTACGGCCTCAAGCCCAGCCATGCGGACCTGCCGCTGGGCGGGGTGTTTCCTTTCGCTGAAAGCTTCGACGATATCGGCCACTTCGCCAACTCGGCTGCCGACATGACGCTGATCTGGGAAGTGCTGTCCGGTCGCGAGGCCAAGTGCGAGTTGCAGGATTTCCGCATCGCGCGGCTTGGCGGCCGTTTCCGAGAGAATGCCGAGGCGGACCAGATCGCCGCGATCGACGCCATTGCGCCCGCCGCACCGCTGATCGAACTTCCTGAGATCGCCCGCGCCCGTTCCGCCGCCTTCCTTATCACTGCCTACGAGGGTGGGGCGCTTCACCGCGAGGCGCTGGCCGCCGACCCGATGCGCTTTGACCCGCAAGTGCGCGACCGCCTGCTGGCCGGTGCCTTGCTGCCCGACGAACTGTATGCCGAGGCACAGGCGTTTCGCGCCGAATATCGGGCGCGGATCGAGGCGCTGGTCGCCGATTACGACGTGCTGCTCGCCCCCGCCACGCCCACAGTGGCGCCGCTGGTCAGCGATCCGCGCATTCTGATTGACGGCGCGCTCAGCCCGGCGCGCGCGGACTTGGGCATTCATACCCAGCCGATCAGCTTTACCGGATTGCCCTCGCTCAGCGTTCCGCTCTACCGTCCCGGCAAGTTGCCGATCGGGCTGCAGTTGATCGGGCGGCCCGGAGGTGAGGCGGACGTGTTCGCCTTTGCCGCGTGGCTTGAGGCGCAAGGAATTATCGGCGTGACGATGCCGCGTGGGGCGGCACATTCGGCGGATCAGGGGGCAATAGCATGAACCAGACGACGGCGACCGCCGAAGCACCACCCGTCCAGACGGGTGCGCTGGCGCGGTACTTCTCCTTTGCCGAACGTGGCACCAATGCCCGCACCGAAGTGCTGGCGGGCGCCACCACCTTCCTGACGATGGCCTACATCGTCCTCGTCAACCCGGCGATCCTGGGCAGTGCGGGGATGCCGGTGGCTTCCGTCGCGGCGGCGACGTGCTTTGCCGCCGCCTTCGCCTCGATCCTGATGGGCCTGGTCGCCAACACGCCCTTGGCCTTGGCGCCGGGCATGGGGCTGAACGCGTACTTCAGCTACACCGTGGTCCAGCAAATGGGCGTACCCTGGCCGGTGGCGCTGGGCTGCGTGTTCATCTCGGGCGTTGCGTTCCTGGTGCTGACGTTGACGGGCGTACGCCAGTTGATCGTCACTTCTATACCGCAATACTTGTTTGCGGCGGTTGCTGGCGGGATCGGGCTGTTCATCGGCTTTATCGGCTTCAAGGACGCCGGCATCATCGTTGCCAACCCGGCCACCTTCGTGGCGCTGGGGAACCTGAGCGCGCCGGGCGCGGCGCTGGCGCTGTTCGGCCTTGTCGTCATCGGCGCGCTGAGCGTGTGGAACGTGCGCGGCGCGATGCTCGTCGGCATCGTCGCCACCACCCTGGTCGGCTGGCTCTCGGGCATGGTCACCTTCAAGCCCGAACCCTACAGCCTTTCGGCGCTGACCGGCACCGCCTTCAAGCTCGATCTGGGCGGCGTGTTCGGCCTTTCGGGCAAGCACGGCCTGGGGCTGCTGGAAATCCTGTTCGTCTTCCTGTTCGTCGATCTGTTCGACAACATCGGCACGCTCGTCGCCGTCACCAAGCGTGCGGGGCTGATGGACGCCGCCGGTCGTATCCCCGGCCTCAACCGCATCCTTGTGACCGACGCCGTCGCCACCATCGTCGGCTCGATGGCGGGCACCAGCACCGTCACCAGCTACGTCGAAAGCGCGGCGGGCGTTCAGGTCGGCGGGCGCACCGGGCTTACCGCCGTCGTCACGGGCCTGCTGTTCCTGGCGATGATGTTCGTGGCACCGTATGCCCAGCTTATTCCGCTCGCCGCCACCGCGCCCGCGCTCATCATCGTTGGCGGCTTGATGCTGCTGCCGTTGACCGAAGTGCAGTGGGAAGACCCGCTCAGCGCCATCCCGGCGTTCCTGACCGTGGCGATGATCCCGCTGACCTTCTCGATCGCCAACGGCCTTGCCTTCGGCATCACCGCCCACGCCGCGCTCAAGCTCGTGCGCGGTACAATCACCAAGAAGGACTGGTTCCTATTGATCCTGGCACTGCTGTTCGTTGCCCGCTTCGTGTGGATGGGAGGCGCCTGATGCGTTCGTTTACCGCCGCCGCGCTCTGCGCCCTGGCATCACTCGCCGCCAGCCCGGCGCTGGCCCAGCAATTGGACACGACGCCGCGCACCTTGGTGATGACCGCGTACCAGCCCGAATGGAACGCGCTGGCCCACGCCGTGACCGAGCCCAAGGAATACACCCTCAACGGCATGACCTACATGACCGGCACGCTGGAAGGCAAACCGGTGCTGCTGATGCAGAGCGGCGTTTCCATGGTGAACGCGGCGATGAACACGCAGCTTGTGATCGACAAGTTCGCGGTGCGCCGCATCGTGTTTTCCGGGATTGCGGGCGGGGTCGATCCCGCGCTGTCGATCGGCGATGTGATCGTGGCGGAGGACTGGGGCCAGTATCTGGAAGTCAACTTCGCCCGCAAGGCCGGGCGCGGCTGGAAATCGCCCGAGCCGGTCGATCCGCGCGCGCCGAAGAACTGGCAGTTCATGTATCCGCGCGGCACCCGCGTGGGCAACGCCACCGAGGCGCCCGAGCGGCACTATACCTTCGCGATGGACCCGCAACTGCTCGATCTGGCGCGCAAGCTGGCGCCTACCATCGCCATGGAACGCTGCGTGCCGCCATCGCCGCACCAGCTTCCCGGCTCGAAGCTGTGCTTGCCTCGTCCGCCCAAGGTGGTCGTTGGTGGCACCGGCGTCAGCGCGGGCGTCTTCGCCGATAACGCCCAGTTCCGAAAGTACCTCCACACCGCCTGGAAGGCGCGGGTGCTCGACATGGAAAGCGCTGCCGTGGCACAAGTCGCTTACGCCAACCACGTCCCTGCGATCGTGTTTCGCAGCCTTTCGGACCTTGCCGGTGGCGACAAGGAGAAGAACATGGAGGACACCTTCGAGCATCTGGCCTCGGTGAACTCGGCCCATGTGGTGCGTGCCTTCGTTGCAGCGCTGCCTAACTAAAGCGCGATGATGCAAACCGTCACCGCCACACAGGGCATCGTCACTGCTCCGCATTTCCTGGCCGCAGAGGCTGGTTGCTCCGTCCTGCGCGATGGCGGCACGGCGGTGGAAGCCTGCGTCGCCGTCGCTGCTGCGCTGGCGGCGGTCTATCCGCACATGACCGCGATCGGCGGCGATGGCTTCTGGGTGATCCGCGAACCCGACGGGCGCGTCCATTCGATCCATGGCTGCGGCGGGGCAGCGGCAAAGGCCGACTTGTCACTGTATGCGGGGCTGGACGCGGTTCCGACGCGCGGGCCTTTGGCGGCGAACACTGTGGCGGGCACGATCTCGGGCTGGGCGGCGGCGCTGGAAGACCCGGCGTGCAAGCTGCCGCTCGACCGCTTGCTGCGCGATGCGATCGGTTACGCACAAGATGGCGTGCCGGTGACGGCCGGGGGCGCGGGCATCGCGGCGGCCAAGGGTGGCGAACTGCGCGGGCAACCCGGCGCTTATGCCGCGACCTTCGAACCCGAAGGCCGTCCGCTGGTGGAAGGCGACATCTTGCGCCAACCGGCGCTGGCGTCGACCTTGCGCAAGCTGGCGAAGAACGGCCTCGCCGATTTCTACAGTGGCGAACTGGCGGCGATGATCGCCGATGACCTGGCGATGCTGGGCAGCCCGGTTTCGGCGAGCGACCTGGCCGCTCACACGGCGTCCCGGCCCGAGCCGCTGGGCGCCGACATTCGCGGGGCGACGCTTTACAACTCTACGCCGCCGACGCAGGGCTTCGCCTCGCTGCTGATCCTGGCGCTGTTCGATCGGCTCAAGGTGGATGCGGCGGACGGCTTCGATCACGTCCACGGCCTGGTCGAAGCGACCAAGCAAGCGTTCCTGCTGCGCGACCTTCATGTGGGCGATCCGGCTTACACCGATTTCGATTTCCAGGGCCTGCTCGATGATCCCGCCGCGCTCGATGCGCTGGCGGCACGGATCGATCCCGCGACAGCGCTGCCCTGGCCGCAGCCGCCGCAGTGGGGCGATACGTGCTGGTTCGGCGCTGCGGATGCGGAAGGCAGGGTGGTTTCGTGCATACAATCGACGTATTTTGAGTTCGGTTCGGGTCTTGTTCTGCCGCAAACGGGCATAATCTGGCAAAATCGCGGCAGTTCGTTCCGGCTGGCGCAAAGCGGCTGGAACGCGCTCAAGCCGGGCCGAAAGCCGTTTCACACGCTGAATCCCGCGCTTTGCGTGTTCGAGGATGGGCGGGTGATGGCCTACGGGACCATGGGCGGCGAAGGCCAGCCGCAGACGCAGGCCGCGCTATTCACGCGCTATGCGCACTTTAACGACACCTTACAGCACGCGATCAGCGCCCCGCGCTGGTTGCTGGGCCGAACCTGGGGCGATCAGTCCACCACCCTCAAGCTGGAAGACGGCTTCGACGAAGCGCTCTACGCGCAGCTTGCAGCGGCGGGCCACGAAGTCGAACGCGTCGGTCCGCTGACGCCAACGATGGGCCATGCGGGCGCGGTCGTGCGCCTGGCAAACGGGACATTCGAAGGCGCAACCGACCCACGCAGCGACGGCGGCGTGGCGGCATGGTAAGCGCGTTCAACATCCCCGGCGGCGCCCGCGCCGTCGCCCGCTGCGATGCGCTGGCGGTCGCCCCGTACAGCGACATGGTCGACGGCCTTTTCCGCGGGTATCTGACCCCCGCCTACAGCACATCGCAAGACGCGCTGGGCGATTGGATGGGCCAAGCAGGGATGACCGTGCGCCGCGACGCCGCCGCCAACCTGATCGGCCGCTACGAAGGCTTGAACCCGGGCGCCCCGGCGCTGGTGATCGGCAGTCACCTTGATTCCGTAAGGGATGGCGGGGCTTACGACGGCCCGCTGGGCATCATGCTGGGCATCGAATGCGTCGCCGCGCTGCATGCCGGGAAGCAGCGCCTGCCGTTCCCGATCGAGGTCTACGCCTTCGGGGACGAGGAGGGCTCGCGCTTTCCCGCCGCCATGCTGACCAGCCGTGCGGTCGCGGGCACCCTCAGCGTAGAGGCGCTGGACGTGGCCGATGCCGAGGGTGTCACTCTGGTCCAGGCCGGGGTGGATGTGGCCCGCTACCTCTCCGCCCGCCGCGATCCGGGCGCGACGCTGGCTTATCTCGAGGCGCATATCGAGCAAGGCCCGGTGCTCGAAGCGGACGGCCTTGCGGTCGGCACCGTCACCGGGATCGCCGCGCAATTGCGCTATGCCGTCACCGTCAAGGGCATGGCCGGGCACGCCGGCACCACCGCGATGCGCCTGCGCCGCGATCCGCTGGCCGGCGCGGCAGCGATGATCCTGGCGGTCGAACAACTGGCGCGCGGCGACAATTCCGATGCGGTGGCGACCGTAGGCGTGATCGAGGCGTCGCCCGGCGCGGCCAACGTGATCCCCGGCGAAGTGCATTTCACCATCGACGTCCGATCGGCCACCGAAGCGCGGCGCAACGCCGTGGCCGAGGCGATCCTGGAGCGGATCGCCGAGATCGCCGATGCGCGCGATCTCGATTTTGCAGTCGAGCGCATCCACGATCTGGCCGCCAGCCCGTGCGATCCCGCGCTGATGGACTTGATGGACGAAGCGCTGATCGCCGCCGGCCAGCCGGTCCGTCGCCTCGTCTCGGGCGCCGGGCACGATGCCATGAACATGGCCGCGCTGTGTCCGACCGCGATGCTGTTCATCCGCTGCGCAGGCGGCATCAGCCACAATCCCGCCGAGCATGTCGATCCCGCCGATGTCGAGATCGCCCTCAACGTGATGCTCGGCTTCCTACACCGTCTTGGAGAGAAATTTGCCGCCTGAACTGGACCCCATGTTGTTCGGAGAGATCGACCCGCCCCAGCGCTTGCTGATGGGGCCAGGCCCGGTCAACGCACATCCCCGCGTGCTGCGGGCGATGAGCGCCGACTTGCTTGGCCAGTTCGATCCCGAAATGACCGGTTACATGAACCAGGTCATGGCGCTGTACCGCCCGATCTTCGGCACCACCAACCAGTGGACGATGCTGGTGGACGGCACCGCGCGCGCCGGGATCGAGGCAGCGCTAGTCAGCATGGTTGCGCCGGGCGACGTGGTGCTGGTGGTCAACTTTGGCCGCTTCGGCCTGCTGCTGACCGAGATCCTGGGCCGGATCGGCGCGGTGATCGAGACGGTCGAGGCGCCATGGGGCGAAGTGGTGCCGTTCGATGCGATCGAAGCGGCGATCCACCGCTGCCACCCCAAGCTCGTCGCCACCATCCATGGCGACACTTCGACGACGATGGCGCAGCCGCTCGAAGGCTTCGGCGAATTGTGCCGGGCCGCCGGCGCGCTCAGCTACGTCGATGCCACGGCAACGATCGGCGGCATGGAAATCGCGGCGGATCGCTGGGGCGTGGACGTGGTGACCGGCGGCTTGCAGAAGTGCCTGGGCGGCCCGTCCGGTTCGGCCCCGATCACCATTTCCGACCGCGCCGCGCAGCACATCGGCAAGCGCCGCCATGTCGAGCAAGGCATTCGCCGCGACGATATTACCGACGGCGTGGGGCCGCGCATCGGCTCGAACTACTTCGACCTTGCCATGATCATGGATTACTGGTCCGAAAAGCGCCTCAACCACCACACCGAGGCGACTTCGATGCTCTACGCCGCCCGCGAATGCGCGCGGGTCGTGCTCGGCGAGGGGCTGGACGCGACGTTCGCCCGCCATGCCAAGTCCGGCGCGGCGATGACGGCAGGGCTGCGCGCGATGGGCCTCACTGTGTTCGGTGACGATCGCTACCGCATGACCAACGTTACGGGGGTGTACATCCCCGACAGCGTCGATGGCGAAGCGGTGCGAACCGCGATGCGCGATTTGTTCGAGATCGAGATCGGCACCGCATTCGGTCCGCTGCAAGGCAGGATCTGGCGACTGGGGGCGATGGGCTACAACGCGGCCAAGCACAAAGTGCTGCTGACGCTGGCGGCGCTGGAAGCGTGCCTGCGGATGCAAGGCTTCGCGCTGCCGCTGGGCGCGGCGGTGCCGGCGGCCCTGGAAGCCTGGGGGCAATGAGCCTGCCGCGCGACCTCGTCGGCTACGGCCAGAACCCGCCCGACCCGCAGTGGCCGAACGGCGCGCGCGTGGCGGTGCAGTTCGTCGTCAATTACGAAGAAGGCGCGGAAAACTCGGTCCTCAATGGCGACAAGGGTTCCGAGGCGTTTCTGTCCGAGATGGTGGGGGCAGGCAGTCACCCGGACCGGGCGATGGCGATGGAAAGCCTCTACGAATACGGCAGCCGCGCTGGGTTCTGGAGGCTGCACCGGTTGTTCACGCAGCGCGGATTGCCCGTGACAGTTTTCGGCGTCGCCAAGGCGCTGGAGATGAATCCCGATGCGGTTACGGCGATGCTGGCTGCCGATTGGGAAATCGCCAGCCACGGCTTGCGCTGGATCGACTACCAGTATCAGCCCGAAGCGGTGGAACGCGCGCATATCGCCGAAGCGATCGCTTTGCACGAAAAGCTCACCGGCGCGCGCCCGCTCGGCTGGTATCAGGGCCGCACCTCGCCCAACACCGCCCGGCTGGTGGCCGAGGAAGGTGGCTTTCTTTACGACGCGGACAGCTATGCCGACGACTTGCCGTATTACGACACCCGCTATGGCAAGCCGCAACTGATCGTGCCCTACACGCTCGACGTCAACGACATGAAGATCGTCGCGCTCAACGGCTTTACCGAGGGCGAGCAGTTCTTCCGCCATATGCGCGATAGCTTCGATCAATTGGTCGAGGAAGGCGGGCGGATGATGTCGGTGGGCCTGCACGCACGTATTGCCGGCAAGCCGGGCCGTGCGCGGTGGCTGGCGCGTTTCCTCGATCACGTTACCGCTAGCGGCCAGGCCTGGGTCTGCCGCCGGATCGACATCGCCCGCCACTGGATGGAGGTCCACCCCCATGCGGATTGACGATCCGGTGCTGCTGGCCGAAATGACCGCCGCCTTTGCGCAGTACGAACGCGCACTGATGGCAGATGACATTCCGGCGATGGACGCGCTGTTCCACGATGCGTCCACAACCAACCGCTACGGCGTGGGCGAAGTGCTTTACGGTATCGATGAAATCCGCGCGTTTCGGGCGGGGCGTGGCGGCTCTCCCCCGCGCAGGTTGGGCCGCGTTGCCATCACCGTCTACGGCGATGCCTTCGCCACCGCCGATGCCGAGTTCTTCCGCGACAATTCCGACCGGCGCGGGCGGCAGACGCAAGCCTGGGTCAAATTCGCGGACGGCTGGAAAGTCGTCTCCGCCCACGTCAGCCTGGAGGGCACGAGTTCGTGACCGCGCTGTTCGAACATAGCCCCTGGGTGGAACAGCGCGCCGACGCGCGGCTGTCCACGGGCGATCGCCATGCCGACTTGATGTCGGTGATGTATGAAGCGACGCCCGAGGAACAACTCGCGCTGATCCGCGCCCACCCGGAACTCGCAGGCAAGGCGGCGATCGACAAGACGTTGACCGATGCCAGCGCGGCGGAGCAAGCCAGCGCCGGGCTCGACCGGCTGACTGAAGTGGAATTCGCGCAGTTCCATCGCCTGAACGCTGCCTATCGCGACATGTTCGGCTTCCCCTTCATCATCTGCGTGCGGCTGACCGACAAGGCCGGCATTTTGACGGCGATGGAACGCCGGCTCAGCAACGATCGCGAGACGGAAATCCACACCGCGCTGGAGCAGATCGGCGAAATCGTCCGCCTGCGTCTGGAGGATATGCGATGAGCGATGCGATCGGCCTTCCCGCGTTGGAAGCGCGTTTGGCCTATGAACTGGACCTTATCGGCTTTGCCCGCGCGCCGTGGGTACGCTCGCGCGCGATCGCGGGCGAAACCGCGCTCGACGTGGCGGTGATCGGCGGCGGCCAATGCGGCATAGCCGTGGCCTTCGGCCTGCGCCGCGAAGGCGTGACCAACGCCATGGTCTTCGACGAGAACCCCGCCGGCTTCGAAGGGCCGTGGGAAACGTATGCGCGCATGGTCACCTTGCGCACGCCCAAGCATCTGAACCCGATCGACTTCGGCGTG
Source organism: Novosphingobium sp. Rr 2-17 (assembly GCF_000272475.1). Lineage (GTDB taxonomy): Bacteria > Pseudomonadota > Alphaproteobacteria > Sphingomonadales > Sphingomonadaceae > Novosphingobium. The sequence continues at coordinate 136,472 of NZ_AKFJ01000007.1, forward strand.
CCCTCGCTCACCTACCGCGCCTGGTGGGAAGCGCAGCACGGCGGCGCCGGATGGGACGCGGTCGACAAGATCGCGCGGGGCGACTGGATGGCGTACTTGCGCTGGTATCGCCGCGTGCTCGACCTGGCGATCGCCAACGACGCCAAGCTGGAGCGCATCGAGCCGTTGCCCGAGCTTGGCCTGCACCGCCTGCATTTCGCGGGCGGCGGTATCGAACATGCGCGCAAGGTGGTGCTGGCCACCGGCATCCAGGGCGGCGGCGAGTGGCATACGCCGGCGATGGTGCGCGACAACCTGCCCAAGTCGCTATGGGCGCACACCAGCGAGCCGATCGACTTCGCCGCGCTCCACGGCAAGCGCATCGGCATTCTGGGCGGCGGCGCCTCCGCGTTCGACAATGCCAACCATGCGCTGAGCGAGGGTGTGGGCGCGGTCGAAGTGTTCATGCGGCGCAAGGTGCTGCCGCGCGTCAATCCGATCCGCTTCATGGAGCGCGTGGGTTTCACCGCGCGCTACCCGGCGCTGGACGATCAGACCAAGTATGCGGCGATGGACTGCTTCCTGGGCCATAACCAGCCACCCACCAACGACACCTTCGCGCGCGCCGCCGCCTGGCCGGGCTTCGCGCTGCACCTTGGCGCGCCCTGGCTCGACGTGGCTGAGCACGAGGGCCTTGTGCGAGTGACGACGCCGCAAGGGCTCCACGATTTCGATTTCGTGGTGCTGTCCACCGGCTTGCTCAGCGATCCCGGTTTGCGCCCCGAACTGGCCGAACTGTCTCCGCTGATCGCGCGCTGGGCCGACAAGGTGACGCCGCTGGGCAAGCGCAACGCCTTGATCGACGCGCACCCGTATCTGGGCGATGCGTTCGAGTTCCTGCCGCGCGACGGTGTGGACGGGGCACCGCTGCACGGGCTGTTCGCGTTCAACTATTCCGCGCTCGTGAGTTTGGGGCTGTCTGCCTCCGCGCTTTCAGGCCTGCACAATGCGCTGCCGCGCTTGCTCAAGGGCGTGGCCGACCAATTGTTCCTCGACGATCGCGAGGCGCTGGTGGCCGATTTCATGGCTTACGACGAGCACGAGTTCCTGGGCGAATGGCCTGCCTCGATCGAAGGAGAAGCGGCATGAGCAGCTTGTCCACCCATGTCCTCGACACCGCGCACGGCTGCCCGGCGGCGGGCGTCCTCCTCGAACTGACGAGCGCGAGCGGCGAAGTGCTGTTCGTCGGCGCCACCAACGAGGATGGCCGCTGCCCCGGCATCCCCGCGCTCGCCATTGGCAATTACCGCCTGACATTTGCCGTCGCCGGCTACTTTCGTGGCAAGGGCGTCGATCTGCCCGATCCGCCGTTCCTCGACATCGTGGCGATCGATTTTGGCGTGGCCGATGCCGATGGTCATTATCATGTTCCGCTGCTGGTTTCGCCCTTCGGCTATTCGACGTACCGGGGAAGCTGATGGCGCTGACTTTTCTTCTCGACGGTGAGGCGATCACGCTGCCGCAGGTCGATCCCACCGCGACGGTGCTCGATTTCCTGCGCTATCGCCTGCGCCGCACCGGCACCAAGGAAGGCTGCGCCGAAGGCGACTGCGGCGCCTGTACGGTGCTGGTCGGCAGCCTTGAAGACGAGACGGTGCGTTGGCGCGCGCTCAATGCCTGCATCCAGTTTCTGCCGATGCTCCATGGCAAGGCGTTGATGACGGTCGAGAGCCTCAGCACGGACGGCGAGCCTAACGCGCTGCAGACCTGCATGGCCGCGAACGGATCGTCGCAGTGCGGCTTTTGCACGCCCGGTTTCGTGATGTCGCTGCATGGCCGCGCAATCGGCGCAAGCGGATGCGAGTTGCCGGTGGCCGACGTCATCGCGGGAAACTTGTGCCGCTGCACCGGCTACGGCCCGATCATCGAGGTGGGCGAGACGGTCGGCCCGATCGCGCAGGACGACGCGGGTTTGGTTGCTCGGCTGGGCGAGATTGCCGGCGAGGTTGCGTCGGGCGAATGGGAGGGGCGCGCTTGGTTCGCGCCGCGCACGTCCGATGAACTTGCTGAACTGCTGGCCCAGCACCCCGAAGCGCGCCTGATCGCAGGGGCGACCGACGTGGGGCTATGGGTCACCAAGGGGCTACGCACGCTCGATACCGTGATCTTCCTGGGTGACGTGGCGGACCTGGCCACCATCGAGGAGAGCGACGAGGCGCTGACGCTGGGCGCGGGTGTGCGCTATGCCGATACCCACGCGGCGCTGGCGCGGTTGCACCCGGAGCTGGGCGAACTTGTGCGCCGTCTTGGCGGCTTGCAAGTGCGCAATGCCGGCACCGTCGGCGGCAACATCGCCAATGGCTCGCCGATCGGCGATGGCCCGCCCGCGCTGATCGCGTTTGGAGCGGAACTGACGCTGCGCAGCGCGCAAGGGCAGCGGACAATGCCGCTGGAGGACTACTTCCTTAGCTACGGCAAGCAGGACCGCCAGCCGGGTGAGTTCGTCGAATCCGTCCGCATTCCCCGGCCCGCGCCCGATGCCGTGGTCCACGTTGCCAAGCTTTCGCGCCGGTTCGACAGCGACATTTCGGCGGTGTGTGGTGCGATCGTGCTGGGCGTCGCGGATGGTATCATCACGTCTGCCCGCGTCGCCTTTGGCGGCATGGCGGCTACCCCCAAGCGTGCCGCAGCGTGTGAGGCCGCGCTGACCGGCCACCCCTTCACGGAAAGTACGTTCGAGGCCGCCGCCAACGCGCTTGCCGAGGATTTCGCGCCGTTGAGCGACGTGCGCGGCACCGCCGCCTACCGCATCGAGGCTGCGGGCAATCTCCTGCGCCGGATGTGGCTGCGCGAACAAGGCCATGCGATTTCGGTCCTTGATATCGAGCCGGCCCATGGCTGAGCGCGATCTTGCCTGGAAGGTGCTGGAAAAGCCCTCGCACCCGCATGACAGCGCCTGGCTGCACGTCACCGGACAGGCTCGCTATGCCGACGATGGCCTGGAACCGCCCGGGATGCTCCATCTTGCTTTCGGGCAATCGAGTGAGGCGCATGCCCGGATCGTCGCGATGGACTTGTCCGACGTGCTGGCGAGCGAAGGCGTAGTTGCGGTTTACACCGCCGCCGACATTCCCGGCCACAACGACGTCAGCCCGGTTGCGGGCGACGATCGCTTGCTGGCCGATGGCGAGGTGATTTGCCACGGTCAGGCAGTCTTCCTGGTCGCCGCCACCAGCCAGCGCGCCGCCCGCGTGGCCGCCCGGCGCGGCAAGGTCACTTATGAACCGCTGCCTCCGCTGCTGTCGATCACGGCGGCGCGCGAGGCGGGCTCGCACATCGAGCCGGTCCAGCGCATGGCGCGCGGGGATGCAGGCAATGCGCTTGTGGCAAGTCCGCACCGCCTTTCGGGTCGCTTCGAAATGGGTGGGCAGGATCACTTCTACCTCGAAGGCCAAGTGGCGGTCGCCACTCCCGGAGAGGGCGGGCAGATCCACGTCCTCAGCTCCACCCAGCATCCCAGCGAAGTGCAGCACCTGATCGCCCACTTGCTGGACCTCAGCAGCGCCGATGTGACGATCGAAGTGCGCCGCATGGGCGGTGCGTTCGGTGGCAAGGAAACGCAAGCCGCGCTGTTCGCCGCCGCTGCCGCTTTGGTCGCGGCCAAGACCGGCTGCCCCGCCAAGTTCCGCTGCGATCGCGACGACGACATGGTGATGACCGGCAAGCGCCATCCGTTCCAAGTCGGCTACGAAGTCGGTTTCGACGCGGAAGGTCACGTCCAGGCGCTCTCACTGCATCTGGCTTCGGATTGCGGCTCCACGGTCGATCTATCGCCCGCGATCAACGACCGCGCGATGTTCCATGCCGACAATTGCTATTACCTGCCCGATGTCGAAATCGTTTCCGAAAGGCTGAAGACCAACACCGTTTCGGCCACTGCCTTCCGAGGCTTCGGCGGTCCGCAAGGAATGCTGGCGATCGAGCGGATCATGGACGACATCGCCGCGCATCTTGGCCTCGATCCGCTCGATGTGCGCATCGCCAATCTTTACGGTCCGGGCCGCGATACCACGCCCTACGTGATGATGGTAACTGACAACATCGCCCCGCAAATCATTGCTAGGCTTCGTAAAACCTCGAACTACGATGCGCGGACAAAGGCGATCGAGGCCTTCAACGCATCCAACACTGTGCTCAAGAAGGGCATCGCGTTGACGCCGGTGAAGTTCGGCATCAGCTTCACCACCACCCACCTCAACCAGGCAGGCGCCCTGGTCCACGTCTATGCCGATGGTTCGATCCAAGTGAATCACGGCGGCACCGAGATGGGGCAAGGGCTTTACGTGAAGGTCGCGCAAGTGGTGGCCGACGTGTTTGCGGTGCCGCTCTCCGTCGTGCGGATCACCGCCACGCGAACGGACAAAGTGCCCAACACTTCGGCGACTGCGGCCAGCTCGGGTGCGGATCTCAACGGCATGGCAGCGCATAACGCTGCGATTGCGATCCGCGAACGGCTGACCGCGTTCCTTGCCCGCACTTATGCCTGCGACGAAGGCGACGTCCATTTCGCCCCCGGTGGCGTGCTGGTTGGCGGCGAGACGCTGACGTTCGGGCAAGTAGCCCGCAAGGCGCACCTGGGGCGGATTTCGCTATCCTCGACCGGCTACTACGCAACGCCCAGCATCGATTACGACCGCTCGGTGTTCCGGGGCCGGCCGTTCTACTACTTCGCCTATGGCGCCGCCGTCAGCGAAGTGGTGATCGACACCCTGACCGGCGAGCACAAGGTGCTGGCCGTGGACATCCTCCACGACGTCGGTCGCTCGCTGAACCCGGTGATCGACAAGGGCCAGATCGAAGGCGGCTTCATCCAGGGGCAGGGCTGGCTGACCACCGAGGAATTGGTGTTCGATGCCAAGGGCCGGCTGCTGACGCATTCGCCTGCGACCTACAAGATTCCCACCGCTTCGGATCGGCCGCAACACTTCACTATAACCCTTTGGGATGGTGAGAATGTCGAGCCGACGATCAACCGCTCCAAGGCGGTGGGCGAGCCGCCGTTCATGCTCGCGAACTCGGTGTTCAGCGCGCTCAATCATGCCGTTGCCGCCACCGCACCGGACAAGCGCGCCCTGCCGCCGCTCGATGCGCCGGCCACACCCGAGCGCATCCTGAAGGCGATCCGGGGGCACGCGGCGGCATGACCCAATGGATCGGCTGGTTGCGCCGGCTCGCGCCTGAGCCGTGCGCGATGATCTCGGTGTTCGCCACCGAAGGCTCTGCGCCGCGCGGCGCGGGAACCCGGATGCTGGTGACGGCGGACGGGCAGCAAGGCACCATCGGCGGCGGCCAACTGGAATACCGCGCGATCGAACAAGCACGCGCGATCCTGGCGCAGCCGCGCGGCACGTGGCGCGTGCAGGACTATCCGCTCGGGCCGCTGCTGGGCCAGTGTTGTGGCGGGCGGGTGCGGCTGATGATCGAGCATCTCGATCCCGAAGCGCTCGGCTGGTTGCACGATGCTGAGCCGGGCCAAATGCTGGTGACGACGCTGGCGGCTGGGGCGGTAGATCGCGCGATCTTTCAGCGGGAAACGGCCACCCGCCAGTCCGCGCGGGGCGACCGCCCGGGAGCAGGCGCCCGCATCGTCGAGCCGGTGGGAGAGCGGCCGCGTCCGTTCTACCTGTTCGGTGCCGGGCACGTCGGACAAGCCATTGCCCGGCACGCCGTGGGCCTGCCGTTCCAACTCGCCTGGTTCGACACCCGCGCCGAACTGAGCACCATTGATGGTGTAACCGTGGTGAGCGAGGAAGACATCGCCGATTGCGTCGCGCAAGCGCCTGCGGACGCAGCGATTGCGATCCTGACGCACGATCATCCGCTCGATTACCACCTGACCTTGGCAGCGCTTTCCCGCGATCCCGTGGCGTTCGTGGGCCTGATCGGCTCGTCCACCAAGATCGCCCGGTTCAAATCGCGGCTGCGGGCAGGCCGTATCGGGGAGGATGCGCTCGACCGCCTGACCGCGCCGATCGGGATGGCAGGCGTGATCGGCAAGGAGCCGGACGTGATTGCCATCTCGGTGCTCGCGCAATTGCTGCAATTGAGGGGAAAATGACCACGCTCAAGGCCTTCCGGGGCGAGCTGCTGTCGGTTTCGCGCGATCCGCGTGATGCGCCTGATGCCGTGCGTCACGAACCGGACGGTCTGCTGGTGGTCGAGGATGGTGTGATCGTCGATCGCGGCGCTTATGCGTTGCTGGCGGATCAGTACGCGGGCGTCGAAACACAGCCGCTGCCGGGCCTTATTGTGCCCGGTTTCATCGACGCGCACGTCCATTACCCGCAGACTGATCGCATCGCGTCTTACGGCGAGCAATTGCTCGACTGGCTCGACAAGCACATCTTCCCCGCCGAAATGGCCTTCGTCGACAAGGCGCATGCCGATGCCGTGGCGGCGTTCTTCCTCGACGAGCTGCTGCGCAATGGCACCACCAGCGCGCTGGTGTTCCCGACGGTGCATGAACGATCTGTCGACGCGCTGTTCGAAGCCGCGTTGACTAGGCGGATGCGGATCGTCTCGGGCAAAGTGCTGATGGACCAGGGGCCGGAGGGCTTGAAGGACACTGTCGCATCCGGTCGGGAAGAAACCGAAGCGCTGATCCGGCGCTGGCGCGGGCGCGGACGGCTGGGCTACGCGGTGACGCCGCGCTTCGCGCTCGCATCCAGCGATGCGCAACTGGCCGATGCCGGCGCGCTGTTGGCCGAGCATCCCGACGTGCTGATGCACACGCACTTGTCCGAGAACCGGCACGAGATCGCCGCCGTCGCCGCGCGGTTTCCCGACAGCGCCGACTACCTCGACATCTACGATCGCTTCGGCCTCGTCACCAGCCGCTCGGTGTTCGCGCACGGCGTGCATTTGTCGGAGCGGGCCTGCCATCGGCTGCACGAGAGCGGGGCGGGTATCGCGGTGTGCCCCAGCTCCAACTTGTTCCTGGGCTCGGGTCATTTCGACTTCGGACAGGCTGACCGGCACCACTTGCGGCTGGGGCTGGGAACGGACGTGGGCGCGGGCACGTCGTTCTCGCTGCTGCGCACGGCGGGGCTGGCCTACCAGGCGGCCTTGGCGCGCGAAGACCGGCTCGACCCGTTCCGTGCGCTTTATCTGGCGACTGCGGGCAGCGCCGCATTGCTGCACATCGGCGACAAAGTGGGCGCCTTGGAAGTGGGGCAGGAGGCCGATTTCGTGGTGCTCGATCCCGCCGCCACGCCGCTGCTTGCGCGCCGGACCGCGGACGCCGACCTTGCAACCCGGCTCTTCGCGCTCCAGATACTGGGCGACGACCGCGCCGTGGCTCGCACGTATGTGCTGGGCGAATGCGCGTGGCAGCGTCCGTAAAGGAACCCATGACCGACCTCGACAACTTCATCGCCGGCTTGCCCAAGGCCGAATTGCACTTGCACATCGAAGGCAGCCTTGAGCCCGAACTGATGTTCGCGCTGGCCGAGCGCAACGGCGTGGCCATTCCCTTCGCCAGTGTCGAGGACGTGCGCGCCGCCTACGATTTTTCGAACCTGCAGGACTTCCTGGACATCTACTATGCCGGGGCGAATGTCCTTTTGACACGCGCGGATTTCCACGACCTGGCGATGGCCTACTTCCAGCGCGCGGCGGCGGACGGCGTGGTCCATGCCGAACTGATGTTCGACCCGCAGACCCACACCGATCGCGGCGTGCCGTTCGAGGAAGTGATCGAAGGCCTGCTGTCCGCGATGGCGGTGGCGGAGGCGGAATACGGTATCACCTCTGCGCTGATCCTCTCGTTCTTGCGCCACTTGTCGGAAGAGGCTGCGTTCGCAACGCTGGCGATGGCCGGGCCGTGGCTGGACCGGATCGCCGCGGTGGGCCTCGATTCGTCGGAAGTCGGCCATCCGCCATCCAAGTTCGCCCGCGTCTTCGCCGCCGCGCGGCAAAAGGGCCTCAAGATCACGGCCCATGCTGGCGAGGAAGGCCCGCCCGAATACGTCTACGAAGCGCTGGACCTGCTCCATGTCGAGCGGATCGACCACGGCAACCGCGCGCTGGAAAATCCGGCGCTCATCGAGCGGCTGGCGAGCGAAGGCATGACGCTGACGGTATGTCCGCTGTCCAATCTCAAGCTGTGCGTGGTGAGCGATCTGACGGATCACCCGGTCGACAAGATGCTGGCGCTGGGCCTCAAGGCGACGATCAATTCGGACGACCCGGCCTACTTCGGCGGCTATGTCGCGGACAATTACCGCGCGGTAGCCAAGGCGCGCGGCCTTTCGCGCAATGATCTGGTGCAATTGGCGCGCAACAGCTTCACCGGCTCGTTCCTGCCGCCCGAGGCGATCCTGGCGAATATCGAAAAGCTGGATGCCTACGCGGCGGGGTGAGGGGGCTGGATAGGGTCGCCGTCTTACCGCTGATTCATCACCACAGTAACCTTGTCATTGCGGGCACAAAAACATCGTCATTGCGAGCGCAGCGAAGCAATCCAGGGTTGCGCAAACCGCCCTGGATTGCTTCGCTGCGCTCGCAATGACGAAGCTAGGTGGGGAGATTGGTGAGTGGGGGTGACGGTATCACCTGGAGTTCTGCGTCTGGCCCAAGATCAACGCAGCGACCAATCCACGAACCCAAGCCCTTAAACGTCCCGCTCGCCCAGCCAGTGTTCGGTTTCGGGCGAGCGGTAGTTGGCGATGCGGTCGATCATCGTTTCGGGATCGCTCTCGACGATGAGCATGGCGCGGTGGCGGGGCTGTAGGAAGCCTTCTTCCACCACGTTGTCGACGAACTGGCGCAGGCCCGAATAGAACCCGTTCACGTCGAGCAGGCCGACCGGCTTTTCGTGATATCCAAGCTGGGACCAGCACCATGCTTCGAACATTTCCTCGAACGTGCCGATGCCGCCGGGCAGGGTGACGAAGCCGTCCGCCAGCTTGGCCATCAGCGCCTTGCGCTGGTGCATGGTCTGCACGACGTGCAGTTCGGTGATGCCTTGGTGGTCGTGCTCGCGCGCGCGCAGGGCTTCTGGGATGACGCCGATCACTTCGCCGCCCGCCGCGCAGGCTGCATCCGCGACCACGCCCATCAGCCCGACCATGCCCCCGCCGTAAACGAGGCCGATGCCGCGCTTGGCGAGCAGGGTGCCGAACTGGTGCGCAGCTTCGCGATAAATTGGGTTAACGCCCGCGGACGAGCCGAGGTAGACGCAGATCCGCATGGGTCAGGCCAAGCGCTCTGGCACGGACAGTGCCTCGTCGACGATCGCGTCCTTGGTGCCCACGGCTTCCCATGGGAATACGAACCAGCGCTTGTCCTGGGCCCGGTCGATCTCGTCCACCCACAAGTCTGCCTTGGACCGCGAGCCGGTGTTGTTGATGAGCACCGCGAAGCGCAAGTTGCCAGCCTCGCAGCCGTTGTCGGCCAGCAATTGGCGAATGTACTGGATGGTGCCGCCGCTGTCGTTGATGTCGTCCACGAACAGCAGGCGCTTGCCGCCCGCGCTCATGCTGGCGATCTTGGCGAGCAGTTCGTCGGCAAAGCCGGGCACTTTCGAGGAATGGTCGATCGAGAGCATCGGCAGTTCGAGCTGGTGCGAGATATACACCGCCGGAACCAGTCCGCCACGGCCGACGCCGATCACGAATTCTGGATTCCAGCCGGTTTCGGTGATCTTGCGCGACAGCACCCGCACTTTGGCGAGAAATTCCTCGTAGTATTCGAGGTAGTGAAGCTCGGGCTCGGCGTTCTCGCTCATGTGTCCTGCGAATCCTGTCGGGCTAGGGGTCAATATGTTTCACGCGTACCGTGCGCGGACGGCGAGGGCAACGCGTGAGGGAAGTATCAGTCTGCCTGGATGGAATCAGGGTAGCTGAGTTCGCCGAAACCGTTCTCAATCTCGGAAAGCACGATGCTGGCGGCGTAGGAAGGCGTGCGGGCGGAATTGGTGCACAGCGCCAGCGTCATTGGTCGCAGCAGGGTATCGGAGATGCGGGTGAACGAGAGTTGGCGGGTTCGCACCTCGTTCACCACGTCGAGCGAAGTGAGGATGCCGATGCCCACGCCTTCGAGCACCAGGGAGGTAATCATCTGGATATTGTCCGAACTCGCCGCCCGGTTGATTTCCATGCCGGTCGCGCCTTCCAGCACTGCGATCTGCTGGGCCACGGCCAAGGGCTCGATCGGCACGACCAGCGGTAATCCGCTGCACGCAGAGAAACGCGTTTCTTGCAGTGCTGCCAGCGGGTGGTCGATGGGTGTGACAAAGCCCAGCACCACATCGACGAAGGCGCGCACGTTGAGGTCGCGGTAGGATTGGGGATCGAACAGGATGCCGAAATCGACCTCGCCATTGCCTACTGCGTGCCGCACTTCATCGTTGCCGAGGACCTTGACGTCCACGGTAATGCCCGGAAACCGGGTCTGGATCGCGTGGATGGCGGCGGGAATGTGGCCCTTGGCCAAGGCATCGATGATCGCCATTTCCACGTGGCCACGTTTCAGCCCGCGCAAGTCTTCGATCTGGGCGCGGATGTCCTGCATGTTCTTGTGCCAGCGACCGCCGGCAGCCATCATGATCTCACCGGCAGCGGTCAGCCTCAGCCCTGTTGGCAAACGCTCGAACAGCGGCATGCCGATATCCGCCTCGACGTTGAGGATCTGGCGGGCGATCGCAGATGCACTGACATTCAGCTCGTCGGCAGCCTTTCGGATAGAGCCGAGCCGCCCCACGGCCATGAAATAGCGAAGGAACCGCGAAAATGCCGGCATGGATGTTGGCTTTCTAACCCGCTCTAATTTTTGCAACACGCTGTGGGATTCATTGCGTTTGCTCGCATGAAGTCAAGTGCCTACCACCCTTTTCAACCGATTGGCGGCCCGTCCGGCTGTCCTGCGCTTGATCCTCCCCGAGGGTTGGAGGCTGGGCGAGGCGACGCCGATCGGTCGGGGGCGCAACTCGAATCCGGCCAACCACCAGTGCCGAACGACGCGCGCCCCCGATTGTGGGGTTCGGGGCACATGTCAGTGGTAATATCAGGTAGCCCGGCAAGGGCTAAACTGCGCGCGCCCAGGTGTCTCGCGACCCTGATGGGCGTTGCGTATCTCAACGCTTCGGAGGCGCCGGTTTTATGAACCGGGCTGTTGCTCTCTTTTCCGCCATGCTGCTGGCAATGCCGTGCGTCGCGCATGCCGATACAGCACCGCAAACCGCCAGCGAGGCAGCGGCATCGGCTCTGTTCGACCAGCTTTCTGGTAATGCGGCACGGCTGCGGGTGTTTCTTCAAGCGATGCCCAAGGGCGCGGACCTGCACAATCACCTGGGCGGCTCGGTCTATGCCGAGGATTTCCTCAAAGTAGCTGCGAACAAAGGGATGTGCGCGGACGAAGGCGTGACGCGGATCGTGCCGCCTCCTTGCGCCGCCGGGCGCGACATCGCGGCTATGGCGGTGTCCAACCCGTTTATGTACGCGCGCCTGATCGACGCGATTTCCACGCGCGGGTTTCAGCAACGGATCGGGCCGGCGCTGATATCGGGCCACGACCAGTTCTTCTCCAGCTTCGGCAAGTTCGGCCCGGCCTATCCTGGCGCCATCAGCCGCTGGTTGGCGGACGCTTACGCCAGCGCCGCGCGCAACCACGTTGTCTACCTCGAACTGATGTATAACCCGGGTCCGTTGACCGCGTGGTACGAGGCCGCGCCTGACCTGCCATTGACTGAGGCTGAGCTTGGCGCGTCCTACGCCAGGGAAGTTACGTCGGTTAACGAGCTGCTCGATGCGACCATGGCCGACGTCACCCGGCAGGAAACCGAGGCCCGCAAACGACTTGGCTGCGGCACCAAGGATGAACAGTCGGGGTGCGATGTCGCGGTCCGTTACTTGTTCTCGGGGATGCGGGGCATCGCGCCGGCCAAAGTCTGGCGCTCGCTGATCGCCGGTTTCGCGCTGGCCCACAAGGACCCGCGCTTCGTGGGCGTCAACATCGTGATGCCTGAGGACGATCCCGTCGCGTTGCGCGACTATGATCTGCACATGGCGATGTTCCGCTTCCTGGAGGCGAAATACCCCGACGTTAAGGTCACGATGCACGCTGGCGAGCTAACTCTCGGGCTGGTGCCCCCCAAGGACTTGGAAGACCATATCGCCAAGGCAATCGATGCTGGCGCCAAACGGATCGGCCACGGGGTTGATATCGCCTACGAAGACAAGGCGCCCGAAACCCTGGCTCGCATGGCGCGCGAGGGCATTGCGGTGGAGATCAACCTCACCAGCAATGCCGTCATCCTGGGGGTCGAGGGCGGCAACCATCCGATCCAGCTTTACCGTTCGATGGGCGTGCCGGTTACGCTGTCGACCGACGACGAAGGCGTCCTGCGCTCCGACATGACCGCCGAATACGTGCGTGCCGCCCGCCAACAAGGGCTTGGCTATGCCGAACTTAAGGCGATTACCCGGGCGGGCCTGGAATATGCGTTCGTCTCCGGGGCCAGTCTTTGGGCCGGCCATCGGCTGGGCACGCGAGCCCCGGTTTGCGCCGCCGCGCTGGAGGACAGCGCCTGCCGCGCTTTCCTGGCAGGCAGTGAGAAGGCGCGGTTACAGGCTCGCTTAGAAAGAGAGCTCACCGAGTTCGAGGAGTCGCTTGATCGGTTCAAAATGACGGCTGGAGGAGCCGGAGAATAAGGTGCGTTTCGTATTGTCGCTGCGAAGACACATGTAATTGTGCGGTGCAGCAAATCTGTAGAAGGTAGGAGAGGACGGGAGCAACGTAAACATCCGGTAGGCTGGAGGTCACACCCGTCCTGCCGGATCAACAGGGGTAATGATATGAGGGACACAACCAAGTTCACGGCGCAGTCGCGCCTTGCTGCGATGCAACGCACGCGCGCCATCAAGGGCTTTGCCGCAGTAGCCGGAACGCTGCTGGGGTGCACGGCACTGACGGCGCCTGCATTCGCTCAGGAAGCGCCGGCAGAAGAAACACCCAAGGAAGAGATCGTCGTCACCGGATCGTTGGGTGCGCTGCCTATTCAGGACGTCGGCTCGGTCTTCGGTTTCAACAAGACGCTGGTCGAGACGCCGCGCTCGGCATCGAGCATTTCCAAGGAACAGATCGAACGTTTTGGCGTCACCGACATCTATGATCTGGTCGCACAGGCGCCCGGCACCTTCACCAACTCGTTCTTCGGCGTCGGCGGCGCGCTCGACATTCGCGGCACGCCGGGCGAAGTCTACTTCCGCGGCGTTCGTCGCCTCGATAATCCCGGCAACTACCCGACTCCGATCGGCGCGTCCGACCGGATCGACATCGTGCGCGGACCGGCCTCGGTGATTTACGGCCCGTCGAAGACCGGCGGTTACATGAACTTCGTGCCCAAGTCCGGTCGCGCTCAAGGCGGTTCGTACCTGACCCAGCCCGAAGGTCAGATCACCTACACCGGCGGTAGCTGGTCCAAAAACGACCTCAAGGCCGAAGTGCGTGGCCCGGGCAAGATCGGCACCCAGGAGTTTGGCTATAGCGTCTTCGCCGAAGTCGAGGATTCGGGCAGCTACTACAATAACATCGATACCAAGCAGGCCATCGTGCAAGGCTCGTTTGATACCGACCTTGCGCCCAACTTGCGGCTTGAGTTCGGCGGCATGTACCACAACTACCGTGGTGCCCAGAACGGCGGCTGGAACCGCGTGACGCAGGATCTGATCGACAACGGCACTTACATCACCGGCACCGCGCAGGCTGTCGATGACAATGGCGACGGCCAGGTTTCGCAAAGCGAACTCAACGCCCACAAAGTCGGTTCAATCTACGGCAGCTACGCCTGCGGTGGAAATTCGATGGCGGCCGGCTTGACCGATGCATGCCTGAAGAACAACTACCCGCAATACGCGCTCACCGATGTCGGCACCACCAAGCTCAGCCGCAAGGACGTGTTGACCGGCAAGGAAGATCGCCTCGATAACAAGGCGACCACGTTCTACGCCGATCTCGTTTACGATGCCGGCGATGGCTGGGACATTAAGAACCAGTTGTTCTACGATGGCTATCACAACATCAACGAGAACAGCTACGGCTTCTCGCAATTCCACAAGTCGTGGGTGATCGAAGACAAGATCGTCGTCGCGAAGACCTTTGAAAGCGACGCGGGCAAGTTCGCGTTCCAGGCCTCGCCCTCGATCCGCTACACCCACTTCAAGCATGGCGACGACTACAACTACGAGACGTTCAACCGCGTCGATCTGTCGGTTGGTTACAACGCCACGTCGGACCGCTTGCTTTCGACCGAGTGCAATTGCGATTATACCAACTACCTGAAGGGCCATTACACCGATCTGGGCATGGCCGGCCTGGCCGATCTCAACTTCAACTTCGGTCTCGATCTGACTCTAGGGCTTCGGTACGATCACATCAGCGTCAAGACGAGCTACGTGCCCGAAATGATGGAAGAAACGCCGACCGAGTTGGGCAATCCGGATAGCGCTAGCGCCTCGAAGGGTGCCGTCTCGTGGACGGCCAGTGCTTCGTACAAGCTACCGCTCGGATTGATCCCTTACGTAACCGTGTCGAAGCAGGCCGTTGTGGTTGCCGGACAAGGCGCGGAAATCTACGCCGAGAGCGTTGCCGGCGACGCGTGGATTTCGGCTTCGAAGCTCTACGAAGTGGGCATCAAGGGTGAGTTCCTCGACAAGCGGCTCTACGCTGCGCTGTCGGTCTACAAGCAGAAGCGTACCGACTTCAACACCCAGTCCATCACCGTCAACCAGGCGGTCGAAACCAAGGGTATGGAAGCCGAAGTCCGCTGGTCGGTGGATCGTCACTTGCTGGTCACTGCCGCCTATACCCGTACCAAGGTATATAACCTGACAGCCTACAATGCGGGCACCCTGTTCAGCTACTTCGGCGCAGGCGATGCGATCAACGTTAGCGATCCGTCACTGTTCTACGGCGGCAATATCATCGGCAACGTCGATACCAGCACCAAGAACAAGTCGCGCCGCGCCGGCATCCCGACCAATCTCTACTCCGCCACCGCGACCTATGCCTTTGACAACGGCATCGCGCTTTCGGGTAGTGTGGTGAAGGTGCCGTCGGTCTACACCAGCCAGTCGCAGGTGGTGAAGCTGCCGGCCTACACCCTGTTCGACCTGGGCGCGTCGTTCACGACAGGGCCTTGGTTGTTCAACGTAGTGGTGAAAAACGCGACCAACGAGAAGTACTACCGCGCGAACTTCACCGAGCTGTTCGGTGCCACCATCGTGCTGCCGGAAAAACCGCGCAGCATCCAGGCATCGGTAACCTTCAAGTTCCACTGATCAACCACTGCGGGGGGGCGCCGACGTTGCCGGCGTCCCCCCGCACTTTTTCAAGGCTAATGCTTTTGCCAGGAATTCCGTTGCCCCTCCTGACCCGCGCCGTGCTGATCGTTCCGGCGCTGTTTGGCTTGGTTTTCGCAAGTCCATCGGCATTGGCACAGACCGCTTCTGCCCCTGTTCCTCCATCCGTTTCTTCAACGGTCTCCGATTGCGAGCCGGGTGAACCGTGCGATCACCCGCTGCCAGTGAAGGTGGTGATCGTCTCTCTGTTCGAGATCGGCAAGGACGAGGGCGACACGGCGGGCGAGTTTCAGCTATGGAAAGCCCGGCGTGGTCTGACCCAGCGCATCGCCTTTCCCCAGAGCTTTCACGACTTGTACTACAACCCCGAAACCCAGGTGCTCGGCATGGTGACCGGGATCGGCACCGCCAAGTCAACGGCCGCAATGATGGCGCTTGGCCTCGATCCGCGCTTCGATTTGAGTCACGCGTATTTCCTGGTCGCTGGGATCGCCGGGATCGACCCGGAGGACGCCTCGATCGGCTCGGTCGCCTGGGCGCGTTACGTTGTCGATGGCGACCTGGCGCACGAGATCGACGCGCGCGAAATTCCCGCCGACTGGAAGACGGGCTATTTCCCCCGTCAGACCAAAGGCCCCAACGATATGCTCGGCAAGGCTGACCCTTCGGGCGGAGAGATGTTCCAGATCAACCCGGCACTGGAGAAGTGGGCTTACGACCTGACCAAGAACATCGAATTGCCCGACAGCCCGGAAATCGCCGCCGAGCGGGCGAAGTTCGTCGACTACCCGCACGCGCAAGAGGCGCCGTTCGTGCTGGAAGGCGATACGCTGTCGGCGATGACCTTCTGGCACGGCAAATTGCTGACCGACTGGGCCAATGGCTGGGTCCGCTACTGGACCGGCGGCAAGGGCGAGTTCGTCACCTCCGCCATGGAGGACACCGGCGTCCTCCAGGCGGCAACCTACCTTAACGAGATCGGTCGCGTCGATAGCGATCGGGTGATGGTGCTGCGGGCTGGCTCCAACTTCACGATGCCGCCGCCCGGCGTCGATGCCGCCACCTACCTGCTGCGCGAAAACGAAGGCTACGCCGGGCTCGGCGCAGCGGTGGAGAACCTCTACACCGTCGGCTCGGTGGTGGTCGACGAACTGCTGGGTCATTGGGACAAGTACAAGGATGTGCCGCCCCAGTGAGCAAATCTGAGCCGGGCAAACTGACGCTCCTGCGCGGCGCCACGGTCTTGGCGTGCATGGACGATGCCCGGCGTGAGATCGCCGACGGTGCCATGGCCTGGCGCGACGGCGTGATCGTCGCGGTCGGCACAAGTACAGAGCTTGCGCCGCTGGTGGACGAGGCGGACATGATCGTCGAGGCCAAAGGCTGCGTCGTTACGCCGGGCCTCGTCAATACCCACCACCACTTGTTCCAGACGCTGACACGCGCTCTGCCCGGCGCGGTCAACGCCTCGCTGTTCGGGTGGCTTAAGGCGCTCTATCCTGTCTGGGCGCGCTATACGCCTGAGGACGTCTTCGCCGCGACCCAGCTTGGTCTGGCCGAACTGGCGCTGTCGGGCTGTACGATGAGCGCGGACCACCATTACCTGTTCCCTGCCGGCGTTCGGCTGGACGATTCGATCGATGCGGCGACGCAGATCGGCCTGCGCTTCCACGCAACGCGTGGCAGCATGAGCGTGGGGCAAAGCAAAGGCGGCTTGCCACCCGACAGCGTGGTGGAGGACGAGGACGCGATCCTCGCTGATACGATCAGGGTGGTCGACGCCTTCCATGACCCTAATCCGGGCGCGATGTTGCGAGTGGCGGTGGCGCCATGCTCGCCGTTCTCGGTCAGCACCGACCTGATGCGCGAGGCGGCGCTGCTGGCGCGCGACAAGGGTGTGATGCTGCACACCCACTTGGCCGAAGATGCCGACGACGTTGCCTTCTCGCTCGAACGCTTTGGCTGCAGGCCGGGCGAATATGCGCAGAGCCTGGGCTGGACCGGTCCGGACGTATGGCATGCGCACTGCGTCCAGCTCGACGCCGACGAGATTGGCTTGTTCGCGCGGACGGGCACCGGGGTTGCGCATTGTCCCTGTTCGAACTGCCGCCTCGGTTCAGGCATCGCTCCGGTGCGGACGATGGTCGATGCCGGGGTGCGCGTGGGGCTGGGCATCGATGGTTCGGCCTCGAACGATTCCGGCCACTTGCTCAACGAAGCGCGTCAGGCGCTGTTGCTCCAGCGCGTACACCTGGGGGCCGACCAGTTCGATCCGCGCGAAGCCTTATGGCTGGCGACGCGCGGCGGTACGGCAGTGCTGGGTCGCGATGACCTGGGGTCGCTCGAACCGGGCAAGCGCGCCGATCTGGCCGTCTGGGATCTGAACGAACCGGCTGCCGCCGGAACCTGGGACAAGCTTGCTGGCCTGATCCTCGCTCCGCCCACCAAAGCGCGCGACGTGTTCGTCGAGGGCAGGGCGGTGGTGCGGGACGGGATACTGAGATCGGTTCCGGTCGAACACATCCTCGCCAATGCCGAGCGCTCGCTTGCTCGTCTCATGAGTCTGGCCTGAAGGAACAGCGCAACGATGACTGCCTCCACGCTTTCCGCGCCCGCCGCCCCGACCGGCCTGACCCCTGAGCAGGCGCGAGATACCGATTATTTCCCCGGCTTCGGCATCGCCATTCCGCTGGGCATCCAGCACGTCCTGGCGATGTTCGTCAGCAACATGACGCCAGCGATCATCGTCGCGGGCGCGGCGGGGTTCGGCTACGGATCGGGCGACAACAGCCAGATGATCTACATGATCCAGATGGCGATGCTGTTCGCCGGGATCGCCACGCTGATGCAAACGATCGGCTTTGGACCCGTGGGCGCGCGGCTGCCGCTCGTCCAGGGAACCAGCTTTGCCTACATCCCGGTGATGATCCCGATCGTCGCGGGCAAGGGAGTGGAAGCGATGGCGGCGCTCACCACGGCGGCGCTGTTCGGCGGGTTGCTGCACGGGGTGCTTAGCGTTTTCGTCGGCCGCATCCGCTTCGCGCTGCCGCCGATGATCACCGGCCTGGTCGTGCTGATGATCGGCCTGTCGCTGATGCGGATCGGCATCCAGTACGCGGCGGGCGGCGTCACCGCCGTGGGCACTCCGCAGTTCGGGGCGGGGCAAAGCTGGCTCTTGGCCGGCATCGTGGTGGTGGTGACGTTGGCGCTCAACTTTTTCGGGCGCGGCATTTGGCAGACCGCCGCTGTGCTGCTGGGCTTGCTGGCGGGCTACTTTGCCGCGCTGGCGATGGGGCGGATCGACTTCGCCGCCGTCCACAACGCCGGTCTGTTTATGCTGCCGATGCCGTTCCACTTCGGCTTTGCCATCTCCGCCTCCGCGATCCTAGGATTCTGCCTAACCGGGTTCGTCTCCTCGATCGAATCCATCGGCGATGTCGATGCGATCTGTGAAAGCAACCTGGGCCGTCCCGCGACCAATCGCGAATTGTCCGGCGCGGTGTGCGCGGATGGCGTCGGCACGGCGGTGTCCGCCGTGTTCGGGGCGATGCCGATGACCACGTTCAGCCAGAACGTCGGCCTCATCGCCATCACCGGCGTGATGAGCCGCCATGTCGTGACGCTGGGCGCGCTGTTCCTGATGCTGTGCGGTCTTCTGCCCAAGGTCGGCGCCGTCATCACCACGATCCCGATCGAAGTGCTGGGCGGCGGCGTGATCGTGATGTTCGGCATGGTCGCTTCCGCTGCCACCTCGATGCTATCGGGCGTGGATTGGACCCAGCGCAACATGCTGATCTTCGGAGTGTCGCTGTCGCTGGCGCTCGGCCTGCAACTGGAGCCCGAAGCCTTGCAGCACGCGCCCGAGACGCTGCGGATGCTGCTGAGCAGCGGGGTGCTGCCAGCGGCGGTGACGGCGGTGGTGCTCAACCTGCTGGTGCCGGGGCGCAGTGCGTATTCGGCGCAGGGGGTATGAGGCGAGGCTGAAACGCCTCACCCTCCCTCGTCGTTGCGAGCGTAGCGAAGCAATCCAGGGCAGTGCAGCGCCGCCCTGGATTGCTTCGCTACGCTCGCAACGACGAAATTGATGGTGGAAATTGGCGGGCCGTTGCCGTTGGACCACCGCCGCAGACGTTAGAGCCGGCAGGCCCTAAAACCGAAAGCCCTTGGACACCGCCCAGGCAACCCCCACACCGACCGCCAGGCACGCCAGCCCTCCGATCCACGACCAGCGCAAGTCCTGCGCGGTCTCACCCTCACCAAGCGGGCGCTGGCCGGTCACCATCGCGCGGGCCAGGTTGTGGCGCTTCCACAAGAGGTAGAACGCTACCGCTATCACATGCAGCGCGACGAGAACCAAGATCACGTTGAAGATCAGTTCATGCGCCTGGGCAGCGGTGCGGCCTTGGTCGAAGCTGACGTAATCCGCCAGTGGGCCGGACTCCAGCCCGTCCACGTCCACCGCGAACAGCCCGGCAGTCACCATCGCCAGCAGGACGGCCAGCATCGCCACCACGCTCCACCCGCCCAGCGGATTGTGTCCGTCCGCGTGATGGGGGGCGCGGTTGCCCAGGGTGCGGGCATAAGCCGTCACCGCCCCTGGCCCCCGCACGAAGCCGGTGAAACGGGCTGTGCGCGGGCCGACGAAACCCCACGCGAGGCGAAACACCAGCAGCGCCAGGATCGCGTAGCCCGACAAGCGGTGGTTCTCCATGTCGTGCTGCTCGCCGCTCCACCAGGAGAAGGCGATCAGCAGTACCAGTGCCCAGTGGAACAAGCGGACGAATGGGTCCCAGATGCGGGTGGTCATGGTGGGCGCGAGGCTCAGTTATCGGCGCGGAATTGCTTGTGGCAGGCTGCGCAAGTGCCGCCGACCACCTTGAACTGCGCGCCAAGCGCAGCGGCATTGCCGGTGTTGGCGGCCAGGACCAGCTTGTCGGCCTCAGCGGCGAACTTGGCCATCTGCGCGTCGAACCCGGGCTTGGCTGTCCAGACGGCGGGCAGGGCGTCGGTCTTGGCGCCCGAGGATGGGCCGCTGCCGGCGGGGAACAACCCCTTCTGCGCCTTGGCGAGATCGGCCACGGTCTTGGCGGCGGCCAGCGCGGCGGGCTTGTCGACGGCGCCGCTGGCGACTTGGTCCTTGATCGTCTTCATCGCCCCGCCGATCTTCTTGAAGTTCGCCTGACGCGCGGCGATCGTTTGCGCTGCGCTGGGTGCGGCGCTGGCGAGGGGGACGCTGGCCGCGAGCATTGTGAGCACAGCGGACAGGCCGAGGGCGGCGCAAGCAAAGGGTCGAGTCATGGATGGTCCTGTTTTTGTGATGGTATGATCGGGCCGAAGACCTTTTCGAACGCGGCCTTCACCGTGCTCAAACCGCCTTCTGCCTCCTGCGCGGCGGTGCTGCCGCTCTTGTCGGGAATGTCGGTGCGGGCGCCGTGGGCCTTCAGCACTGCGAGCAAACCATCGAGTCCCGGCTTGACGCCGCCGCCCAGCACCAGGTGCAAGGCGGTGCGCCCCTTGGCATCGCCGGCGTTCACATCGCCGCCAAGCGACAGCGCATAGTCCAGCGCTTCCGGGCTTTGACCCGACGCAGCGGTGAGCAGGACGTTGGTGCCGTTGTCCGCCACGAACGTGGGGTCGGCGCCGCGCGCGACGAGCAGCTTCATCACCGGAACTTGGCCGGCGCGCGCGGCGATCTGCAGCGGCGGGGTGCGCGGCACCGGTGGCGGCGGGACGCCGAAGTTGGCCTCGGTTACCCACTTGATGCGCGAAGGACCGGTGAGGCCGTTGGGATCGGCGCCTTTGTTCAGCATCAGCCCGACCAGCGCGGTGTCTCCGCCGTGTGCCGCGACGTGCAAGGGCCGCTCGCCGTTGCGGTCGATCTCGGCCAAGTCGGTGCCGCCGTGGGTGATGAGCAGCGCGGCGGTGCCCCAGGCCTTCTGGTACAGCGCTAGCTGCAAGGCGCTGGTGTTTTCCGGACCGCGATGGGCTGTGTCGGCCCCGGCTGCGATCATTGCCTGCGTCGCGGGCGCGCTACCCCCTTTGATCGCGAAGAACAGCGGGGTGAAGCCCGCAGGCGTCACGCGGTCGACTTTGGCCCCGGCTTTGAGCAGCAACGCCACCGTTTCGGCCTGGCCGGAAGAGGCCGCCCACATCAGTGGGGTCTGGCCCCGGCTATCGGGGGTGTCCGGTTTCGCACCCATCGCCAGCATCCGCGCGACAGTGGCGGCAGGCGCGAAGCGCGCGCAGACCGCCAGCGGCGAGGTGCCATCGGGAGCAGGCTTGAAGCCGGGCTTGGCGTCGAGCAACCGGCTGACGATCGCGCCATTGCCATGTTCGCACGCCAGCGAGAGCGGGCTGCGGCCGAGCGCATCCAGGCTGCCCGCCTTGGCGCCGCGCGAGAGCAGCAGATCAACCAGTGCCGCATCCTGCGTCTCGATCGCGCGGGAAAGCGGGGTTTCGCCATACCCGAGCGGTGCGTTGGCAGCTTGCGGCGAGACCAGTGCGGCGCGGGCCTGCGCCACATCGTCGGCCTCGATCGCGTCGACCAGTGCCGGCGTGGCCGCGATCTCGCCAGCGTGCGCCGGCGTGGCGGCCAGAGCCAGCCCCACAGCCAGCGCCCTAAGCATGGAGCAGTTCCGGCAGCGGGCGGGTGCTGTCGCCGAAGGATTTGGCCGGCACGTCCAGCAAGTGCAGCCCGGCCAGCAGCAGGTTCGACATCGTCGTCCCCTTTTCGACCGCGACGTGCCTTCCGCCCTGGATCAGCCCGCCGGCCACCACCACCGGCAGGTCCATGTAATCGTGATCGTTGGAATCGCCGAAGGCGGAACCACGGATCACCAGCGTGCGATCGTGCAGCGATCCTTCGCCGTCCTTGGTGTCCTTCAGGCGCTGGAGCAGGTAGGCGAAGAATTCCATGTGATAGCGGTTGATCTTGGCAAGCTGCGCCATCTTGTCCGGGTTGTGGCCATGATGGCTGAGCATGTGGTGCGAATCCGGCACGCCTATCTCGGGATACGTGCGGTTCGACAATTCGCGCCCGATCATGAAGCTGCCGACGCGAGTGATGTCGGCTTGCATCGCCAGCACTTGCAAGTCGATCATCAGCTTGACGTGCTCCGCGAAGTCGGCGGGAATGCCGGCGGGCTGGGCCATCGTCGCTTGCGCGGCGGGCGAGGCGGCGCTGCGCTGGATGCGCTTTTCGATGGCGCGGGTGGCGTCGAGGTATTCGTCCAGCTTGCGCCGGTCCGCCATGCCCAGCTGGCCGGAGAGGCGCGCGGTGTCCTCCATCACGAAGTCCAGGATCGAGCGCTGGCGGCGGGCTTGCGCGGCGCGGGCGGCGGCGTCCACCGCATCGCCGTCACCGAACAGACGCTCAAACACGTCGCGCGGATTGGCGGTGACCGGCAGCGGCACCGAGGGCGTCAGCCATGAAATGCCGTTGGTATAGGCGCACGAATAGTTGATGTCGCAACTGCCCAGCAGGCTTGCCTGATCGATGCCGAGTTCCAGCGATGATAACGCCGTCGCATCGCCCAGGTGCGCGGCGTAAACCTGGTCCATCGACACGCCGGCGCGAATGTCCGGCCCCTCGGTCTGCTTGACGTGGGTGCCGGTCAGGAACGCCGGGCACGATCGCCCATGCCCTGCCGAGGCATCGCCCATCGCGGCGGCTTGCGGATGGCCAAGCCCGGTGACGATGGCCACGCTGTCGCGGTGCGGGGCCAGCGGCGACAGGGTGGGCGATAGCGTGAAATCCGTGCCCATGCCCTTGGGCATGAATTCGGGCATGGTCATGCCGTTGGGCGAATAGAACACCTGCAGCCGCTTGGGCCGCGCCGTCACGTCCATCGCGCGGGCGCTGGGGGCCATCGCTTCGAGGAACGGCAGCGCCATCGCTGTGCCCAGGCCGCGCAGGACGGTGCGGCGGGACAAGGCCGGGCGGCGGATAACGGTCATGGCGCAAGCCTCGTTTTCTGCGGGGGTGACGCGACCATCGCCGCCTTGAAGCGTTCGGGCACGCGGCGCAGGGTAAACGCCGGGCTGGCGACGACGCCGCGCACCAGAGTGCGGATGCGATACTGGTCGACGGCAGCGTCGGCAGCGATGGCGCGCACCGTGGGCATGTCGTTGGCGGTGAGGCCGCGGGCGAGGGCATAGGTCATCAGCCGCTCGGTCAGCGCGCGGGTGAACTCGTCCTTGCGGTCCATCAGGATCGCTTGCAGCCCGGTGATGCCTTCGAACTTGGCGCCATCGGGCAGGGTGGCAACCGCGTCGATCGGCTGGCCGACGTCGCTGGTGCGCCAGGCACCGACTGCATCGAAGTTCTCCAGCGAGAAGCCGAGCGGGTCCATCTTGACGTGGCAGGCGGCGCAGGCCGGGTTGGCGCGGTGCAGTTCGAGCTGCTGGCGCGCGGTCAGCTTGCGGCCGTCATGCTCGGTCTTGAGCGCGGGCACGTCTGGCGGCGGCGGGGGCGGCGGCGAGGCGAGCATGTTGTCGAGAATCCACTTGCCGCGCTTCACCACCGAAGTGTGGTTGCCATAGGAAGTGACCGTCAGGATGCTCGCCTGGCCCAGCAAGCCGCCGCGATGCCATGCGGGGTCGAGCGCCACCTTGCGGAACGCGGTGCCGGTGACGCCGGGAATGCCGTAGTGCCGCGCCAGCCGGTCGTTGAGGAAGGTGTAGTCGGCATCGATGAAGTCGGTCACCGGGCGATCGGCGCGCAGGACGTAGCCGAAGAACATCCGCGTTTCAGCCGCCATCGCCTGC
The DNA here is from genome assembly GCF_000272475.1 of Novosphingobium sp. Rr 2-17. Classification (GTDB taxonomy): domain Bacteria; phylum Pseudomonadota; class Alphaproteobacteria; order Sphingomonadales; family Sphingomonadaceae; genus Novosphingobium. The sequence goes on from NZ_AKFJ01000007.1 coordinate 160,576, forward strand.
TTCAGCCGCACGTCGAACTGCGGAAACACATCGATGTCCGGGCGCTGCTGGTCGAGGTTGCGCAAGTACAGCCATTGCCCGGCGAAGTTGCTCGTCATTGCCTCGGCGCGCCGGTCGGCGAGCATGCGGGTGACTTCGGCCTGGAGCACGGCAGGTTGGCTGAGCGTGCCTTGCTCGGCCAGTGTCAGCAAGCGGTCGTCCGGGATCGAACTCCACAGGAACAACGACAAGCGCGTCGCCAATTCCAGGTCGGTGACGCGGTGGATGCTGCCGGGCAGGGCGCCTTGCGGGTCGCCTTCCAGCACGAACAGGAATTCGGGGCTGACCAGGACGCCTTCGATCGCCGCCTCGATGCCATGTTCGAAATCGGATGCGGCGCGCTCTGCAGCGTAGATCTTCATCAGCGGCGCGACGTCGAAGGCGCCGACCGGGCGGCGCCAGGCGCGGCGAGCCAGGGTGGTGAGGATGCGGGTGGCGCAAGCCTGTTCCTCGCTCACGCGCGCAGGATGGCACAGGAACACCGCGCGCCGGCTCGGCGTATCGGGGACGCCAGCGGCGTCATAAGGTCCGGCGACGTCGATCTGCAGCACGTCGCGCGGGAAGTTCGCTTGCGAATAGCGCTGGTGCATCCGGTAGGACGGCACTTGAAGCGTTTTGGCCAGCTTGCCATCCACCCACACGTCGAGCGGCAGCATAATCGGCTTGTCGAGCGGCAGCGGCACTTTGTCGGTATCGTTGCGCAGCGTCTGCACCGTCTCGTCCGGCGCGATCGTCCGGCGGAAAGACAGCGCGAGCAAGTGGCTGCCGGCCTTGAGCGGGATGCGCGTGGAGACCTTGTCTTCGTCCAGCCGGTCGGTCTCGTTGTTGGTGTTGGCGTTGAGCCAGGCGGCGATCTGGTAGGTGCCGTCGAACCGCGCGTAGTACTTGAGCGCGCCGCCCCCGCGCGAGCCGAGCGGAAGGTTCGTTCCGGCCCGCTCGTTGTAGGCTGGCACGCCCGAGTTCCTGACCGAGCCGTCCTTGGCAATCTGCACCGTGGTTACGAATTCGCGGCGTGAGGCAAGGCCGGTCGCCATGCGGCCTACTTTGCCCGCGACCGCGACGTAACGCTCCATCAGCGTGGGTGAGACCGAGAGCACGTCGGCGATGTTGTCGAAGCCAAAGCCGGAATTGTCCTGCGGCAAGTCCTTGGAGAAATCGGCATCCACCGCCAGCAGATCGCGTACTGCATTGGCGTATTCCACGCGGTTGAGGCGGCGGATGGTGGCGCGGCCCGGATCGGGATTGGCGGCGAGGTAGCCAGCGCGCGATTGGTCGAGCCAGGTGACGAAGGCGGCACGTTGGGCCGGATCGGGCTGAGACTTGCCGTGCGGCGGCATTTCCCCGGCGGCGACACGGCGCAGGATTTTCTCCCACTCTTCGGCGTGAGCGCCGGTGCGGATGTCACTGGCCTTGAGGTCTTCGACCGACAAGTTGGCGACTTTGTCGATGTCGTTGTGGCAGCGCGAGCAGTATTGTTCGAGCATCGGCTCGATCATCGCGGCTTGGGCTTCCGCGACTTTGCCGGTTGCTGCTTCGGGACCGGCGGCTTCGGGCAGGGTCGTGCCATCGTTGCCGGCGTAGACCGCCGCGCCTGCCAACAGCGCGCTTGCGGCCAGTATGCCGCTGCCCAGACTGAAACGCCGCGCCGGCTTCATTAGATGGTCGACCCCTGTTCGCGGGCGGCCCGCCATGATGCGCGCCCACTCGCCCGCGTCATGGCGGGCTGTCGGAATGTCGAACTATCGAGTGGGGGTGTTGCCGTCCATTGCCGTTATCGGCACACTGCGTGCTGCTTTTTAGAGCGGGGTGGCGGGAAGGGGGGCTCAGCGGGACGCGCGATCACATCCAAACTTCGTCATTCCCGCGCAGGCGGGAATCCAACTGAGGCCGGTCCCATGACGCGAGGTCATCAGATGGGTTCCCGCCTGCGCGGGAATGACGAGGTAGTAGAGAATAGGGCGCGCGACGCCCTACCGCCTCAAAGCTCGCCGATCGCCAGGAAGCGGTCTTCGCGTTGACGGCGCACTTCGGCGGGAGAGAGGCCCGTCAATGCATCAAGTTCGCGACCGATCGCTTCGGCCAGTGCGCTGGCGGTAGCGGCGGGGTCGCGGTGGGCGCCGCCGATGGGCTCGGGCACGATCGCCTCGATCACGCCCAGGCCCAGCAAGTCCTGCGCGGTGATCTTCATCGCGGTGGCGGCATCGGCGGCCTTGTCAGGCGTGCGCCACAGGATCGAGGACGCGCCTTCGGGCGAGATTACCGAATAGACCGAATGCTCCAGCATCAGTACTTTGTTCGCCGCCGCGATGGCGATCGCGCCGCCCGAGCCACCTTCGCCGACAATCGCTGCGACCATCGGCACGCCCAGCGCCAGACAAGCTTCGGTAGACCGGGCGATGGCTTCGGCCTGGCCGCGTTCTTCCGCCTCGACGCCGGGGAAGGCGCCGGCGGTATCGACCAGGGTGACGACGGGCAGACCGAACTTGCTCGCCAGTTCCATCAGGCGGATCGCTTTGCGATAGCCTTCGGGCTTGGCCGAGCCGAAGTTGTGCTTGACGCGGCTGGGGGTATCGTGGCCCTTTTCGTGGCCGATCACCATGACCTTGCGACCGTTCAGCTTGGCAAAGCCGCCGATGATCGCGGCATCCTCACCAAAGACGCGGTCGCCGGCGAGCGGCACGAAGTCAGTGAAGATCAGGCGGATATAGTCGAGGAAATGCGGACGCTGCGGATGGCGCGCCACTTGCGCCTTTTGCCAGGACGAAAGCTTCGCATAGGTCGAGACGAGCAGGGCCGCGCTCTTCTTTTCGAGCTTTTCGATCTCGGGCACGATGTCGAGGTCGCTGCCGCTGGCGGTCGCGCGCAGTTCCGCGATGCGCGCTTCCAGCTCGGCGATCGGCTTTTCGAAGTCCAGGAACGAAATCATGCTCATCTATCTCGATATGTTCGCGCGCACATGCGGTGTCGTCAGTCGACTTGGCCGACGCGCTTGGCCAGCCAGTCTTCCAGCCACTTGATGGTGTAGTCGCCCGACTGGAATTCAGGGTCTTCCAGCAGCGCCTGGTGCAGCGGGATCGAGGTCTTGACGCCTTCGATCACCATTTCCTCCAGCGCGCGCTTCAGGCGCATGATCGCGCCTTCGCGGCTGCGGCCAGAAACGATCAGCTTGCCGATCATCGAATCGTAGTACGGCGGGATGCGATAGCCGGCGTAGAGCCCGCTATCGACGCGCACGTTCATGCCGCCAGCGGCGTGGTAGTTGGTGACAAGGCCAGGCGAGGGGGAGAACGTCCACGGGTCTTCCGCGTTGATGCGGCACTCGATGGCGTGGCCCTTGAACTCGATCTTGTCCTGCGTGAACGACAGCGGCAGGCCTTCGGCGACGCGGATCTGTTCGCGCACCAGATCGACGCCAGTGATCGCTTCGGTGACGGGATGCTCCACCTGCAGGCGGGTGTTCATCTCGATGAAGTAGAACTCGCCGTTTTCCCACAGGAATTCGATGGTGCCAGCGCCGCGATAGGCCATGTCGGCCATCGCCTTGGCGACGATGCCGCCCATGCGATCACGCTCTTCGGGGGTGATGACCGGCGAAGGCGCTTCTTCCAGCACCTTTTGGTGGCGGCGCTGCAGCGAGCAATCGCGCTCGCCCAGATGGACCGCCTGGCCCTTGCCGTCGCCGAAAATCTGGAATTCGATGTGCCGGGGATTGCCCAGGTACTTTTCCATGTAGACGGTGGCGTCACCGAAGGCCGCCTTGGCCTCCGAGCGGGCCTGGCCCATCTGGCTTTCCAGCTCTGCGCCGTTCTGGACGACCTTCATGCCGCGTCCGCCGCCGCCCGAAGCCGCCTTGATGATGACCGGGTAGCCGATCGTCTCGGCCAGCGCGCGTGCCTCGTCGAAGTCCTCGATCGCGCCGTCCGAACCGGGAACCAGCGGCAAGCCGAGGGCACCGGCGGTGCGCTTGGCCTCGACCTTGTCGCCCATGGTGCGGATGTGCTCGGGCTTGGGTCCGACCCAGGCCAGCCCATGCGCTTCGACGATCTCGGCGAAGCGGGCGTTCTCGGACAGGAAGCCGTAGCCTGGGTGGATCGCGTCGGCCTGCGTGATCTCAGCCGCCGAGATGATCGCGGCGACATTGAGATAGCTGTCCTTCGCTGCGGGCGGGCCGATGCAGACCGCGTGATCCGCCAGGCGCACATGCATGGCATCGGCGTCTGCGGTGGAATGCACCGCCACCGTCTCGATACCCATTTCGTGCGCGGCGCGGTGGATGCGCAGCGCGATCTCGCCGCGGTTGGCGATCAGGAGGCGCTTGATAGCCATGAAATCAGCGGCCTTTAGGAGATCACGACGAGCGGCTGGTCGTATTCGACCGGCTGCTGGTTATCGACCAGGATCGCGGTCACGGTGCCGGCACGGGGTGCGACGATCTGGTTCATGACCTTCATCGCCTCGACGATCAGCAGCACGTCGCCGGCCTTCACGACCTTTCCGACAGTGACGAAGTCAGGCGCGCTGGGCTCTGCGGCGAGATAGACGGTTCCGACCATCGGTGACTTCACGGCATCGACCGGGATTGCCGCCGGGGCGACCTCGGCTGCGACCGGGGCGGCGGCTAGCGGAGCCGCGGCAACTGGCGCTGCGGCGGCAAGCGCCTGCACCAGTTGGCGACTTACGCGAATCTTGCATCCACCGTCTTCCACCTCGATTTCGGACAGGCCGGTCTCGGCAAGCAGTTCGGCAAGCTCGCGAACCAGGGCGCTATCGATATTCACGCGACTTCCTTTCGTTCCAGATAGCTGAGCAGGCTGGCCAGCGTCGCTTTCAAGTCCTTGCGATGGACTACCATGTCCACCATGCCATGGGCATGAAGGTACTCGGCGCGCTGGAAGCCTTCGGGTAATTTCTCTCGGATCGTGTCCTGGATAACGCGCTGGCCGGCAAAGCCGATGAGCGCGCCAGGTTCGGCGATCTGCACGTCGCCCAGCATCGCATAGCTGGCGGTGACGCCGCCGGTGGTGGGATCGGTGATGATGACGATGTAGGGCAGACCGGCATTGGCCAGGCGGCGGATCGCGACGGTGGTCTTGGGCATCTGCATCAGCGACAGGATGCCTTCCTGCATTCGCGCGCCGCCGGCTGCAGTGACGATTACGTAAGCGCAGTTCTGCGCGATCGCGCGCTCCACCCCTGCCACGAACGCTGCTCCGACCGCCATGCCCATCGACCCGCCCATAAAGGCGAAGTCCTGCACGCCGATGACGGCCTCGATCCCTTCGACGGTGCCGGCCGCATTGGTCAGCGCATCGGGATAGGGATTGGCGGCGCGAGCGGCCTTGAGCCGATCGGAATATTTCTTGGTGTCACGAAAGCCCAGCGGGTTTTCCGGCACCTTGGGCGTCGCCAGCACGGTATAGCCGGGATCGAGCAGCACCTCGAAACGCGCAGTGGCGCTAATGCGGCCATGGTGATCGCAACGCGGGCAGACCGACAGATTCGCCTCGTACTCCTTGGCGAACAGCATTTCGCCGCAGCCAGGGCACTTCATCCACAGATTGTCGGGCGTGTCACGCTTCGCCAGGCTGCCAAGCGAATTGCGTACCTTGCTGAGCCAACTCATTGCGGTTTCATACCAATCTTACGAACCAGGAAGGCGAAAGCGGCGGATGAAACCGACCATCCTTCGCTCCCGGAAAAACTACGCCAACGCGCCGGCACCGATCTCGTTTTTCGTCGATATCGATGCACGGGTGCGGACTTAAGGGGCGGCGTTTAGAGGAATCCCCGCATCGGGAGCAAGCCAAATTGCCCGCCCCTGTGGGCAAGTGGAACGTCTTGGGCCGAATCTGCGCCCGTTAGGCCCGCAAAAGTGCCTGTTTCGCCAGCATTCGGTCGACGTCACAGCGGCGGGGTGCCGGGCACTTACGGGGTTCTTACACCCCGCTTTTGTGATGGCCGTCGATCCTGCTTTACGGTTCGTCGAGCGATACGGCGGCAATTATCCGGTTTTCCTTGTAGTCAGGGGCCACGCTCCATAGATTCGGTCTCATCCGGGATCACGAGGACAAGGGTTTCACGAAAATGGCTACCGCGACCGACCAGGCCGCCACCGGCGAGCTCAAGCTGACTCCGCCCGATCCCGTGCCCACGGTCCAGCCCGAGCGCGCTGCCGGGCTCGTGCCCGTGGCGGACGAGGCCAAGACCAAGCTGCAGACCCGTGTCGATGAATTCGTCGAGGATCTGGTGCGCGAGGATTCCAACTCGCCCGAGTTCGGCCGCAAGGTGGACCAGATTACCAACATGGGCCGCAAGGAGATTGCCGAGGCGGCGGGCCATTCGAACCGCTTCCTCGACCGGCCGATCCGGGCAATGGACAAGGAAGCCGGGGTCGGCGCCGACCTGGCCGAACTGCGCCGCACGGTGGAGGATCTCGATCCCTCGACCAAGGGTAACCTCAGCGCCCCGCGCAAGCTGTTCGGGATCATCCCGATGGGCAGCAAGCTGCGCAACTATTTCGATAGCTACAAGAGCGCGCAAGGGCACATCAGCTCGATCCTCACCAGCCTGCAGGGCGGCAAGGACGAACTGCTGATGGACAACGCCGCGATCGACGTCGAGCGGCAGAACCTGTGGGCAGCGCTCGGCAAGCTGGAGCAGATGATCTTCATGTCCAAGGCGCTGGACACCGCGCTGGAACAGAAGGCGGCAGACCTCGATCACACCGACCCCGCTAAGGCCAAGGCCGTGCGAGAGACGGCGCTGTTCTACGTCCGCCAGCGCACGCAGGATTTGCTGACGCAGCTTGCCGTCTCGGTGCAGGGCTACCTCGCGCTCGACCTAGTAAAGAAGAACAACGTCGAGCTTATCAAAGGCGTCGATCGTGCATCCACCACCACGGTCGGCGCTTTGCGTACCGCCGTGACGGTGGCGCAGGCGATGGCGAACCAGAAGCTGGTGCTGGATCAGATCACCGCGCTCAATACCACCACCGCGCGGATCATCGACGCCACCGGCCAGATGCTCAAGGACAACACCGCGCGTATCCACGAGCAGGCGGCGGGATCGACCATTCCGCTCGAAACGCTCAGCCGCGCGTTCCAGAACATCTACGACACGATGGATTCGATCGATGCCTTCAAGCTCAAAGCGCTCGATTCGATGAAGCAGACGGTCACGGCGCTGGAAGGCGAAGTGGGCAAGTCCAAGGCGTATATCGCGCGTTCGCATGGTCAGTCGGAAAGCATCGCCAAAGGCCAGCCCGACGCCGCGCAGTCTTTGCTGGCCGCGCTGGACTGATCGGACCCGATGGCACAAGTCCCCGCAACCCGATCCGCGCGCGTATCACAGGACATCGTGCGCGCCGCCCGGCGTCAACGCGCGGCGCGGCTGTACAATGCCCGCAAGGAATTGTGGCGCCACCGCTTTCGCCGGTTGCGGCGCGCAGTGCTGGCGACGATGACCATCTACATCGCCACCCTTGTCGCGGCGCTGGCGCTGGGCGGGCTGCCGTTCATGGCGACGCTGCTGAGCGTGTTGCTGGGCATCGCGGTGTTCATGGTTCTGTCGATCTATCCGTCCAGCCCGCGGGTCCATGTCGGCGACCTGGGCACCGCCACCTTGCCCGAACTCGCCGGATCGACCGAGATCTGGCTGGAAGGCAAGCGCAAGGCGCTGCCCAACGCGGCGGTCGATGCGATCGACATGATCGGCGTGCGGCTGGAGCAAATGGCCCCGCAACTCGCCACCCTTGATGAACGGGGCCCGTCCGCGCGCGAGGTTCGCAAGCTGTTGTCGGAGCACTTGCCTGCACTGGTGGAAAGCTACACCCGCATCCCTGCCTCGGTCCGCAGCCAGCCGGGCGCCGGTGGCACCAGCCCCTCCGATCAACTGGTGGACGGCCTGTGCGTTATCGCCGACGAGATCGAGACGATGAGCCTGGACTTGTCGCGCAACGACATCGACGCGCTCGCCACGCGAGGCCGGTTCCTGGAAAGCAAGTACATCGACGCCCGCAACGGCGAGGATTGAGGGGCTCGGGCTGCCCTACGGTCATGCCGTTAACTCAGCTACTCGCATCCTTCACCGTCTCCATCGCCACGAAGGTGGAAGTGCTGGACACATGCGGCAGGCTGGATATCTTTTCGCCCAAGACCTGGCGGTAGCGCCGGATGTCGGCGGTGCGTACCTTGAGCAGGTAATCGAAGGAACTGGCCAGCATGTGGCATTCCTCCACCTCGGGTATCCGCCGCACGGCGCTGTTGAACTCCGCCAGTGCCGCCTCGCGCGTGTCTGACAGTTTCACTTCGGCGAAGGCGACATGGTCCAGGCCCAGGCTGACCGGATCGACTACGGCGCGAAAGCCCCGGATCACGCCGCTTTCCACCAGCCGCCGCATGCGGACCTGGCACGGCGTCTTGGACATCGAGACCCGGCGCGCCAGGTCGGTGACGGTGATGCGGCCATCTTCGCGCAGGACGGCAATGATCTTGCGATCGAGTTCGTCCAGATCGACCAAGGTCGGGTGATTTTCAGAGCGCATTGATTCAACTTCATGAGCATTAAGGTCTGATTGACCCATCATTTGCCTACAATAAGTCTGATCGACAAGTCTGGCTGTTATAGGATCGCCTCCATGACCGCTTCTATCCCGTTCGCCGACTTCGCCCCGCCTGTACGCGCGATGACCGCGCTGCGCAGTGCGATCGCCACTGCCCGCCGCCGCGATGAGGCCGAATGCCTCGCCCCGTTGCTGGATGCTGCGCGACTGTCGGAAGCGATGCGCGATGCCGTGCGTACGACCGCGACGCTGCTGGTCACCCAGCTTCGCGCCAACCACAAGGGAACGGGTGTGGAAGGGCTGGTGCAGGAATACGCGCTGTCCAGCCAGGAAGGCGTGGCGCTGATGTGCTTGGCTGAAGCCTTGCTGCGCATTCCCGACGCCGCCACCCGCGATGCCTTGATCCGCGACAAGCTGGCCGATGGCGACTGGAGCGGGCACTTAGGCGGCGGCAAATCGCTGTTCGTCAACGCCGCCACCTGGGGCTTGGTCGTGACCGGCAAGCTGGTCGGCTCGGTGGACGATACCGGCCTGTCCGCCGCGCTCACCCGCCTTGTCGCGCGGGCAGGAGAGCCGTTGATCCGGCGCGGTGTCGATCTGGCGATGCGAATGATGGGCGAACAGTTCGTCACGGGCGAGACCATCGACGAAGCGGTGAAGCGCGCCCGCGCGTTGGAAGCGCAAGGCTTCGGCTATAGCTACGACATGCTGGGCGAGGCAGCCACCACCGCCGCCGACGCGGCACGCTATTACGCCGATTATGAAACCGCGATCCACGCGATTGGCAAGGCCAGCGCCGGGCGGGGCATTTACGCAGGGCCCGGCATCTCCATCAAGCTGTCCGCGCTGCACCCGCGCTATGTCCGTTCCCAAGCGGGCCGAGTGATGACAGAACTGCTGCCGCGCCTGAAGGCATTGGCGGCACTGGCCAAGGGCTATGGCATCGGCTTCAACATCGATGCCGAGGAAGCCGACCGGCTCGAACTTTCGCTCGATCTGTTGGAAAATCTCGCGCTCGACCCCGATCTCGCAGCGTGGGACGGCCTTGGTTTCGTCGTCCAGACTTATGGCAAGCGCTGCCCGTTCGTGATCGACTGGATCGTCGATCTCGCTCGCCGGTCGGGCCGTCGGATCATGGTGCGTCTGGTGAAGGGGGCGTACTGGGACGCCGAGATCAAGCGCGCGCAAGTGGACGGCCTGTCCGACTTTCCGGTCTACACGCGCAAGGTCCACACCGACGTTTCGTACATCGCTTGTGCGCGCAAACTGCTGGCTGCGCGCGATGCCGTGTTCCCCCAGTTCGCTACCCACAATGCGCAGACATTGGCAACGATCTTCCATCTCGCCGGCCCAGGCTTTACCGTGGGGGACTACGAGTTCCAGTGCCTGCACGGTATGGGCGAACCGCTTTATTCGCAGGTCGTCGGCGTCGGCAATCTCGATCGGCCATGCCGCATCTATGCGCCCGTCGGCACGCACGAGACGCTGCTCGCCTACCTTGTACGGCGCTTGCTGGAGAACGGGGCGAACTCCTCGTTCGTCAACCGCATCGCTGATCCCGGCGTGCCGGTGAGCGCGTTGGTGTCCGATCCGGTGGACGTGGTCATGGCGATGGCGCAACCGGGAGCCCGGCACGATGGGATCGAGCTGCCGGGTGACATTTATCCAGAGCGTCGCAACTCCGCCGGCATCGATCTGACCGACGAGATCGCGTTGTCCGGGCTGTCCCAAGCGCTGGCTGAGGCGGGGCGATCTGGCTGGCATGCCGCTGCCGATCATGGCGAGGGTGACTTGCGCAGGCTGGTCAATCCTGCCGACCACCGCGAGGTAGTCGGCACCGTCCTGGAGTGCGGGCCTGACGCGGCGGCGCCTGCCGTCGTCCGTGCCGCTGCCAGCGCGTGGAGCCAGGTTCCGGTGGCAGAGCGCGCCGCCTGCCTCGATCGCGCTGCCGATACGATGCAGGAGCAGATGGCCCCGCTGATGGCGCTCGCCATTCGCGAGGCAGGCAAGTCCGCCGCCAACGCCATTGCCGAAGTGCGCGAGGCGATCGATTTCCTGCGCTATTACGCCCAGCAGGCGCGCGAGACGCTGGGCAGCGCCGAGGCGTTCGGCCCCGTTGTCTGCATCAGCCCGTGGAACTTTCCGTTGGCGATTTTCACCGGCCAGGTCGCCGCCGCGCTCGTTGCCGGCAATCCGGTCCTCGCCAAGCCTGCCGAGGAGACGCCCCTGATGGCGGCGGCGGCGGTTGGCTTGTTCCATGCGGCGGGGGTGCCGACAGACGCGTTGCAACTCATGCCCGGCGATGGGAATCTAGGCGCGGCGCTGGTGGCGGCACCGCAAGTGGCCGGGGTGATGTTCACAGGTTCCACCGACGTTGCCCGGCTGATCCAGCGCCAGCTTGCCGGTCGGACTTCGCCGGAGGGTAACGCCATCGCGTTCGTCGCCGAGACGGGCGGCCAGAATGCGATGATCGTCGATAGCTCTGCGCTCGCCGAACAAGTCGTGGCCGACGTGATCGCCTCGGCGTTCGACAGTGCCGGCCAGCGTTGTTCGGCCTTGCGGGTGCTGTGCCTGCAGGAAGACGTGGCCGACCGGACCCTCAAGATGCTTAAAGGCGCGCTGGCCGAACTGAGCGTCGGCAACCCCGAGCGCCTGGCTATCGACATTGGCCCGGTCATCACCGCACAAGCGCAGATCGGGATCGTGGGCCACATTGAGGCGATGCGCGAGCGCGGGCACAAAGTAACCCAACTGGCGGTGGGCGAGGGCGCCGTGTTCGGCACGTTCGTGGCGCCGACCATCATCGAGATCGATACGATCGGTCAGCTTGAGCGCGAAGTGTTCGGCCCGGTGCTCCACGTTCTGCGCTATCGCCGCGAAGCGCTGGACGCGTTGATCGATGGTATCAATGCTACCGGATACGGACTGACCTTCGGCCTCCACACTCGCCTGGATGCGACAGTTGCGCGAGTGACGCGGAGCGTGAAGGCGGGCAACCTCTACGTCAACCGCAACACCATCGGCGCGGTGGTGGGGGTGCAGCCGTTTGGCGGGCGAGGCTTGTCGGGCACTGGGCCAAAGGCCGGCGGGCCGTTGTATCTTGGCAGGCTGGTGCGGCAGGCACCGGCGGTGCTGGCGCCGACCGGCCATGGGTCGCCACTAGTGGCTGACTTCGCTGGCTGGCTGGACGGCGAAGGCGAGGGGGCTTTGGCGACAGAAGCGCGCGATCTTGGCGCGGCGTCGCTACTGGGGCTGGAGCGCGAATTGCAAGGCCCGGTGGGGGAGCGCAATCTCTATGCGCTGCACCCGCGCGGGCATGTTCTGCTCCTGCCCGAAACGCAGGGCGGCTTGTTGCGGCAAATGGCCGCGGTCCTGGCCACCGGCAACCGGGCAACCGTGCAGGGCATGGCGCTGCCCAAGGGACTGCCGGCAACGGTGGCGGCCCGCTTCCGCGTCGATCCGGTCGAGCCGTTTGCGGCGTGCCTGGTGGAAGGCGGGGCGGACGCGGTGGCGCGCGCGGGCCTTACGGTGGCGGCATTGCCAGGGCCGATCGTGCCGGTCCACCGCGACGCGGGGCCAGGCGGCATCTGGCTGCTGGAGGAAGTATCCACCTCGATCAACACCACGGCGGCTGGCGGCAATGCCAGCCTGATGATGATTGGCTAGGGTTGTTGGGTTAAGGTCGCTGTGACCCAGGGCAAAGGCTTGTTCACAACGAGTGAGCTATAACGGTCACGCTTTGGTTACTTATGCCGTCAGCGGCTGAAGCGTCTCTCGGCGGTGCAGGTTAATGGTCACCAGGAAGATCGCCAGCCCTCCCAGAGACAACGCCGCGCCGATCAGGCCTGTGGATCGCAAGCCATAGCCGCCCGCGATGGCAAGCCCTCCCAGCCACGGCCCCAAAGCATTGGCAGTGTTGAACGCGCTGTGATGGGCCGCAGCGGCGAGCGCCTGGGCGTCTCCTGCCACATCCATCAGCCGCGTCTGCAGCACCGAGCCAAGCCCACCGCCGAAACCGATCAGCAGGATGTCGATCGCCAGCAGCCACACGTTGCCGGCCACCAGAGGGAACGCCGCGAGGGCGATCGCGCTCCACAGCAGGGCGGCGATCGCGGCGAGGTTCTGGCGGCGGTCGCTGAGCCAAGCCCAGAACAAATTGCCCACCGTCATCCCGACGCCGAAGACCATCAGCACCACCGGCACCAGCTTGGGAGAGACGTGGGTGATTTCCAGCATGGTCGAGGCGACGTACGTGTAGACGCAAAACAGGCCGCCGAAGCCGACCGCGCCGGTCAGCAGCGTGAGCAGGACTTGCGGACGGCGCAAGGCGCCCAACTCGCGCAACGGGCTTGCCCCCTCGGCAGCGGGCTGCTGCGGGGCATAGAGCGCGACCAGAGCCATCGTCAGCATCGCCAGCAGCGCGACGATGCCAAAGCCATAACGCCAGCCCATGATCTGGCCCAGCAGGTTGGCGACAGGAACCCCGATGATGGTCGCGACCGTCAGCCCCGACATCACCAGCGCGACTGACTGCGCGCGCTTGTTTTCGGCGACCAGCGAGGCCGCCATCAGCGCCGCGATCCCGAAGTAGGCGCCATGCGGCAGGCCGGCCAGGAATCGAAACAGCAGCAGCGCATGATAGCTGGGCGCCGTGGCGGACAAGCCGTTGCCGATCGCAAACAGCGCCATCAGCCCAACGAGCAAAGTGCGCCGCGCGATTTTGGCGGCGAGCACGGCGATGACCGGCGCACCGACGACCACGCCCAGCGCATAAGCGCTGATCGCGTGGCCTGCCTGCGGCTCGCTGATGCGCAAGTCCGCGGCGAAGAACGGCACCAGGCTCATCGACGCGAATTCGGCGGTGCCGATCGCGAAGGCGCCCATCGCCAGCGCGAACATGACAAGCGCTGGGTGAACGATGCGGGGGGACGATAAAGCGGGTTCAGTCATTGCTGCACTGCAATAGGATTGGGAAGGGCTCATCTAGGGAGCCTTTGCGACCGCGTGAAGGCCAACTGACGTGCGATTGCCGCAAGCTTCAACGATCCGGGCGCAATAGATCAGATAAAATGCCCAGGCGGGCAAGCCGGGCGGCGGTTTCTGGTCTGATGACGCTGCGCGAGGCTGGCGGACGTTGGATCGGGCAGGCCGTCGTCCTACCCGATCGAACGCCTTGCGTCCGGTTACAGTCCGGGATCGAACTCGGGCGCCAGTTCGGTCGTCAGGTTGGGCAGCGGGTGCGAGACGTGGATGCCACATTCGACCTTGTCCCAACCGCGCCAGCGGCCCGAGCGCGGGTCGTCGCCTTCGGCCACTTTGCTGGTGCAAGGCATGCAGCCGATCGAGGGGTAGCCTTGCGCCACCAGTGGGTGCGGCGGCAGCGCGTGCTCGGCGACGTAAGCGGCGAGGCGCTCGGCGTTCCAGTCGATCAACGGATTGATCTTGAGGCGGCCTTGCGCGTCGGTGGTGTCGATCTCGAAACGGGGCAGGGCAGCGCGGGTCGAGGCCTGGAACGCCTTGCGCCCCGTGATCGCGGCATCGTAGTTCATCAGCGCCTTGGCCAGCGGTTTGACCTTGCGGATTTCGCAGCAGCCGTCGGGATCGTACGACCAGCGCAGGCCGTTCTCGTCCTTCTTCGCCAGTTCCACCGGCTCGGGAAACAGGTTGATCAGGTTGGTCAGGCCCAGCCGCTGCGCCAGTAAGTCGCGATATTCCAGCGTTTCGGGAAAATGCTTGCGGGTTTCCAGGAACAGCACCGGCACGTTCGGGTCGATGCGGCTGATGAGGTGCAGCAGCACTGCGCTTTCCGCGCCGAAGCTGGAAACGGTGGTGACGCGCCCCGCCAGCCCGTCCCTGAGCACGGCTGCCAGCATCTGGCTCGCGTCCGCCCCATCGAACATCCGGTTGAGGCGCACGGCATCGGCCTCGACGAAGCGCGGGCCGGTGTCGATACGATCGCGGACGCGGTCGTGATCCTCGGCATCTGCCGGATGAAGACTGGACTGGAGCATCGGGTGGTCCCTTCTGCCGGACGTTATGCGGCGGGGTGGCGCTTTGCCCAGATCGCCTGGCGACCATCGACGACGGTTGCCTGATAGACTTCGGGCCAGCGCTCGAACGCGGTCTTCGCGTCGGCGGGGTTGAGTTGCTTGTCGGGCGCGAAGGCGTCGAAGCCGCAGCGCTGCAAGTGGCGCAGCATGTCGATCACGACATCGCCCACCGCGCGCAGCTCGCCCTTGTAGCCCGCTTCGCGCAGGATGCGGGCCGACGAAAAGCCGCGCCCGTCGGTCCAGTTGGGAAAGCTGACTTCCACCAGCGAGAGCCGGTCGAGGTAGGGCAACAGCACGCGGGCATCGTCGCCCGGCTCGATGCGAACGGCGCTAGCGTTGGATTGTTCGGAGAACGAATCCACCGTGATCGCGGGGTCGGTGACGAGTTCGTCGTCACGGAAGCGGAACTGGACCTCAACCATAGATGGCCTCCTTGAACGGCTCCATGCCGATGCGGCGATAAGTGTCGAGGAAGCGCTCCTCGCCCTGCTTGTTGGCGAGGTAGACTTGGGTGGCTTTCTCGACCGCATCGACGACGCCGTCTTCGGTGAAGCCCGGCCCGGTGATCTTGGCGAGCGAAGTGTCTGCACCTTCGCTGCCGCCGAACGAGAGCTGGTAGTTTTCCAAGCCCTTCTTATCGACGCCCAGAATGCCGATGTGGCCGGCGTGGTGGTGGCCGCAAGCGTTGATGCAGCCCGAGATCTTGAGCTTCAGCTCGCCCAGTTCGGCTTGCTTTTCCGCCGTGCCGAAGCGTTCGGAAATCTTCTGCGCCACCGGGATCGAGCGGGCGTTGGCCAGGCTGCAATAATCCAGCCCCGGGCAAGCGATGATGTCGCCGATGGTGTCGAGGTTCGGCGTTGCCAGGTCCGCCTTTTCCAGCGCCTGCCACACCGTGAACAGATCGGCCTTGCGAATGTGCGGCAGGACGATGTTCTGCGCATGGGTGACGCGCAGTTCGTCGAACGAATAGTCCTTTGCCAATTGCGCCATCAAGCGGATCTGATCGGCGCTGGCGTCGCCGGGGATACCGCCGACGGGCTTGAGGCTCACCGTGGCGATCACGTAGCCGGCCTGCTTGTGGGCATGGGTATTGCGGCCCACCCACAGCGCGAAGTCGCGGTCGGACAAGTCCAGCTCGTCGGACAGGCCGGTCTCGAATGCGGGGTCGGTGAAGTGCGCCTTGATCCGCTCCAGCTCGGCGAGCGGCGGCTCGATCGGCTGGGTCAGCAGATGCGCGAACTCTTCATCGACCTGGCGGACGTATTCGTCGCGGCCCAGTTCGTGGACGAGGATCTTGATCCGCGCCTTGTACTTGTTGTCGCGCCGACCGTGGCGGTTGTAGACGCGCAGGCACGCCTCGGAATAGGTGATCAACTGGTTCAGCGGCACGAAGTCGCGGATCAGCGGCGCGATCATCGGGGTGCGGCCCATGCCGCCACCGGCATAGAACTGCGCGCCGATCTCTCCGGCGTCGTTGCGCACCATCTTGATGCCGATGTCATGCAGACGCATCGCTGCGCGGTCCGTCTCGGACGCGATGACGCAGATCTTGAACTTGCGCGGCAGGACCAGGAATTCCGGGTGGAAGCTGGACCACTGGCGCAGCAGTTCCGCATAGGGGCGCGGGTCGATGATCTCGTCCGCAGCGGCGCCGGCGTACTGATCCGAACTGATGTTGCGGATGCAATTGCCGCTGGTCTGGATCGCGTGCATTTCCACCGTCGCCAGTTCGGCGAGGATGTCGGGCGTCTCGTCCAGCTTGATCCAGTTGTACTGGATGTTCTGGCGGGTGGTGAAGTGGCCGTAGCCGCGATCGTACTTGTCGGCGATATCGCCGAGCAGCTTCATCTGCGCCGAATTGAGCGTGCCATACGGCACCGCCACGCGCAGCATGTAGGCATGGAGCTGGAGGTACAGTCCGTTCTGCAAGCGCAAGGGGCGGAACTGCTCCTCGGTCAGGTCACCGGACAAGCGGCGACGGACCTGGTCGCGGAATTCCTCGACCCGGACGTCCACCATCTGCTGGTCGTATTCGTCGTACTTGTACATCAGATCACCCAGGTCAAAGCGGCGGGGTCGGCAGGCTTGAGCGTCAGGTCCGGGCGCACAGTGGGGCCAAGAGCGCGGATGCGTTCCTTGATGTGCGAGGGGCGCACGCCTTCGTCGGTGCGTACGCCATCGACTACATAAGCGCCCAGTACGTTGCGGGCGCCTTCCTCACGCGCGGCGATGGTGGCGCCATCGTCCCCCACGTCGGCGGAATCGTTGACGTCCAGCGACCAGCCCACGCCGGTCCACCAAGTGACGGCCCCGCTCTTGAGATCGTTTCCGGTCAGGATCTTCACAGTGTTGCCTCCAGCGCAAGCGCGCGAACGGTAGTGTCCGGTTCGGCGGTAACCGCGCCGATAACGATAAGCGCCGGACTTTGCACCTTGTTGAACGAGACCAGATCGGCAAGCCCGGCCAGCGATCCGCGCAGTACGCGCATATCGCGGCGTGTCGCCTTTTCGATCACGGCGACCGGCACGTCCGGGGTCAGCCCGTCGGCGATCAGCTTGTCGCAGATCTGCGCGGCGGTAGCCAAGCCCATGAAGATCACCAGGGTGCGGCCATGGCCGGCAAGGCCCGACCAATCCTGATCGGACAAGCCCTTGCACTGGCCCGCCACGAAGCTGACGATCGACGCATGATCGCGATGGGTCAGCGGGATCTGCGCAGCGGCAGCCGCGCCCAAGGCCGACGATACGCCCGGCACCACTTCAACCACGACACCGGCCGCGCGGCAGGCCTCGGCTTCTTCGCCGCCGCGTCCGAACACGAAAGGATCGCCGCCCTTGAGGCGCACCACATCGTGACCGGCCAGCGCCTCGCGCACGAGCAAGGCGTTGATCTCATCCTGCTTCATCGTATGGCGCGAGCGGCTTTTGGCGACGGAGACGAGCCGCGCACCGGGACGCGCCATCGACAGGATCGCCGGATCGACGAGACCATCGTGGACGATCAGGCCAGCGCTCATCAGCAGGCGGGCAGCGCGCAGCGTCAACAGGTCCGGGTCGCCGGGGCCTGCGCCGACAAGGTAAACCTTGCCCTTGATGCCAGAGGGATTCGTCATGCTGCGCGAGATGGCCCTGGAGGGGGAGCGATGCCAGCCAGAATGGCTATGGGGGGCATAAGAGTAGCTTCTAGAGCAAGTTCCGATCCGATTGCATCGGCTCGGTTGCTCTAGTCTCTAGTTTCGCCGCGTTTTCCAAGTCAGCAGGCGGTCCCACCTGCTTCGAAAACGCTCTAGCGCTGCCAAACCCGTCCTGTCCCGAAGCTAACGAGGCTGACCCGCTAATCAAATATTAACGCCACTGGTGGACGTTCACCGCGCTTCAGGAGAATCCCCGATGCCCATGGAGGCTCATTTCGAACAGAGATCTTTCACCGCAGAAGGGGTGGGCCGGTTACGGGCGGAGCGTCGGCGTTTGCTGCTGGAAGCGCAGGGCGCGCTGGAGTCCGGTGCGCAAGCCTCGGTCATGGTTCATAACATATCGGCTACTGGGCTGTTAATCGAAAGCAAGGTCGACCTGGAAGTCGAGGAAGGGATCGAGCTGGTCCTGCCCGGCGCCGTCATCGTTCGCGCCCGTGTGGTGTGGGCCAGTGGTCAGTTGTTCGGGTGTGCCTTTGAAACGCCGCTGCCCCGGGCTGCGCTGAGCGCGGCGGAACTGCGCAGTGCGGTTCAGGTCGAAGCTGGGCTGGGCACATCGCCGCTGTCGGCAGCCCCCACCACGGTTGGTGGGGAGAGCATGGGAGAACGCCTGCATCGCCTGCGTAAGTTGCGTGGGCTAACTCAGGGCGAGCTTGCTTCTCGCTTGGGCGTCAGCAAGCCGACAGTCTGGGCCTGGGAGCAGGATCGTGCGCGCCCGATCGAAGATCGCATGGAAGCGATTGCCGAAGCGCTGGAGGTCACCGCCGCCGAGCTGAGGCCTGGCCGCGCGGTGCCTGGCCTTGCAGAATTGATAACCCGATGCCGCGGCCAGATCGCGACGGCACTGGAAGTGCCCACCGAGAAAGTCCGCATCATGGTTGACCTTTAATAAGTCTACCGGCGCGTCTGTTGGTTATCAGGCGCGGATATTATCCTATATTATCCTAAAATCTCCGTTCTCCGCCGTCGCTTTGCCGGCGCGGCGTTACGTGCAAATCTTTCCTTCTCAAGTCTTGCTGATGATGATAAATATAGCAGTAACGATGATTTTGAATACAGTAATGTTAGCTAACTGAACTAATATGTGATTTCACTGGTCTGGTTAATATTCGCGACGCAATCCGCATGGCGATTGTTGCGAATTAAATCGGAAAACGATATCGGCATGGCGCATTCGGGAAGCCGCGGGATGGGAACGGATTTCAACTGCCAGGAAAGCTGGACCCTGTACGGAATGCTGGCCGAAAGCAGGTCCGACATTGTCATCAAAACCGATTGCAACGGTTTGATTGTTCATGCCTCTTCGGGAATCGAAGCGCTCGGCTTGCGCGCGCCTGGACTGGTGGGCGGTCCTCACTTGCTGGAACTGGTCGGCCCGGAAGCGCGGGTGGCAGTGGCACAAGCCCATGCGCAGGCGCTGCTCGGCAAGGAGGACGCCGGCTGGATCGAATTTCCGGCGCTGACCGCCGATGGTTTGCAGCACTGGTTCGAAATCTGCTTTCGCGCGCTGCGTCATGAGGATGCCAAACCCTATGGCGCGATAGCGATCATGCGGAGTATCGATGATCGTCGAGTCCTGAACGACAAGCTGTTTGCCGCGACGTATACCGATCCGCTGACCCGGCTAACCAATCGCGGCGCCTTCATCGCCATGCTCGAATATATGCTGGAAGACGCCATAGAGGGGTGTCTGGCGATGTTCAGTATCGACTTCTTCCGGACCATCAACATGCAGCACGGACAAAGCGTGGGCGATGAAGTGCTGGTGGTTTTCGCCGACCACTTGCGCAATGTCCTGCGCGAAGAAGATCTGATCTCACGCATCGGGTCGGAACGCTTTGCCGTGCTATTGCCCCATGCCAATCCCGAGCAGGCCGAAGGCGTATGCCGACGGGTGGTCTCGACCCTCGCTGGACTGAAACGCATGGTGGGCAAGGGCAATTTTCCCATCACCGCCAGCGCCGGCGTGGCGCGGATTACCGACAACCTCGATTCCACGATCGAGCGCGCTGAAATGGCGCTGTTCGTCGCCAAGGCAAAGGGGCGCAACCGCCTGGAAATGGAACGCCCCGCGCGCAGCGCCGCTGCTTAGGCCGCTTAGTCAGCCGCAGCTTAGTCAGGGGCGTTCTTTCTCTCCATCCCGCAAAGCATCGATCAGCGCGCGCAGCGCCTCGCCATCCCGAAGGTTCAGATCGCGCTGCGGGTACGGAACGGCGACCCCGTTTTCGCGGAACAAGCGCCACAGCGTCTTGAGCACGTCGGACCGTACGTTGCCCACGCCTTCCTCGGGATCGGTGATCCAGACGTTGATGTGAAAATTCACGCTGCTATCGCCGAAGCCTTCAAGCCAGACCGTGGGCGGCGGGGTAGTGAGGATGCGCGGAACCGCCCGCGCGGCCTCCAGCATCAAGGCTTCCGCCTTGTCCATATCGGCGTTGAAGGCCACGCCCACCGGCACCTGGATACGTACGTTCTTGCTGGAATAGGACCAGTTCTCCACCTGATTGACCATCAGGTTTTCGTTGGGGATCAGGTATTCCTTCTGGTCGCGTGTGGTGAGCGAGACGGCGCGGATGCCGATACGGCGGATCTGGCCAAAGGTATACTTGCCGCCCTGGTCAGTGATCGCGATCACGTCGCCCGGCTTGATCGACTTGTCCATCAGCAGGATGATGCCGGCGATCAGGTTGCCGAAAGTCTTTTGCAGACCAAAACCGATCGCCAGGCCCAACGCGCCGGAAAACACGGTCAGCGCCGTCAGGTCGATGCCCAGCACATCGATGCCGATCAGAATCGCGACGACCCAGATCAGCAGGCTGGCCGCTTTCTCGGCAAGCAGGCGCTGGGTAAGGTCCAGGTGCCGCGCGCGCTGGATCAGCCGCGCCGACAGCCGGTTCGCCGCCCACGCGACGGTGACGACCAGCACGAGCACCACCACCACCACGATCAAGTCCCAGATCGACAGCCGGGTGGCGCCGATCCGGATCGCCAGTCCGTCGAGCGTATCGACGACATCCCCCAAGGCGCCGCTGCGGGCCGAGACGGCGTTCTTCAACCCATCCGCGCCCGCTACGCCTTGTTCCGCCACCTGGGTAACGGTCGGGGTGACGGTCGCGGTGGGGGTGGCGACCGGGGAAGTGTTCACGGCCGAGCCCAGGCGGACAGAGCTTGCTCGATGTCGGCAATGAGGTCGTCGGCGTCCTCCAGCCCGATCGCGAAGCGCACGCCGTAGCGGTCTCCATCCTGTGCCGGCTCGGGCGGCCAGGGCATCACGGTGCGGTAGGCCTGAGGGGCGATCGGCAGAGCTAGGCTTTCGAACCCGCCCCAGGAATAGCCAATGCCAAACAAGCGCAAAGCATCCACGAAGCGATTGCGCGCAGCCATGTCGCCACCGCGAAAGACCATGCTGAACAAGCCGCAGCCGCCCGTGAAGTCACGCTTCCACAGTTCGTGCCCCAGTGATCCGGGCAGCATCGGGCACAGCACTTGGCCCACTTCGGGGCGCTCGCTCAGCCATGTCGCGATGTTCAGGGCGCTTTGGGTGCTTTGCTTCAGGCGCACGTGCAGCGTCCTGAGGCCGCGCAGTGCCAGCGCCGCATCGTCGGGCGAGACGACATGGCCCAACTGCTGCGCACGGGTGCGAAGGCGGGCGTAGAGTTCTGGTCCGGCGCTGGCGCTGCCCATCATCAGGTCCGAATGGCCGCCGACGTGTTTGGTTAGCGCCTGGACCGAAATGTCGATTCCGTGCTCCAGCGCCTGGAAGCCAAGCGCGCTGGCCCACGTGTTGTCCAGAACCGAGATCGCGCCTTTTTCCCGCGCGATGCGAGCCATCGCCGGCAAGTCGCACATTTCCATCGAGAGGCTGCCGGGCGCTTCCATCAGCACGGCACGGGTGCGTTCGCAAAACGCGGCTTGGTAGGCGGTAAGGTCGAGCGGATCGAAGAAACGCGGCTCCACGCCCAGATCGCTCAACAGGCCGGTGCCCATCGAACGCGTGGGGTCATAGGCATTGTCGGCGATCAGCACGACGTCGCCGGGCCGCAAGAGCGTAAGCAGCACGCCGGCCAGCGCGGCGACGCCCGACGGATATAGCACCGTGCCGGCCGCGCCCGGCTCAAGCTGGGTCAGCGCCTCGGCCAAGGCCCATTGCGTCGGCGCACCGCGACGGCCGTAGAAGAACCGCCCGTCCTCATTGTGGCGCGGGCCCTCGGCCAGCGCGGCGGTATTGGCGTAGAGATGCGTGCTGGCGCGCCAGATAGGCGGATTGACCACCGCGCCGGTCCACTCCTCACGCCGTCCTGCTCCGACGATGGTGGTGGCCGGCGCTACCGGTACCTGGCTGTCGTTCAACGCGCTCTCCCAAATGTCTGAGCGCAGTCCTTTAGCACTTCAAACGGCGGAAGGAACCGGCGCGAACAGCTATCCTGCGGCGCGGCGCGGCGGGGATGCGAAGGTTAGGGCGCGCGCCGCCTCGACTTCGCGCGTACCGAGATCGCCGACCATGCGTGGTCCGGTGTCGAGGCGAACCGGAGACAGGGCGGTTCCGGTGCCGAGCGTGCCAATGCTGAACACCCGGCGCACCGGCGCGGCATCATCGCTGAGCAGGCACAAACGCACGAGCGGCACCATATATCGACCGGCACCCCGTTCCAGCGAGCGCACAGCGGCCAAGGGCAGCCGGACCTCGCCCGTCACGGTGATCGTCTCGTTCGCCGCGATGGAAGGCACCGCTTTGATGAGTTCGAGCGTCTCGGGCGAGGGCGCAAGCTGCTCTTCCTGAGAAAGTGAGCCATGCGCTGCGATCATGTCGCCCACCAGTTGCCCGGTCGAACGGGCCGTCGTGGCAGTGAGCGTGAGACGGAACTGAAGGGTGGCATAGACCAACGACAAGCGCAGGCTGATCGGCTCGAACGCGATATCGACGGTATCGGGCAGGGGCGTGGTTGGCGCGGATTGGGGGCGAGTAACAACTGGCGCAGGTTCGGGCATCAGCGACGGCGTGGCAGGTTCCACCTCTGCAGTCTCTTCCCCCGCAGTCTCGTCCCACGGCTGTGGGTCAGCCGGCGTGTGACGACGTAGCCACAATGCGGCGGCAATCCCGACAAGCGCCAACGGCAGCGCTATCCACCACCAGGCCAACGCATCGCCGCCAGTCGGCGCTTCGGCGGCATCGGCAGGCGGCGTCGGCGTGCTGACGGAAGGTGCCGCCGTCGATGGCTGCTGTTCGGGTGCGGGCGAACTTGCTGGGGCGGCCGCTTGTGCCGGCGTTTGTTCAGTCGGCGTTTGTTCAACGGCAGCGCTGGGCGGTGAAGATGGCTCGGCACGCGGACGTTGGCTTGCCGTGTTTGCAGCCGGGGGCGGTGGCGGAGCGGCGATCACAGGGACCGGGCTGGGCGGCGCGGATGGCGTCGTGGTCGGCGCCGCTTCACGGTTGGGGCGTAGCGACGGGTTTTGCGAGTCCACGGGACCTTGCGGGGTCGGTGTGCTCTGGCCCGCACCGGGCGGTAAGCTCCAGGTGCCGGAGTTCTGTCCCTCTTGCGCCAGTGCCAGGTGCGGTGATGTGATGCACGCCAGAACGGTGGCCGCCGTCGCCGCTGCGAGGAAGCGCCCCCGTCCTGCGTTCGACTCTGCGTTCAATGTCCTACCCCTCATACCGCTTGCCTGAGGGCTGGTGGGCTGAACCGTATCTTAATGTCCCGCCCGTCGCGCCCGCCTGCACGACGGGATGTTGCGCTGCGCTGGCCAGCCGCTGAAGTAGCGACCAGCCCACTTGTCTTGCGCCGCGCTTGGTTGCATTGCCGCATCATGACCGAAACACCTGTTCCTACTCCCCCTCTTCACCTGGGTCGGCAGAGCGGATTGCCCGCTTCGCCCGACGAGGCCGTGCTCGATTACGTCCCTAACCCACGCGTGGGTAGCCTGTATCTCGTGCGCTTCGCTGCGCCTGAGTTTACCTCGCTGTGTCCGGTAACCGGCCAGCCCGACTTCGCCCATCTGGTGATAGACTATGCGCCGGGCGAGACGATCGTGGAATCGAAAAGTCTCAAGCTGTTCCTGGGATCGTTCCGCAACCATTGCGGCTTTCACGAGGACGTGACCGTCGGCGTCGGCCAGCGGTTGTTCGACGAGATGAAGCCGCGCTGGCTGCGGATCGGCGGTTACTGGTATCCGCGTGGCGGCATCCCGATCGACGTGTTCTGGCAGTCCGACGCGCCGCCCGCCGGTCTGTGGGTCCCTGACCAGGGCGTGCAAGGCTATCGCGGGCGGGGCTGAATACCGGCCGTCCGCGCCTGGCCTAGCCACGCGACTTTGCTTCCAATCTCTCACCTCGTCATCCCCGCGCAGGCGGGGGCCTATCTGATGACCGCTCAGCACGCACGTTCATCAGTTGGGTTCCCGTCTTCGCGGGAATGACGAAGGGTGCGCTCAATAAGTTTCACCAGCACTAGGCGAAAATTCACTTGCTAATATGGCCGTGATGCGGCGAACTTGGTCTGAACACGTAAGCGAGGAACACGCATGAACGACGATCTTCGCGCTCAATTGCGATACGACGCGCAGCGCAAGTCGCCCGTGATAGCTTATATTCTGTGGTTTTTCGTCGGTTTTCTAGGTGCCCATCGCTTTTACCTGGGCACGACTGGCGCAGCCGTTGCCCAACTCCTGCTCGGACTGCTGGGGTGGCTGCCATTCTTTGTGGGCTGGGGTATCCTGGGCGTTTGGCTGTTCATCGATTTGTTCCTGATCCCGGGCATCGCCGAGCGGAAGAACTATCAACTGGCCGAGCGCCTCACGTTTTAGCGCGGCTTAACGCAGCGCCGAACCCTGCCTCAGCGTGCCAGGCTGGCCATCTGGACGCGGTTCACCTTGGTCAGATCGACCGTGCTGTTGCCGAATGAGGCCAGTTGGCGCGAAGTCAGGCACTGGGCATAGACCATTGGCGCATCGGCCTTGCGCGCGGCTTCGGTGTCGAGCGCCTCGTCGATGCGGGCAGTGCATTGGCTGCGGGTTTCGTAAGTGGCGACAGGCGTTGCCATGCGTTCGCAGGCAGTGCCATCGTCCGAGCACGCGAACAGGGCGAGGGCGAACATCGTAGCGCTCATCATTCGGTCTCCTTACGAAAGAACAAACGGCGACAGGCCCCGAAATATCCCGGCTTCACGCAGTTTATTCACGATGGACTGATTTTTTCGCGCTAGGATCGCGCGGCCAGTCGCGGGTAAGAGGCGGCCATGGACCAGACCCTCGCCAAGCTCATCATCCGTCCCGCCACCGTCGCGGACGCACCTGTCATCGCCCGCCTTTCGGTGAAGGTCTACGGCCGCGTCGATGCCTTCACCCGCGCCGAGATACGCGGCCAGATCACCAATTTTCCCGAAGGTCAGTTCGTCGCCGAATACGAAGGCAAGATCGTCGGCCATTGCGCGACGATGATCGTCAACGCCGCGCTCGCCTTCAAGCCGCACACCTGGGAGGAAATCAGCAATGGTGGCTATGGCCGCCCGCCCGCACCCGATGGCGACGTGCTCTACGGCTTCGAGGTCTGCGTCGATCCGGACTATCGCCGTTTGCGCATCGGCCAGCGCTTGTACCGCAAGCGCAAGGAATTGTGCCAGCACTTCGAGCTGAAGGGCATTGCCTTCGCCGGTCGCATGCCCGGCTATGCCCGCCGCATCCGTCAGTATCCCGATCCGGCGGACTACCTGCAGGCAGTGAAGGACAAGAAGGTCCGCGACCAGGTCATCAACTTCCAGATGAACGAAGGATACGAGCCGCGCGATATCCTTCCCGACTACATTCCTACCGACAAGGACAGCGCCGGCAACGCGGTGCTGATGTACTGGACCAACCCGCTTGCCCCGCGCGACACCGGCAAGGCCGTGCCCGGCTTCAAGGAGCGGGTGCCCTCCAGCGTGCGCGTCGCCACCGTCCAGTTCATGATGCGCAAGATCGAGACCATCGACGAATTCGAGGCGCAGGTAGAATACTGGATCGACGTTGCCGCCGATTACGAAAGCGACTTCGTGGTGTTCCCGGAATTGTTCACGCTGGAACTGCTTTCGATCGAAGCGAAGAAGTTGGAGCCGGTGCAGGCGATCGAGACGATCGCCAATTATACCGAGCGCTTCGTCGCGTTCATGTCGGGGTTGGCGGTCAGCTATAACATCAACGTGATCGGCGGCTCGCACCCGACGCGGGTGGAACTGGGTGAAGGCGCCAGCGAGATCCGCAACATCGGTTACACGTTCCTGCGCGACGGTTCGGTCCACGAATCGCAGAAGCTGCACCCCACTCCGTCCGAGCGGCGCTGGTGGAACATTCGCGGCGGCTATGGCGCCAACGTGATCCAGACCGATTGCGGCCCGATCGGGGTGATGATCTGTTACGACAGCGAATTCCCCGAACTCGCCCGCCACCTCGTCAACCAAGGCGCGCTCATGCTGTTCGTGCCGTTCTGCACCGACGAGCGGCGCGGCTTCCTGCGCGTGCGCTATTGTTGCCAGGCGCGCGCGGTGGAAAACCAGTGCTACGTCGTCACCTCGGGCGTGGTCGGCAACTTGCCCAACGTCGAGAACATGGACGTCCACTACGCCGAAAGCGCGATCCTGACGCCTTCGGACTTCCCATTCGCGCGTGACGGTGTCGCGGCGGACACTGCGGCCAATACCGAGACGATCGCCATCGCGGATCTCAGCCTCGATGCGCTGCTGACGGCGCGGCAATCGGGCGCGGTGCAGAACCTGAAAGACCGCCGCTTCGACCTCTACCGCGTAGAATGGACCCAGCAGCGGGGCTGATGTTCGTCAGTATGTAACCATGACTAGGAATGGGGTGGGGCAGGCTGGATCGCTTAGATGGCGGCCCAGCCTGCATCACTGGTCTTTTGTCAGATCTTCGATGGCGCCGGGGTATCTTCAGCGCCGCCAGGTTGCGGTTTCCCGGCAGCAGGGGCTAGCGCGGCCGCAGGAGTTACAGGCGCTGCCGGGGCAACGGCCTGGATCGGCGCAGGAGCGGTTACTGCAGCCAACTGAACTGGCACGTCCTCTTCCAGGAAGCTTTTCACGGGCGTTCCAATGGGAAGCTTCGCGCTGGTACCGGTCATGAAAAATCCAGCAGGGAGGAAGACGATTGCAGAGGTCGCCACGGCCGCACCTCCGCCTGCATGCCCCTTGTCATCGAAGGTGCCGGAGACCCGAATCTGACGGTCGCCCACTCGCACATACAGGACGCGGCCGGCAAAAGCGCCGGACTTCCCCCACATCCCTTTGTTCCGGACGGATGTAATCTCGCCCATTGCCGGGGTGCCCACCGGGATCACGACTTGGCCGTTGATCATCACCGATTCAGCAACCTCGAGAGGAACACGCTGACCCACGGCCAACGCCTTCTTCAGCGTTGTCAATTCGACAAGCGTGCGAAGGGCAATCTCATGGCCGATATGCAGCATGGGAGGCGCGTTGTTGCCGACGACCAATGGTACCGGCATTGACGCGGGCTGCGAAGGCGGGGTCGGTGCCGGCTCCTGCGCGCAAACTGCTGTAGTGATGGAAAGAGTGAGCGCGCCCATAAGGACGCGCGAAAGCACTGTCATGTCGTAATCCCCCGTATATTAAGCCGATGCCCCCATCGGTCAGGCCACTAATCCATCCTAAGCAGTACGAAGGCAAGGCGGGTGGCAATATTTTCACTTACAGGTTGCCCTATCACCCGGTCGAACTTGGCAAGACCGCGTAACTACCAAAATGCATACTTGTGATCGTCGGCCATCGCCGCCCTGCTGCGAAAATCTTTGCGGCGTCGCAACATCGCTCTTGCCGGGCCTTAAGCCTGTGGTAGCCATGGCAGGTGAGGGTGTGGGGAAGGGGTGTCAGTCTCCTCCTTGAAAAAGGCGATTATCCGGCATGCCGGGCGGGGCGCGCAATGCGGACGGCTGGCAAATGAGGAGTGCTTCTTGTGGCTAGCGAACCTGTTCCCGTCTCCGCCGCGTCGTCGGAATTCGATGCCCATATCGTGAAGGTGCTGCGCCACCGCGTCGGCAAGGACGAGCGCGCGGCCAAGCAGCACGATTGGTACAACGCGGCGATCTTCGCGCTGCGCGATTCCATCATCGATCGCTGGATTGAATCGACCCGCCGCACGTACGATGCCTCGGGCAAGCGGGTCTATTACCTCTCGATGGAGTTCCTGATCGGTCGCCTCTTGCGCGATGCCTTGTCCAACATGGGCATGACCCGCGAGATGGAAGCGGCGCTGACCGCGCATGGCCTCGATCTGTCGACGCTGGAGGAACTGGAGCCTGACGCGGCACTCGGCAACGGCGGCCTGGGGCGGCTGGCCGCGTGTTTCATGGAAAGCCTGGCGACGCTGGACATTCCTGCTTACGGCTATGGCATCCGCTACGTGAACGGCATGTTCCGCCAGCGCATCGACGATGGCTGGCAAGTCGAACTGCCTGAGACCTGGCTCGCCCACGGCAACCCGTGGGAGTTCGAGCGGCTGGAAAGCACCTACGACATCGGCTTTGGCGGCGAAGTGGTGGCCGATGGCGATGCGGTGGTGTGGAACCCGGCCGAGCACGTCGAGGCGACCGCGATCGATACCCCGGTGGTCGGCTGGCAAGGCAAGCGGGTCAACACCCTGCGGCTATGGACCGCCAGCCCGATCGATCCGCTCAAGCTCGATGCCTTCAACGCTGGCGACCACTTCGGCGCGCTGGCCGAGCAAGTGCGCGCCGATAGCCTGGTGCGGGTGCTCTACCCGGCTGATTCCAGTGCGGCGGGGCAGGAATTGCGGCTGCGGCAGGAGTTCTTCTTCACCGCCGCCTCGGTGCAGGACATCGTGCGCCGCCACGTTCAATACGAAGGTGATATCCGTACGCTGCACGAAAAGGCGGCGATCCAGCTCAACGACACCCACCCCTCGGTCGCGGTGGCCGAACTGATGCGGCTGCTGGTCGATATCCACGGCCTGGAATTCAACGAGGCGTGGGAGCTGACCAAGAAGACGATCGGCTACACCAACCACACCCTGCTGCCCGAAGCGCTCGAATCCTGGCCGCTGCCGCTGTTCGAACGGCTGCTGCCCCGCCACATGCAGATCATCTACGCGATCAACAGCCGCGTCCTGCGCGAAGCGCGCAAGGCGGGTTGCACCGACGCGCAGATCGCCTCGATTTCGCTGATCGACGAAAGCGGCGAGCGGCGGGTGCGCATGGCGAACCTGGCGTTCGTGGGCGCGCACTCGATCAACGGCGTGGCCGCGCTGCACACCGAGCTGATGAAGGAGACGGTCTTTGCCGATCTCCACAAGCTCTACCCCGATCGGATCAACAACAAGACCAACGGCGTCACCCCGCGCCGCTGGCTGCAACAGTGCAATCCGGGCCTGACCGGCCTGATCCGCGAATCCATCGGCGATGGCTTCCTGGACGACACCGCCAAGCTGGCCGATCTCAACGCGTTGGCGCACGATGCTGTGCTGGGTGAGAAAGTCGCCGCCGTTAAGCGCGCCAACAAGGCGGCGCTGGCGGACTACATCAAGAAGACGATGGGCATCCGCCTCG
The DNA here is from genome assembly GCF_000272475.1 of Novosphingobium sp. Rr 2-17. Classification (GTDB taxonomy): domain Bacteria; phylum Pseudomonadota; class Alphaproteobacteria; order Sphingomonadales; family Sphingomonadaceae; genus Novosphingobium. The sequence goes on from NZ_AKFJ01000007.1 coordinate 189,978, forward strand.
ATCCCGATGCGATGTTCGACGTCCAGATCAAGCGCATCCACGAATACAAGCGCCAGTTGCTCAACCTGATCGAGACAGTCGCGCTGTATGACCAGATCCGCAGCCATCCCGAGCGCGATTGGGTGCCGCGGGTGAAGATCTTCGGCGGCAAGGCGGCATCGAGCTATCACAACGCCAAGCTGATCATCAAACTGACCAACGACATCGCCCGGCGCATCAATTCCGACCCTTCGGTGGGCGGGCTGCTCAAGGTGGTGTTCGTGCCCAACTACAACGTCAGCTATGCCGAGCGGATCATCCCCGCCGCCGATCTGTCGGAGCAGATCTCGACGGCCGGCATGGAAGCATCGGGCACCGGCAACATGAAGTTCGCGCTCAACGGCGCGTTGACGATCGGCACGCTCGATGGCGCCAACGTCGAGATCAAGGAGCATGTGGGGGACGAGAATATCTTCATCTTCGGCCTCACCGCCGAGGAAGTGGCCGCCGCGCGCGCCGATGGCTACAAGCCGCGCGAAGTGATCGCAGGCTCGCGCGAATTGGGGCAGGCGTTGCAGGCGATCGCTTCGGGCGTGTTCTCGCCCGACGATCCGACCCGCTACGAAGGGCTGATCAACGGCATCTACGAGAGCGACTGGTTCATGTGCGCTGCCGATTTCGATGCCTACGCCGCCACCCAGCGCCAGGTCGATGTGCGCTGGAATGATCAAAAGGCGTGGAATTCCTGTGCCATCCGGAACATTGCCAATGTCGGCTGGTTCTCTTCAGACCGCACGATAGGAGAATACGCGCGGGAAATTTGGAACGTATTGTGAAGCCTCCTGAAAGCGCGCTCGATACGCTCCTGACCGGAGCGAACCCCAACCCATTTTCCTTGCTCGGCACCCATGCCGGGCCTGGTGGAACCCAGTTGCGCGCGATCCTGCCGGGCGCCGACGAAGTCGAGGCGTTCAGCCTCGACGGCTATCGGCTGGGCGAGCTGGCCAAGATCGACGACCGCTTCCTCTTCGAAGGACAGTTGCCGATCAAGCCGCAGCCGATCCGCTATCGCTGTTCGGCCAAGGGGCACGATTGGCTGGTCACCGATCCTTACACCTTCGGCCCGGTGCTGGGTCCGCTGGACGATCTGCTGATCGCGCAAGGCACGCATTACCGCTTGTTCGACAAGCTGGGCGCGCATCTGATCGAACACGAAGGCGCGCACGGCGTTCACTTCGCGGTGTGGGCCCCCAACGCCCGGCTGGTCAGCGTAGTGGGCGATTTCAACGATTGGGACGTGGCGCGCCATGTGATGCGCAACCGCGTCGATATCGGGGTGTGGGAAATCTTCATCCCGGACATCGCCGATTACCGCGCCTACAAGTATCACATCGTCGGCGCCGACGGCAAAATTCAGCCACTCAAGGCCGATCCCTTTGCCTTCATGGCAGAAATCCGCCCGGCCACCGCATCGATGACCGCCGTACCCGCCAAGCTCGATTGGGGCGATGAAGCGCACCGCGATCACTGGGCCTCGGTCGATCCGCGCAAGGTGCCGGTCTCGATCTACGAAGTCCACGCCGGATCGTGGCAGCGCGATCGCTTCAACTGGTTCCTCAACTGGGACGAGATGGCCGATCGGCTGATCCCCTACGTGGTCGAGATGGGCTTCACCCATATCGAATTCATGCCGATCACCGAGCATCCCTATGACCCTTCGTGGGGCTATCAGACCACCGGGCTCTATGCGCCAACTTCGCGCTTTGGGGAGCCGGCGGGTTTTGCCCGTTTCGTCGATGGCGCCCACCGCGCCGGGATCGGCGTCATCCTCGATTGGGTGCCTGCTCACTTCCCCAGCGACGCCCATGGCCTTGTCCGGTTCGACGGCACCGCGCTGTATGAGCATGACGATCCCAAGCAGGGCTTCCACCCCGATTGGAACACGCTGATCTACAACTTCGGTAGGCGCGAAGTGGTCAGCTTCCTGGTCAACAATGCGCTGTTCTGGGCCGAGCGCTACCACGTCGACGGCTTGCGCGTCGATGCGGTCGCCTCGATGCTGTACCGGGATTATTCGCGCAAGGCCGGCGAATGGATTGCCAACGCCGAAGGCGGGCGCGAGAATTGGGAGGCGGTGGACTTCCTGCGCGCCACCAATCGCGCGCTCTATGCCGAGCACCCCGGCTTCGTCACCTTCGCCGAGGAATCGACCTCGTGGCCCGGCGTCACCCAGCCCGCCTACGAAGGCGACGGTAAAGCGCGCGAGACGGCGTTGGGCTTTGGCTTCAAGTGGAACATGGGGTTCATGAACGATACGCTGCGCTACATGGCGCGCGATCCCGTTCATCGCCGCCACCATCACGACGACCTGACCTTCGGCCTGGTCTATGCTTTTTCCGAGAACTTCGTGCTGCCGCTCAGCCATGACGAAGTAGTCCACGGCAAGGGGTCCCTGCTCGCGAAGATGAGCGGGGACGATTGGCAGAAATTCGCAAATCTGCGCGCTTATTATGCGTTCATGTGGGGCTATCCCGGCAAGAAGCTGCTGTTCATGGGCCAGGAATTCGCCCAGCGCCGCGAATGGAGCGAGGATCGCCAGCTCGATTGGGAACTGTGTGACGCCCCTGCGCACGCGGGGGTCCGCAATTTGGTCAAGGATCTCAACCGAGTCTACCGCACCAAGCGCGCGCTGCATGCAGGAGACTGCGACCCGAACGGTTTCGAATGGCTGATCGTGGACGACAAGGACAATTCGGTCTTCGCCTGGCTGCGCAAGACCCCCGGTTCCGCCCCTGTCGCGGTGATCGCCAACATGACGCCGACGATGCGGACCGGCTACCGGATACCCCTGCCGCAGGACGGGCGGTGGAACGAGATTCTGAACAGCGATTCCGTCCACTACGGCGGGTCCGGCAAGGGCAATTTGGGCCAGATCAAGGCGGTCGATGGTTGTGCCGCTATCACTTTGCCGCCGCTCAGTACGATCATGCTTGAATACGCCGGCTGAAGGCCCGGAAAAATGGAGAATTTGGGATGATGAGGACGCCAAGCGGATCACCACTGGCGCGTGATGCCATGGCCTACGTTTTGGCTGGCGGACGCGGCAGCCGGCTTCGCGAATTGACTGACAATCGCGCCAAACCTGCCGTCTATTTCGGGGGAAAGGCGCGGATCATCGACTTCGCGTTGTCGAATGCGATCAATTCGGGCATCCGCCGCATCGGCGTCGCTACGCAATACAAGGCGCATAGCCTGATCCGGCACATGCAGCGTGCGTGGAACTTCATGCGCCCAGAGCGTAACGAAAGTTTCGACATCCTTCCCGCCAGTCAGCGCATCTCCGAACTGCTGTGGTACGAGGGTACGGCGGACGCGGTGTACCAGAACATCGACATCATCCAGGCGCACGATCCCAAATATATGGTGATCCTGGCAGGCGACCACGTCTACAAAATGGACTACGAGTTGATGCTGCGTCAGCACGTCAACTCGGGCGCGGACGTGACCGTCGGCTGCCTCGTCGTCCCGCGCATGGAAGCGACCGCGTTCGGCGTGATGCACGTCGACGAGACTGATCGCATTACCGCCTTCATTGAAAAGCCCGCCGATCCTCCGGGTATTCCAGGGCAGGAAGACATGGCGCTCGCGTCCATGGGCATCTACGTCTTCAACACTGAGTTCCTGTTCGACCAGTTGCGCCGCGACGCTGCCGATCCGTTGTCCAAGCGCGATTTCGGCGGCGATATCATCCCCTACATCGTCGAGCATGGGTATGCGCAGGCGCACCGCTTTACCCAAAGCTGCATCCGTGCCGCCGACGAGATGGGCGAATACTGGCGCGATGCCGGTACGCTTGATGCCTATTTCGACGCTAATCTGGACCTGACCGACACCGTCCCACAGCTCGACATGTACGATCGCGAATGGCCGATCTGGTCGGACGCGGTCGTCGCCGCCCCTGCCAAATTCGTCCACGATGAAGACGGTCGGCGCGGCCATGCGATCTCGTCGCTGATTTCGAACGATTGCATCGTCTCGGGCGCGCTGGCACGACACTCGCTGCTGATGACGGGCGTGAAGATGGGTAGCTTTTCGTGTGCCAACCAAGCGGTGATCCTGCCTTATTGCAACATTGGTCGCCATGCCCAGTTGACGCGGGTCATCATCGATTCCGGTGTGCGCATCCCCGAAGGACTGGTGGTGGGCGAAGACCCCGAACTCGACGCCATCCGCTTTCGCCGCACCGACAACGGCGTCTGCCTGATCACCAAGCAGATGATCGACAAGCTGGACATGTAAGGCAGGTCTGCGCGCACCCATGACGCTCCAGGTTCTTTCCGTCACGTCCGAAGCAGTGCCGCTGGTGAAGACCGGCGGCCTCGCCGACGTGGCAGGCGCGTTGCCGGGCGCGCTGGCGCCGCACGACATCGCTATGACCACGCTACTGCCGGGCTACCCCTCGGTGCTGGCGAAGATCGGCAAGGTCCGGGTGATCCACACCTGGGATGCCTTGCTGGGCACGCCCGCTCGGCTGCTATTCGCCACGCTAGAGGGGGAGCACCCGCTGTTCGTGCTGGATGCGCCAGCGCTCTACGTGCGCGACGGCACTCCTTATGCGGACCCGGTCGGGCATGACTGGGCGGACAACTGGCGGCGCTTTGCGGCGCTGGGCCGCGCCGCTGCCGACATTGCGGGCGGCGCCGTGGTCAAGCGCGGCAAGCCGCAGCGGTTCGATCTGGTCCACGCCCACGATTGGCAAGCGGCGATGGCCTGCGCTTATTTGCGCTACGCCCCATTCGCCGGGCAATCGGTGCCCAGCCTCGTCACGATCCACAACATGGCCTTCCAGGGCTGGTTCGGCCACGAGATATTCGGCCAGCTCGAACTGCCCGAGGCGGCCTGGAGCATCGACGGGGTGGAATACCACGGCGGCGTCGGCATGCTGAAAGCCGGGCTCGCCTCGGCCGACGTCGTCACCACCGTCAGCCCGACATATGCGCGCGAAATTCTCTCCCCCGTGTTCGGCATGGGGCTGCAAGGTCTGATCGCGCAGCGCGGCAGTGCCGTTCACGGCATCCTCAACGGCATCGATACCGGCGTGTGGAACCCTTCGCCCGACCCGTTGCTGCCGGCTACGTATTCCGCGCGCACCCTGGCGCGCCGCAAGGTGAACAAGCGCGCGCTCGAAGCGCAATTCGGTCTCGACACCGAAAGCGGCCCGCTGTTCGTCGTCATCACGCGCCTGACCCAGCAAAAGGGCATGGACGTGCTGCCCGAGGTGCTCGACCACCTCGTCGGCAACGGCGCGCGGCTGGCGATGCTCGGCTCGGGCGATGCTGCGATTGAGCATGCGCTGGCCCAAGGCGCGGCGCGTCATCCAGGGCGTATCGGCATCCGCATCGGCTACGACGAAGCGCTGTCGCACCAGATGGTCGGCGGCGGCGATGCGATCCTGGTGCCGTCGCGGTTCGAGCCTTGCGGACTCACCCAGCTTTATGGCCTTGCCTATGGCTGCCTCCCCGTCGTCTCCCGCACCGGGGGGCTTTCCGACACCGTGATCGACGCCAATCCCGCCGCGCTGGCAGCCGGATGTGTTGCCACCGGCGTGCAGTTCGATGGCGTCGATTATGCGGGGCTGTCGGCCGCGATCACTCGCACCGCGGCGCTTTATCGCCAGCCCAAGGTGTGGCAGCGGATGCAGCGCAACGCGATGGCGTGCGACTTCTCGTGGACTGCCAGCGGCAGGGCCTACGCCGACCTCTACCGCTCAACGACGCGCTAATGCGGCCTTAATGACACCTTATCGCACTCTTGGCGCACACGTACTCGATGGCCGCACCCACTTCGCGGTCCGTTCGCCCCATGCCGACCAGCTCTGGCTCTGCCTTTTCGACGGCCCCGAAGAGACCCGGTACCCCATGCTCCGCCAAGGCCCGAACTGGGTTCTGGACCTGCCCGCCGACCTCTCCGGCACCCTCTACGGCTACCGCGCCGCCGGCGAATGGGCCCCCGAACGCGGCCGCTGGTTCGACCCTGCGAAGCTGCTGGTAGACCCCTACGCCACCGAACTGGACCGCCGCTTCGTCCAGGACCCCAGGCTTGGCTGGTACGGGGAGGACACCGCAGATCTGATCCCCCGCGCGATCGTCGCAACGCATGAGATTTTGCCCGCAAAACCGCCGTTTTTCGCGGTTGGCGGCTTGGTCTACGAGCTCAACGTGCGTGCCTTCACGATGCTCCACCCCGACGTGCCAGAGGCCCTTCGCGGCACCATCGGCGCGTTGGCGCACCCGGCAATCGTGGCGCATCTGCAGCGTCTCAAGGTCACGGCGATCGAACTCATGCCGATCGTCGCCTGGATCGACGAGCGCCATCTGCCCCCGCTCGGCCTCGTCAACGCCTGGGGCTACAACCCCGTAGCGATGATGGCGCTCGACCCGGGCCTGTGCCCCGGCGGCGTTGCCGAACTGCGCGAGACGGTCGCCGTCCTGCATGCAGCCGGCATCGGCGTGATCCTCGACCTCGTGTTCAACCACAGCGGCGAGAGCGACGTCCACGGCGGTATCCTGTCCCTGCGCGGGTTGGACAATGCGGCTTATTCCCACGCCCGCAACGGCACCCTCATCAACGACACCGGTTGCGGCAACACGCTCGATTTCGCCAACCCGGATGTACGCCGGCTGACAATCGACGCACTGCGGCATTTCGTGGGCTGCTGCGGGATAGACGGTTTCCGCTTCGATTTGGCTCCGATCCTCGCACGTGGCCCCGGCTTCGATCGGAATGCGCCTATTTTCGCCGAGATCGATGCGGACCCGCTGTTGGCGGACCGTATCTTCATTGCTGAGCCTTGGGACATCGGCCCTGGCGGCTACCAACTCGGCAAATTCCCGCGAAACTGGTTGGAATGGAACGATCGATTTCGCGATGATGTGCGCCGGTTCTGGAAAGGCGAGGCAGGTATCGGCATTCTCGCGACCCGCATTTCGGGTTCTTCCGACGTGTTCGGACCAAGTGCACCACGCGCGCCTTGCCGATCCGTCAATTTCTTGGCGGCACACGACGGCTTTACCCTGGCCGACACCGTAACCTTCGAACACCGCCACAATGACGCCAACGGCGAAAACAATCGCGACGGGCACAGCGAAAACTTCAGTTGGAACCACGGCGTCGAGGGGCACAGCGATGACCCCGCTGTCATTGCGGCACGCGGCGCCGACCTAAAAGCCTTGCTCGGGACATTGTTTGCCTCCACCGGCACCGTTATGCTGACCGCCGGCGACGAATTTGGCCGTACCCAGCAGGGTAACAACAACGCTTACTGCCAGGACAACGAGATAGGTTGGGTGGATTGGTCCGCCCGCGACACGGACCTGGAAGTGTTTGTCAGGGGATTGGCTGCAACCCGCGCCGAGGGCCCGGTGTCCTATGCTAATTTTCCTAAGGCGGCTCGCTGGCTCTCTCGCGAAGCCGGAGACATGGGGGTGGCCGACTGGGAGAGTCCTGGCGCCGGCTATTTACGTTGTGAAGTACATACCAACACAGCAATGTGGGGCTTCACGATTGACCGCGATGCATCGATCGCTGCGATCAAGCGCTGACCTGTTATGCAGCTTTGCGATGGCAGGTGTTGCTCAAGCCTGCTTCTATGGGCGAGATAGATCGCATCACAAAGCTTGAGCGTTCGAGTTCAAGGATGAGGCCGCAAGCCAGGCGAAATCTAGAGCAAGTTCCGATCCGATTGCATCGCTTCAGTTGCTCTAGACTCGTGTTTCGCCCGTTTCGCCGCGTTTTCCGAGTCAGCAGGTGATTTCACCTGCCTTGAAAACGCTCTAGCGTTGGCAATTAATAGCAGCCGCGTGATGCAAGCACTGCGGGAACCGTACGAAGGCATATTCGGAAGTCGTAGAGCGGCGACTTGTGGCTTGCGTAGAAAGCGTCCAGCCGGACCCGCGCCCCATACGAGATGTCGTTCCGACCGCTGATTTGCCAGAGTCCCGTAAGTCCAGGCCTAACCGAGCAGTACGCCTCGATGCGTGAGCCATAACGTCCGATCTCTCCTTCGACGATCGGGCGTGGGCCTACGACGCTCATCTGCCCAACCAGGATATTGAAGAGTTGCGGCAGTTCATCCAGGCTGCTTTTGCGCAGAAACGCACCCAAAGGCGTGACGCGGGGATCGTTGCGCAGCTTTTGATCTCTTGCCCATTCAGCGCGCGCCTCAGGGGAATCTCGAAGCAAGTCGTGCAGCACCTTGGGTGCATCGGGCACCATCGTCCGAAATTTTAAGCAGGGAAACAGCTTGCCATGGCGGCCTACCCGCGGCTGCACGAACAGGATCGACCCGGAACTCGTCACGCGCACCGCAATGGCGATTAGCCCGATCAACGGAAGGAATGCGACAATGGCCAAGATGGCGACAACCATGTCGAACGCGCGTTCCCATAAGCTCATTCGCTCTCTGCGGCGAGGCAATGCAGGGATACCGGCTGCGACCATGTCCCGGTGAGCATTCTGGCGCCGGTGCGAAACGCGAAAATGGATTTTGCGCTTAGGAGGTAGCGCCGGAATTCGTGCGGGCTTTATGGGATCAATGACGAAAGGCTCAGGGAAATTTGTAAGCCAACCTTCGTTTCGCGAGATCGGGCCGGTGTCTTCAAGAGCGGTTTGCAGCAAGGGGGCTGTCCGTATCGCGTTATCATCCATTTGTCTGATCCCTCATCGACCTGATCCCCTCATCGACGAAACGGCATTGTGTAATTGTGATCCGTTTTTCTTTCTGTGTTCGTAACAACTGTTCGGGTCGATAAGCAATATGAATACGTTGCAGTGCAGCGTAAAGAATGAGCTATAATGGTGGGGATATTACGTATAAATAGATATTTTAGTTTCAAGTCATGATTTCTATATTTGAATAATTTTAGAACTCTTGAGCTATCGCATAGCCTAAGCGAAAATAATCTAGATCGGATGAGCTGGATCCCGATCATGTCCGTTTTCGTCTGAGTTTATCCCCCTTATTTCTGCGCACCTTCTATGCCTGTGAAGGACGGTGATGGCCGCATGTCGGCGCGATATGGCTGCTTATGCCGATATATATGCTTGTTTATCCCGCGTTTGTGGGGGCGGGGACGCCTACGGGCATACAGGGCGGGGCCGCCGAGGAAGCTCGACGCGATGCGGCATTTGGCGCTTTTCGACCTCGAGTAGATGGGTTGTATGCAGGGTTTGATAAATAGCGAATATAAGATTTCTATTATATTTCTTTATAATTATTAATGTCAAATGTATTAATCATAACTATTGAATAGTTTGTATTTATATATGAAAATATCGATATAGGTATTTGTAGTTTTACTATAAAATTGAAAATAAATTTCGAAGCATCAGATGCGTATTTTGACCGTCTCAATGGTTTTGTTGCACCGCACAAAGGTGCGCGCGGTTGGTAATGGGCGTCTGTACGAGCGTTTTTCTCAGTTGAATTGGAGACATTCCATGGCGTCAATCGCGTCCGCTGACGTTTCGAATTTCGGTGTGGCCCGCGTGGAAATGCGGCGGCGTTTGCTGCCCGAAGCGCTGCATGTCTGGATGGTTTTCCGTCGGCAGCAATGGATTTTTCTGGGTGTTTTCATTCTGGTGCTGAGCGCGGTCTTAGCCGCTATGCTGGTCGCCACGCCCGTTTATGTGGCGACGGCCAGTGTGTTGATAGAGCCGCGCAAAACCGATACGATCGACCTGCAATCGGTGGTGCAAGGGCTCCCTGCAGACACCAATGTGGTCGATACGCAGACCCAGATCATCGCATCTCCGACAACGACACTAGCAGTCGTCAGGCAACTTCATCTCGACCGCGATCGAGACTTTGCAGGCGAAGTTTCGTCGTTGCCCGCCGGAGCGAAGCTGGACAAAGCCGATTCGAATGCGGGTGGTGTGACGGGCAAGTTCGCCGGTGCGGGTGAAACTATCCTATCGATGACGGCTGCGGAACGGCGGGCGGCGCTGATCCTTCAAAGCATCGTCACTGTGCGTCGCCAGGGCCTTACTTATGTAATCGACATTTCCGCCCGTTCATCCGATGCGAGCCGCGCTGCGGCCATCGCCAATGCCTATGCCAGTCAATACATCGCTAGGCAGTCGCAGCAGCGTGTCGGCATGACCAAGCAGGCTGCCGATTTCGTAGCGAGCCGTGCCGAGGAACTGCGCAAGCAAGCGGTTGCCGACGATGCTGGGGTTCAGACCTACATGATCGCACACAACCTGATGAGCGCCGAGGGTGCGACTATGGCCGAGCAGGAAGCATCCCAGCTCAATCGCCAGATCAGCGATGCGCAGGCGAACCTCGCGCAGGAGCGCGGGAAGTTGGCTGCGGCACGCGGACAGATTAATCGTGGCGGTGGGTCTGATATTGGCGCCGTGTTGGCTTCGGACACTATTCGCACTCTGCGTGCACAGGAGGCTACGGCCAGCGCGGCGGTCGCGTCGCTGGGGTCAAAATACGGCGAAAATTACCCAGATCTGCAGCGAGCCCGGCAAAACCTCGCAGATGTTCGCCAACAGCTCGGGGCTGAGCAGAACCGTATCATTTCCACCTTGCAAGCCAATGTACAGGTTGCTGAAAGCGGGGTCGCGTCCCTTCAATCGAGCCAGTCGCGTGCGCGCGGATCACTAGTCTCGAACAGCCAGGCGCAAGTCGGTCTGCTGGAATTGCAGCGCAAGGCGGAAGCAAGTCGGGCAATCTACCAGTCCTTCCTTCAACGGGCCAAGGAGACGTCGGCCGCCACCGATCTTCCCAATACAGATGCCAGCATTTCCAGCATGGCCCGGTTGCCGGACAGCGCCGTCTGGCCGGACTATCGCCTTGGCCTAATCGTCGGCGCGGCTGCCGCACTCGCGCTGGCGTTGATAGCGGTGGGTATTGCCGAATATCTCGACGACACCGTCGCCACGCGTGACGAAGTAGAAAACGATTTGGCCGCCACTTATGTGGGTGCGTTGCCGGAACTGGCATCCTCGGCGCCTCGGCCATACCGCAGTCTTCCGCCTCACGACTATGTGTTGGAGCGACCGTTCTCGCTCTTTGCGGAATCGGTGCGGGCGGCGGGTGCAATCATGATCAGCCCCAGGCTCTCCCACGGACAAGTGATAGCCATCACTTCATCGCTGCCGGGCGAAGGCAAGACCAGCTTTGCGATCTGCCTGGCGCGGCTGTTGGCTGCGGGAGGACGCAAAGTGGCACTTGTTGACGGCGATCTGCGACGTCATGCGTTATCGGCAATCCTGCTTCCAGAACAAGGCGACGACGAGAGGTTGCTTGACGTGCTGGATGGACATCGGACTTTGGATCAAGCGTTTGTGCGCGATACTTTGGTCGACCTGATGATCCTGCCCACGGCCGGTTTGAAGGGGACCGAAGATCATTTGACCGACGAGAGGGTCAAACGCTTGTACGATGCGCTTCGAGCCCGTTTCGATGTGGTTATTGTCGATACCGCGCCTGTCTTGGGGGTTGTCGAGGCGCGCCTGCTTGCGGCGAATGCGGATGGAACGCTGCTGTTGTGCCGCTGGCGCAAGACCGCAACCAAAGCGGCCCAAGCGGCCATCAGCATCCTGGACCATGCGGGGGTGCGGAAGCTCGGTGTGGCGCTCTCGCGGGTCAATATTCGCCAATATGCCAGCGCGGGGCGGAACGATGCCAACAGCTACCAGAAAAGCTTCGCGAACTACTACGCAAGCTGAGCAAGGTGCCGAAAGGACATTGGCATGACGATCTTTCCGGAAACACCCGGCGCTTGGCCCCTGCGCAAGGCTTTCGGTGCATGCCGGGGACTATTCGTCAACGCAGGCTTGTTCAGCGCCTTTCTCAACCTGCTCTACCTCGCGCCGTCGATTTACATGCTGCAAGTCTATGACCGAGTAGTGCCGACACGCGGCGTCGCGACGCTGGGCGCGCTGACCGGGATATTCGTGCTGGCGATCGTGGCGGTGGGCCTTCTGGAACTGGTGCGCAACCGGCTTTTGCTGCGAGCGGGTTTTAAGCTCGACATGCTACTGGCTGGGCCGATCATTGAATCATATGTGGACGACC